>NZ_JBEYXD010000004.1:17411-292532 GCF_040644975.1 Streptomyces sp. NPDC046900 | reverse complement strand
TGGAGAAGTCGCCTGCAGGCAGACGCTTCGGTCAGTGATCCAGCCGTGCCGGAAGAACCGGACCCGACGCACCCTACGCAGCCCCCGAGGATCCCGGGAAGCCACCGTCAACGCTAAATGTCAGTGCCGCGCCGTACGGTAGGCGCATGGACAGTCATGGGCAGTACGAACACCAGCTGGTGTGGGCCGTGGTCGGCACGGACATCGGTCCGCTGCTGCTGGCCGCCACTCGGGACGGCTTGGTGAACGTGGTCTTCCATGCGACGGACGCCGTGCGCGACAAGGCAGTGGAGCGGCTCGCGTCCCGGCTCGGTACGGAGCCCGTCGAGGACCCCGGCTCACCGCTCCTGACCGAGGCGATACGCCAGGTGGAGGCGTACTTCTCGGGTGAGCGGCGCGACTTCGAGCTGCCGTTGGACTGGTCCCTGATCACCGGGTTCAACCGCCAGGTGCTGCGCGAGCTGGCGTCGGGGGTGCCGTACGGCGCGGTGGTCGGGTACGGCGACCTGGCCGGCCGGGTCGGTCAGCCGGGCGCGGCGCAGGCCGTGGGGGTGGCGATGGGCTCGAATCCCTTGCCGGTGGTGGTGCCCTGCCATCGGGTGGTCGAGAGCGACGGAGGCATAGGCGGCTTCGGGGGCGGACTCGAGACCAAGCGGAAGCTGCTCGCGCTCGAGGGAGTGCTGCCGGAGCCGCTGTTCTGAGCCGGGTGGCCGTAGGGGCGTGCGTGGCCCTGTAGGCGCTCTCTGCACCTGAGGGACTGCGCGCACCTCTCGTGGTGCCGCACTAGGCGACGTGCCGGCCGGCCCGCTGCGGAACGGCCGCTCCGTGCCGCACTCACCGGAGAGATCGACACGGTCGAGACACGGCGAATTGTCCGTCACGCCCACAGGCTGGTGTCCTCCCCCAAGCCTCGCGGGGGGGTTTGGCGGGTCGCGCCGCCCGCCAGAGATGAGGGAAGACCCGAAGACAGGAGGCAGGCGCGTGCTGGTGGTGTCCGAAGAGGTACGGGAGGCGCTCGCCGCGCGCCGGCCGGTGGTGGCCCTGGAGTCGACGATCATCGCGCACGGACTGCCGCGCCCCCGCAACCTCCGGGTCGCGCTGGAACTGGAGGACGTCGTCCGGGAGGAGGGCGCCGTACCGGCGACGATCGCCGTCCTGGACGGCCGCGCCCATGTCGGTCTCGACAAGGGGCAGGTGGAGCGGGTCGCGAACGAGGAAGGGATCCGCAAGCTGGGGCATCGCGATCTGCCGCTCGCGGTCGCTGCGAAAGTGAGCGGGGCGACCACCGTGTCCGCGACCGCGCTGCTGGCCTCGCTCGCGGGGGTACGCGTGTTCGCGACAGGCGGGCTCGGCGGTGTCCACCGGGAGTGGACCGTGACCCAGGACGAGTCGGCCGACTTGGGACTGCTGGCACGGACCAGGATCACCGTGGTGTGCGCGGGTGTGAAGTCGATCCTGGACGTGCCCGCTACGCTGCAGCGCCTGGAGACCCTGGGAGTGGCGGTGGCCGGCTATCGCACGGATCGCTTCCCGGGCTTCTATCTGTCCGACTCAGGACACCCGGTGGACTGGACCCTGGAGTCACCGGAGCAGGTGGCGCAGGTCATGCGTGCGCAGGACGGGCTCGGAGGCCCTGAGTCGGCCCTCATCGTCGCCAATCCGGTTCCCCGGGAGGAACAGCTCGATCCGGGTATCCACGAGCGCGTACTCGCCGACGCGCTGCACGCCTGCGAGGAGGACGGCATCAGCGGTCAGGCGGTCACACCGTTCCTCCTCGACCACCTGGTCCGGCACACCGACGGAGCCTCGTTGAACGCCAACCTGGCAGCCGTACGGGGAAACGTACGCCTGGCGGCGCGGATCGCGGCGGCCTGGGCGGGGGCGTGAGCGGGGCGCTGCTCGTCGTCGGGGACGTCGTCACGGATGTCGTCGCCCGGCACCGCGGCCCGCTGGCATCCGGCACGGACACGGCAGCGGTCATCCGGACACTGCCCGGTGGCGCGGGCGCGAACGTCGCGTGCTGGGCGGCCCACTGGGGCTGCCCGGACGTACGGCTGCTGGGTCGCGTCGGAGCCGAGGCGGTCGCCTGGCACGAGAGGGCGCTGACGGCCTCGGGTGTACGGCCCCACCTCGTCGTCGACCCCGAGGCACCCACGGGACGGTCGTCTGCCTCGTGGACAACGGCGCCTCGGCGGAGCGCACCTTCCTCACAGACAGCGGGGCATCACTGCGGCTGACGCCCGAGGACTGGTCGGACGCGCTGCTCGACGGTGTCCGGCGGCTGCATCTGTCGGGCTACCTGTTCTTCTCCGACTCGAGCCGGGAGCTGGCGAAAACGGCACGGGGGGCAGCACGCGCGCGTGGAGTGCCGGTGAGTCTGGACCCGGCATCCGCCGGATTCCTGACGGAGGTGGGCGTCGACACCTTCCTTGCACTCGCCGAGGGGGTCGATGTGCTGCTGCCCAGCCAGGACGAGGCGTGTCTGCTGACCGGACTGCCCGACGCGGCCGACGCGGCAGCCAAGTTGAGCCGTCACGTCCCTTTGGTGGTCGCCAAGCTGGGCGCCCAGGGAGCACTGGTTGCGGCGTCGGGAGAGGTACGGGCCTGGATTCCCGCGGTCCCCGCCGCCCCACGTGACACCACGGGAGCGGGGGACGCGTTCACCGGAGCGTTCCTGGCGGCACTGCTCGCGGGAGCCGACCCGGAGGACGCGGCAACCGACGGGTGCAGGGCGGGAGCCGTGGCGGTGGAGAGGGTGGGAGGCAGACCCGCGAGCGACGCCTGGTAGGTGCCGACCGAGTCCGCCCGCCGAGGGGCGCCACTCTCCCTTGTTCCTTTACTCCTTGTTCCTTTACTCCTTGTTCCTTTACTCCTTGTTCCTTTACTCCTTGTATCCCCATGCCGAGATCATCGGTGCCGTCGCAAGATCCATGGTGCCGGAGGCGACATTGGACAGATGACGGTCGATCTCCTCGTCCGTGGCGAGGCCGGCGGAGACGAGGCGGTCCCGGATCTGACGGACCGTCGCCGCTTCGAGGGCGGTGCAGGCCGGCGAGGTGATGGGGAAGTGGGCATCGGCCTCCACGCGACGCAGGCCCGCCTCGCGCAGCAGACGCGGGAGCCGGCGGCCGTACGACAAGTCGGCGCCGCGTTCGGCGAGGAGGGTGCGGAAGCCCGTGCGCAGCCGGTTGGCAAGCTGCTGTTCGGGGCCGTACTCGTCCGGGCAGATGAGCGGCTGGAGCGCGGGGTCGGCGTCCTCGATCAGGAGCCGTCCGCCGGGACGCAGCGCCTTGATCATCGATCGCAACGCCCGCTCCCGGTCCGGCACATGGACGAGGACGAGCCGGGCGTGCACGAGATCGAAGCCCTCCCCCGGCGGTTCCTCGGCACCCACGTCGTGCGTGCGGATCTCGATCGGGGCGCGCGCGGCCGCTGCCGCCCAGGAGGTGTCGATGTCGGTCGCGAGGACCTTTCCGGTGGGGCCGACTTTCCTGGCGAGCCAGGAAATCACGGAGGTGCCTCCGGCGCCGACCTCCCAGCAACGCCAGCCGAGTCCGAGGCCGAGGTCCTCGAGATGGCGGAACGTCGTGGGGTCGAAGAGCGTGGAGAGCGCCTCGAAACGCCGGCCCGCCTCCGTCTGCTGGTTGTCGAGGAGATACCCGTCGGTTGGCGTCATGAGGAGATCATCCCAGGTGGCCCGTCCCTTCGTGCGGGGCGACTCTCCGCACGGCTCCCGCGATCGGACCCTCGAAGGGCCGCGGCAATACCCCACGCGCCCCACCGAGGTCCTGCACAACGACCGAAGCGGAACGTACCGTTTCCACAGGCTTTTCCGGCGATCGAGCCGGACTGGCAGACTGGCCCGAAAGCCGCACTTCGGCGCGGGGAGATCCACGCAAGGAGATCCAGATGTCCATGGCAGGGAATCTGCGGAAGGTCACGAGCCTCGGCAGGGTCGACGGCCTCCGCAGGGTAGCGGGGTTGGCGCGGCGTCGTGGGCGCGTCGATCTGAGCCACCCTGCCCGGTCACCTCTGGGCTCCGCGGTGGTCAACTGCGTGACGTACCGGGACGGTGTACGCGTTCCCGGCGGCCGCGATCTGGTCGAAACGGTGGAACAGGTGCGCAAGAGCGGCGACGGCTTCGTGTGGCTCGGCCTGCACGAGCCGACGGTCCAGGAGTTCGAGGGCATCGCCGATCTCTTCGACCTGCACCCGCTCGCGGTCGAGGACGCGGTGGAGGCCCACCAGCGCCCGAAGCTGGAGCGGTACGGAAACACGCTGTTCGCGGTCTTCAAGACCGTCTGCTACGTGGAGCACAAGGAGCTGACCGCGACGAGCGAGGTCGTGAACACCGGTGAGATCATGGTGTTCGTCGGCCCCGCCTTCGTCATCTCGGTGCGACACGGCCGGCACGGTTCGCTCGGCCCACTCCGGGAGGAACTGGAGGCCGACTCGCAGCAACTCGCCAAAGGCCCCGCCGCGGTGCTGCACGCGATCGCCGACCATGTGGTGGACGACTATCTCGGCGTCACCGACGCGGTGCAGCAGGACATCGACCAGGTCGAGTCGGACGTCTTCGCGGAGAACGGCGCACGACTGGATCCAGGCCGCATCTACCAGCTCAAGCGTGAGCTCCTCGAGCTGAAGCGGGCGGTGGCGCCACTGAATCGTCCCATCCAGGAGTTGGCCACCACCCCGATCCGGGTGATCGCCCCGGAGATACAGGCCTACTTCCGCGATGTCTCCGACCACCTGCTGCGCACCACCGAGCAGATAGCGGCCTTCGACGAGTTGCTCAACTCGATCCTGCAGGCGCATCTCGCGCAGGTGAGCGTGACGCAGAACGAGGACATGCGGCGGATCACGGCATGGGCCGCTCTCATCGCGGTGCCGACCATGGTCACCGGCGTGTACGGCATGAACTTCAGCTACATGCCCGAGTTGCGCTGGAAACTGGGCTATCCGCTGGTTCTGGTCGTCATAGCCGTCGGTTGTCTCGTCCTGTACCGAGGGTTCAAGCGCAACGGCTGGCTGTAGCAGCCGGTCAGCGCCTCAGCTCCCGGCGTAGACGCCCTCGACCCAAGTGGCGAGCTGCTCGGCCCTCAGATGACGGGCCAGATCGGACTCGCTGATCATGCCGACGAGACGCTTGTTCTCGATGACGGGAAGCCGGCGGATCTTGTGCTCCTCCATCTCGTTGAGCACCTCGTCGACATTGGCGTCCGCGTCGATCCAGCGCGGCGTGCCCTGGGCCATGTCGCCCGCGGTCACGCGTGAGGGGTCATGGCCCATGGCCACACAGCCGACGACGATGTCGCGGTCGGTGAGGATGCCGCAGAGCCGCTCGTTCTCGTCACTGATGGGCAGCGCACCGACGTTGAGTTCGCGCATCAACTGGGCGGCGCGGTCCAGGGTTTCGTGGGCGGGGATCCACTGGGCGCCACGGTGCATGATGTCTCCGGCGGTGGTCATGGAGCACCTCCTGATGCCGGACGGCCGGCGCGGCACGGAACGCACCGCATGTCCCGGCGCCTTTCATTCTCGCCGTGTCCCTGAGGCATTGCACCCGGAGCAGCCGGGCAGTGCAGGTGCTCGGGAGTGCCGGGTGCGGCGGTGAGCCGAGGAGGTTCGCGGTCGGGCCGGGGAGCTCTCCCCATCACATGCACGCACATGCAGAGCGGAACCAGCGCGTCAGCCGTTCCACGCGGGGTGGCGCGGGTCGTCCGCACGGATCAGTACGTCCGCGGCGGCACCCGGGTCCGTCTCGGCCTCGTACCGCTCGAAGGCGGGCAGCGTCCAGTGCTCCGCCTCCGGGGTACGGCGGCGCAGCGCGCCAGGCGAGAGGAACACGTGGACGGTCAGGTCGAAGGGGAACCAATGCCTCAGGAGGAGGGGGCCATGGAGCAGGAGGAGCCCACCGAGCGGAAGCCGTACATAGGGACTGCGGGTGGCGCGGTCGGTGACCGGGTCCCACAGGTCGGGCAGGAGGCGGCCGTCGCCACCGGGTTCGAGGGGGCCGAAGACCTCGCGCCACAGGGCGCCGGTGTCGAGCCAGCCGTCGTAATAGGCATCCAGGTCCCGGTGGCCGTGCTCAAGGCGGACGGATGCGGGACGCAGGAAGCCGTCCGTGCCGACGACGAGCGAGGGCAGGCCACGTATGCGCAGCGCATCGGATACGCGCAGGGCGAGGTCGCCGGGATGCGCCGCCGGGGCTCCGTCGAACGCGATGCGCGGCCAGGGGCTGCCGTCGGCGGGCTTCAGGTCGAGCAGCCGGTCGGCAAGGAGGTCGCCGAGCCGTTCCCAGGTGATCGCTTCGAGTCGCACAGGGCCCATGATGCCGCGCCCCGACGGGAAACCCCCGGCCTGGCCCGTGCGGGCAGGACGGAAGGGGCGCGACAGCCGGCCGGCGTCACGATCGGTGCCGGGAAGGCGACGCATCGATCGCCGAGGAGGCCGGACAGGGTCGGCCGCCCGGTTCACCGAGTCGCCCGGCGGGGCCGCGCCCGCAATGACACCGGATCGGATCGGTGCGCCGAGGTCGTCGTCGGGACGGGAGGGGAATGAAGCGGTTATGGCGCCGACCTCAATTCCTCCGCCCTGGAGCGGACTTCTTGTGTTCCAGCCGGTCAAGCGACGGCACTGTGCCCGGTGCGGAAGGGGGCCGTTACCGTTGCTGGTGCTGGAGGAGGGTGCGCCCAGATGTCTGGACTGTGCGGACCTCGGGCACCTGGTGTTCCTGCCCCGCGGCGATACGGCGCTGACCAGGCGGTCACGCGAGGCGAGCACGCTGTCCGCTGTGGTGGTGCGGTTCAATCGGCGCCAGAGCCGGTACGAGCGGCAGGGGGTGCTCGTCGAGGAGGCGGCACTGGCGCTGGCCGAGGAGCACTGCCTGGCGGACGCCGAGGCACGCCGCAGACGCCGGGCGCGGGACGCACGGCGCCGGGCGGCGGAGGATGTGCGGTTCACGGAGGCGTTCGCCCGGGAGATCCGGCGGCTGTTTCCCGGATGTCCGGCAGCGCAGGCGCAGGAGATCGCGGCCCATGCGTCGCTGCGCGGAAGCGGGCGGGTCGGGCGCAGTGCGGCGGGCCGGGCACTGTCGCCGGAGGCGGTGGCGGCCGCGGTGCGCGCCGCCGTACGTCACACGCAGACGCCGTACGACCAGCTCCTGATGAACGGGGTGCTGCGGCTCGAGGCGCGGCGGCGCATCGCGAACGACGTGGAGTCGGTGCTGCGGGACTGGCAGCTCCGGGAGGCGGCATGACCCCGGACCAGGCTGAGCGGTCGAGCGGGAACCAGCGCCGACTGCCTTGCGTCCCGTGATTCCGCGCCGATGGGCCATGGACGGTCGGGCGTGCAGCCGCGCCAGCCGTGCATGGTCACAGGTCTCGCGCGACATGTCACTTCTGGTGACGGGAAGAGATGGGAAGGATCCCCCTGTTCGGGGACCGATGCGGGAGTTGACATGACGGATTGGCCGTACGCTCTGCTGGCCGTGCTCGGGGTGCTGGGTACCGGGCTGGTGGCAGGGGTGTTCTGCGGGTTCTCCACGTTCGTGATGCGGGGGCTCGGCTCCCTGCCGCCGGCGCAGGGGATCGCCGCGATGAACGCGATCAACAAGGCGGCGGTGACACCGGCCTTCATGATCATATTCGTTGGGTCCGCGATGGTGTGCGCCGTGGTCGCCGTGGTGACGTTCGTGCTGTGGCCGGCCGAGGCGGTGGAACTGCTGGTCGGCAGTGCCCTCTATCTGATCGGTGTGTTCGGAGTGACCGCCGTGGCGAATGTTCCGCGCAACGAGGCACTTCTGCGGACAGGCCCCGGCTCTCCGGAGGCGTCCGCGTACTGGCACACATATGTGAGCGAGTGGACCATGTGGAACCACGTCCGCATGGTGGCCTCGACCGGCGCTGCGGTCTCCTATGTTCTCGCCCTCACCTGAGGCCCCCGGGAGCCCTTTCCGCAGGTCCGGCGCCGAGGAGCGGGTGGGGCGGTGGCGTCGTATCGTGACCTGAAGCGGTCCCGTACGCGCACGCAAGGGAGACGGCCATGGCCGATCCCAAGGGATTCATGAGCACACCGCGCGAGGAGTGGCCCCGCAGGCCCGTCGAGGAGCGGGTACGGGACTGGAACGAGGTGTACGTCCCGGGTGCGTTGTTGCCGATCATCAGCAGGCAGGCCAACCGGTGCATGGACTGCGGAATCCCGTTCTGCCACGAGGCCTGCCCGCTCGGGAACCTCATCCCCGAGTGGAACGACCTCGTCTCACGCGAGGACTGGCGAGCGGCGAGCGACCGGCTGCACGCCACCAACAACTTCCCTGAGTTCACGGGGCGCTTGTGTCCGGCGCCCTGCGAGGCGGGGTGTGTCCTCGCCATCAACCAGCCCGCGATCACCATCAAGAACGTGGAGGTGGCCATCGCGGACCGGGCCTGGGAGGAGGGGTTCGCTCCGCCCTGCCCACCGGAGCGGCTCTCGGGGCGGACCGTCGCGGTCATCGGTTCGGGACCGGCGGGTCTGGCGGCGGCCCAGCAGCTCACCCGTGCCGGACACACGGTGGCGGTGTACGAGCGGGCGGACCGGATCGGGGGGCTGCTGCGGTACGGGATACCGGCTTTCAAGATGGAGAAGCGACATCTGAACCGGCGGCTGGAGCAGATGCGCGCCGAAGGGACGAAGTTCCGTACGTCGACGACCATAGGGAAGGACATCGGGGCGGACGAACTGCGGGCTCGGTACGACGCCCTGGTGATCGCGACCGGTGCGACGGCCTGGCGCGAACTGGATGTGCCCGGGCGGGAGTTGGCCGGGATACATCAGGCGATGGAGTACCTTCCGCTGGCCGACCGGGTGTGCGAGGGCGACCTTGAGGTCTCGCCTCTGTCGGCGGTCGGCAAGCACGTCGTGATCGTGGGCGGCGGGGACACCGGGGCGGACTGCCTGGGAACCGCGGTACGCGAACGAGCCGCCTCCGTGACACAGCTGGACATCTACCCACTGCCGCAGGCGGAGCGGGACGAGGACACCGAGCCATGGCCGACGTATCCGAAGATCTACCGGCTCTCGGGCGCGCACGAGGAGGCGCGGGATCTGGGCACAGCGCCCGCGGCGGACGCGGACGCACGGCTGTTCGCGGCGTCCACCCTGCGGTTCACGGGCGACGCGGACGGGCATGTGCGGGCCCTGCACCTGGTCGAGGTGGACGAGCGGCGACAGCCGATGCCTGACACCGGGCGCACGCTCCCCGCCGACCTGGTACTGCTCGCGCTGGGGTTCTCGGGACCCGACCGCGGGGACGGGCTGATCGACCAGCTGGGAGTGGCACTCAATGCCCGGGGGACGATCGCACGGGACGAGGACTTCGCGACGAACGTCCCCGGCGTGTACGCCGCGGGGGACGCCGCACGGGGACAGTCGCTGATCGTGTGGGCGATCGCGGAGGGCCGGGCCGTGGCGGCGGCGGTGGACCGGGGCCTGAGCGGCGGTGCGTCGCGCCTGCCGGCACCGATCGGCCCGTACGACCGACCGATGACGGCGTAGCGACCGAGGACGCGGTAGCGACCTCCGGGGTCCACGCTCACGGCCCGGGGCTCTCAAGGCGGCCATCCGCCCGCGATCGGGGTCCACAGGGACACGACCGGGGAGAACACGTTCGGGAGGAACACGCACGTCCGGCAGGGACGCACCCTGCCGGACCACGACTCGCAGGAACACGTCCGGCTGAACGCACAGCCGCCCAGGGACACGTCCGCCGCCCGTACGACCGTTACGGCCAGGACGACCGTGGTGGCCTTGTGGCCTGGTGGCCGCGGGGTACCCAGTTGGCGCCTCCACGACCCCACGGTCATATACGGGCCTGCTCGGCCCGGTCCCTACGCCTTCCGGCCCACCGCTCCGTAGCCGGGGATGACGCCGTCGTCCTGCCCGGGAACCGGCTCGCCCAGCTCGGGGTGCCACTTGTGGACGACCTCGACACCGGGTTCGACCAGTTCAAGTCCGTCGAAGAAGCGGGCGAACTCGGCGCGGGAGCGGAGCGCCAGCGTGACCCCGGCGGCCTTGAGCTTCTCGGTCGCCGCCACCGACTCCTCCGGAGTGAAGTCGGGGGTGGCGTGGGTCATCATCAGGTAACTGCCGGAGGGCAGTTCCGACAACAGTCGGCCGACCAGTTCGTGCGCCCCGTCCTCGTCGGAGATGAAGTGGAGCAGCGCGACGAGGGAGAGCGCGACGGGGCGGTTGAAGTCGAGAACCTTCCTGGCACCCTCGATGATGGCGTCCGGGTCGCGCACATCCGCCTGCAGGTACTCGGTCACGCCTTCGGATGTGCTGCGCAGCAGGGCCGCGGCGTGGGCGAGCACGATGGGGTCGTTGTCGCAGTAGACGACACGCGCGTCCGGCGCGATCCGCTGCGCGATCTGGTGGAGGTTCGGCTCGGTCGGGATGCCTGTGCCGATGTCGAGGAACTGCCGGATGCCGCTCTCGGCCAGCCAGCGCGTGGCGCGGTGCATGAACGCGCGGTTCACCCGTGCCATCACCGGTACACGCGGGTCGAGGGCGAGCATCTGCCGGCCCATCTCCTCGTCGACGGGGTAGTTGTCCTTCCCGCCGAGGTACCAGTCGTACATGCGCGCGGGGTGAGGCTTGCTCGTGTCGATGACGACGGCGTCCTGGGCGGGGTCCTGCCCGGTCATGAGGAGCTCCGTGAGTCTGTAGGACAGTCAATGGTCAACTGAGTGTCAATTTAGCGGTGGGACAGCAACGTCATGAACCAGCAAGGGAGTTAAGAGAGCAGGAAGTCCGCCTCCCCCGCCTTGGCTCCCTCGATGAACGCGGTCATCTCGTCGGAGGTGTAGATCAGCGCGGGACCGTCGGGGTCGGTGGACTGGCGGACGGCTATGCGGCCGTCGGCGAGCTTCATGGCCTCGAGGCAGTTGCCGCCGTTGCCTCCACTCCACGGCTTGTGCCAGCCCTCGCTGCCCAGTTCGCGGGCGGGCATGCCGTTGTAGACGCGTCTGCGCGGCGTGATGCGATCCATTACAGCTCCTTGCGGAGATCCTCGAGGATCTCCTTCGTGCGTTGTGCCGTGGCGGCCTGAGCCGCCATGCGGTCCATGACCTCGAGGTGGGTCGCCACCTCGGCGCGAGCGTCCAGGTAGACGGCTCCGGTCAGGTACTCGCTGTAGACCATGTCCGGCAGTTCCGGCATGGCGAATCGGAACAGTACGAAAGGCCCGTACGTACCCGGATGGGGGCCCGAGGAGAACTCGAGCACCTGGAGCGTCACGTGGGGCAGCCGCATGACCTCGAGGAGCCGTTCGACCTGGGTGCGCATGACCCGAGGGCCGCCGACGGTACGGCGCAGCGCCGTCTCGTCCATCACGGCCCAGATGGCGGGCGCGTTCTCACGTGTCAGCAGTTCCTGGCGCTGCATGCGCAACGCCACGTGCCGTTCGATGTCCTCGGGCCTGGCCTGCCCGACGGCGCCCGACTTCAGTACGCCCCGGGAGTACTCTTCGGTCTGCATGATGCCGGGCACGAAGTGGGGCTCGTACTGACGGATGAGCGCGGCGGCGCCCTCCAGGCTCACATACATCGAGAACCAGCCGGGCAGGATGTCGTGGAACCGCTGCCACCAGCCCGGTTTGTTGGCGTCCTCCGCCAGTTGGACGAACGCCTCGGCCTCGTCGTCGTCCACCCCGTACGACTTCAGCAGCAGTTGAAGATACGGGATCTTCAGCGCGACCTCGGCCATCTCCATACGGCGGACGGTGGCGGGTGCCACACGAAGGATGCGCGCGGCCTCCTCCCGCTTGAGACCTGCCCGTTCACGCAGGTCCAGCAGGCGTCGGCCAAGGACGACCTGACCGACCGTCGGCGCCGAACGCGGCTCGCTCAACGCCGCACCTCCTCCCGTCCTCCGATGTCCTGACAGCCCGGACGCCGCCAGTAGAAACCTTTCCGCACCGCTCATCGCCTGTTCATGCCCGGCATGCGAACCGCAGCCCTGAGCGGCGGACCGGCAGGCCAGTGCTTCGGATCCCAACTGGCGCCGATCAGCGTGCTGTTGCGAGCAGTGTGCCATGCACCTTCTCGCAGTCACACTGCACTCTGCAATTTTCACAGTGACTCTTGCCAAGTGTTCACGCCGCGGCGATAGTGGCAAGCGTGATTCCGTCCGCGTCGTTAGGAACAGACGCCACCGCAGACCGGTTCGGGCCTGGTGGCGCCGCGGGAATGCCCCCCGGCGCGGCCGCTGAACGCCGGTTCCGCTTCGAGCTCGTCGCACATCCGGGCTCCGTCGCACGGGCCCGGCAGCTCACGCGCTCCCGGCTGTCCGGCTGGGCGGTGGGCGAGGACACCTGTGACACGGCGACGCTGGTCGTCTCCGAACTGGTGACCAACGCCATCGTGCACGCGGCCGGAGAGAACGTCGTCTGTGAACTGCGCGACGAGGACGACGTGGTCCGCATAGCGGTGACGGACGAGGGATGTGCTCCGGGTGAGCCACACCCCGGCCCGCAGCGGCCCGACGAGGAGCACGGGAGGGGACTGCTTCTCGTAGCGGCCCTGTGCCGGGCCTGGGGTGCTCAGACGGCGGGTTCCGGACTCCTGGTCTGGGCCGAGCTGGCACGGGACGCCGCCCGGTCGGCGTCCGGCGCCCACCTGGCACAGCCGTCCCGGGACCTGTCGAGTTCCGGCGACAGGCCCCGGGCATCGGAACACACCGCCGCGCAGTACGACCTCGGGTGGAGCGCCAAGAAGCCGCCGGTGAGCGGAGAGCCACGGGCCGACCTGGGCTGGAGCGCGAAGCGCCCTCCGGCCGACGGCGGCGGGTCCGAGGCGGAGGCGTCCTCGGAGGCGGGGCCCTCATGGGTGTGAGGAGTGCACGGGCGGCGCAGGTCCTGACCCTGGACTCGCTGGTACGCCTCAGGCGGGCACAGCCGAAGCCCGGAGCAGTGTCCCGGCGGGTTCAACTGCCCGACGGCATGGCGCTCCCGCTCGGTTGCGACGCGGTGGCGATGCCCGCGCGCCACGGCGCGCTGCTGCTGTCCCGGCTGCCCAGGGTGGGCTGCGTGTACGGCGACCGGACGGACTGGTGGTGGATCGTGCCGTCCGACTCCGATGTCGCACTGGACTGGCCGGCGCCCGCACGTTACGTACCGGGCGCGTTGCTCCCGGGCGCACCGGACAGCCCCGGGCTCGTCCACCGCCCGGACGACAACACGCCGTACACCCCGCCGATCCCGCTGTATCTGGCGCTGTGCCGGATCACCGGCACCGCCCCGGCGTGGTCGCGTCCGCTCAGCGCCTGACCGAACGACCACCGTCTACGACCAAAATCGCCCGCCACGCGAAAGTGCGGTGCCCGGCGGATGGAGGGCTGTCTTCCTGGGGAGACCCTCTTTCGTCCGCACTCGGGGGAGGTCATGCGTGGCGAGGAAGTCCCAGGAATCCGGCGAGAAGAAGGCCGCAGCGGAGGCCCCGGCCACATCCGACTCGGAGTTACTGCTCTTCGGCGGTCGGCTGCGCTACGACATGGGCTGGTCCCAGCACTCCGACGCGTTTCTCGAGCTGAACTTCCGGGCCATGGTGACCCGGCTGCCGTCGCTGCTCGCCTCGAGCTTCCGGCTCGCCTGGCAGGCGGACCGGGGCGCCGCCCGTGTCGTCCTGAGCGCCGAAGGAGGCCGCGGGTCGCCCAGGCGGTGAGCTTGCTGGCGGTCAACTCCGTGCTGGCCCGGCTGATGTCCGACGGCCCGGACGAGGACCGACTGCGCGGCGCCGTGCCGGCGCTGTTCGCGGTCGCCGCGGTCTTGCTGGTGTCCGCACTGCTACAGGCGGCGTCGGCGTACGCCACCGGGCGACTGGAGCCGAAGGTGGAGCGGGTCGCCACCGAGCTCTATCTGGAGCGGGCCGCGGCCGTGGAGCTGCCGAGCGGGGCCGGCTCCTGTGCGACGACGTCGACGCGGCGAAGGCCGACCGGCGGCAACTCGCCGAGCGCGTCGCCATGGTGGCTCAGGACTTCAAGCGCTGGCCGTTCACGGCCCGCGTCGATGTCGCGGTCGGACGCACGACCGCGCCCGTCACCGATGAACGCATCACCTCTTCGGTCGCCCAGGCCGGTGCCCAGGACGTCCTCGCGGACCTGCCCGGCGGCCTCGACACGCTGCTCGCGCGCGGTTTCAGCGGCGGGCACGACCTGTCCGGCGGCCAGTGGCAGCGGCTCGGCATCGCCCGCGCCGCCTACCGGCAGGGGCAGATCCTGATCGTGGACGAGCCGACGGCCGCGCTCGACGCCCGGGCCGAACTGGAGGTCTTCGACAGGATCCGCGCGCTGGCGGGCTCCGGCCAGACGGTCGTCCTGATCACCCACCGGCTGGCGTCGGTGCGCCACGCCGATCTCGTGCATGTGCTGGAACAAGGGCGGCTCGTGGAGTCCGGCACGCCGGACGAACTCCTCGCCGCGGGTGGCGTCTACGCCGACCTGTACGCCCTGCAGGCGGCGCAGTTCACGGCGAAGGTCACCAGCCGGGAAGCCGGCTCAGACCCGAGGACCGGCTACTCGGTGGCGTCGGCTCCGGCCACGATCACCAGGAACGCATCCGTCGCGAGGTCCATGACCACCTCCGCGGGCAGCCCCTCCAGGCGGCGCGCCTGCGCGAACTCCTCCGCGGGCCACGATCCGCGCGGCCCGCCCGCGGGAAACCGCTCCAGCACCGTTCGCCCGTTCACCCTGCACCTCCTTGCCACGCCGTCTTCCGGCGAGCCGACCCCGGTCGGCTCACAAAGTTAAACGCCCCTTCCCGCATGAACGGATCGTGAAGTGACGGTACTGAGACGTATTCGACACTCGCTCAGCACGGAATGGCCGTGGATGAACGCATAGTTCCGCTTTGCTGGAACGCGGTGACCCACCAGCACGGCTCAGCCGTCGTACTCCTGGATGCGCCGGCCATGGCCGCGGTCCACGAGGGCGGGCAGCCGCTGCTCCAGCTCGCGCAGGGTCGACGGCAGGTCGATGGTGAGCAGTTCGCGGTCCCGCATGAGGACGCGCCCGTCCACGATCGTGGTGCGGACGTCCGACGCCCGGGCGCTGTGCACAAGGGTGGCCGCGAGGTCGTGGACGGGCTGGGTGTGCGGTCCGCCGATGTCCACCAGCACGATGTCGGCGCGGCGTCCCTGGGCGATGCTGCCGATACGGTCGCCGAGTCCGACGGCCCAGGCGCTCTGGAGTGTGGCGTGGTGCAGCGCCTGCCGGGACGTCAGCCAGCCGGGGTCGCCCTCGGCCGACTTCTGTGCCAGGGAGGTGAGAGCCATGGACTCCCGTACATCCAGGGAGTTGTTGGAGGCGGCGCCGTCCGTGGCGAGTCCGACCGGGATCCCGAGCGCGCGCAGTGCCCGTACCGGTGTGGTGGTGGGCCAGGCGAACTTGAGGTAGCCGCGAGGTGCGGTCGCCACGGCCACGCTTCCGGTCGCCCGCTCCAGCACGGGCAGGTCGCGCTCCACGATGCCGGTGCCGTGCGCGATGAGCAGGTCACTGCCGAGGAGTCCGGCCGCTTCCAGGACCTCGATGGGGGTACGTCCGTGCCGCGCCAGGTGGTGTCGGTCTGTTCGCGGTTCTCGGCGGCGTGGATGTGGACGGGGAGGCCGTGGTCTCGGGCGAGTCCGGCGGTGGCCACGAGGTCCGCGTCGCTCACGGTGTACGGGGCGTGCGGGGCGAGGGCGGTGGTGATGCGCCCGTCCGCGGAACCCCGGTGCCGCAGCGCGAAGTCCAGTGATCGCTCGCGTCCCGCGGCGCCCTGCGAAGAGAAGAACACCTCCCCCAGATGGGCTCGGAGTCCGCAGTCGGCACGACGGAGGCCACGGCGTCCATCGAGAAGTAGTGGTCGGCGAAGCAGGTGACACCGCCGCGGATCATCTCCGCGCAGGCGAGCCGCGCCGCCGACGCCACATCATCCTCGGTGAGGTTGGACTCGATGGGCCAGATGAATTCGTTGAACCACTCCTGCACGGGCAGGTCCTCGGCGATGCCCCGCAGGGCGACCATCGGGGAGTGCGTGTGGCAGTTGATCAGGCCGGGCACAGCCACCTGGTCGCGCGCGTCGATGCGCTCGACGGCAGGCACGTCCCTGACGTCCGCCGCGGGCGTCACCGACTCAACGATCCCGTCCCGTACGACGATCGCGGCGTCCTCCACGAAGCCGATCCGCTCCTGGTCGTCGTGCACGAGGACGGTGCAGCCGGTGAGGACGAGGTCGGCGGGAGCCGTCAGCCGGGCGGCCTGAGTGGACGTCATCCGGTCACCGTACGGCGTGGTCGTACTCCTGGGTGACATGTACCGCGCATCCCGTCGCCGCCCTGTTCCACCGGCGGTTGCGCGCGCAGGCTGGGCCTCACCACAGCCCGCCACCCGGCTTCTGGAAGGAGCCCGGCATGCTCGTCGGCACCTGGAACCTGGAGAACCTGTACCGGCCCGGGGGCCCGTTCGGCCCCAAGGACAAGGCCGCGTACGAGACGAAGCTCGCCGCCCTGGCCGCCGTGATCACGAAACTCGATCCGGCGCTGCTCGGCGTCCAGGAGGTCGGAGAACCCGAGGCACTGGAGGACCTGGCCGGAATGCTGGACGGCCAGTGGCACGTCACGGTCTCCCAGAACCCGGACGAACGCGGCATACGAGTGGGTTTCCTCAGCCGAGCCCAGCCGCGCGTGCTCGCCGACACCAATGGTTTCCCCCACCTGCTGCGGCCGGTTCAGGGAGACGACGACGGGACGCCCGTGGCGCACGCGGGCCGGGGTTTCCTCGCGGTGGAGGTCACCGTCGGCGAGCTGACGCTGAAGGTCGCGGTGGCGCATCTGAAGTCGAAGCTGCTGTCGTACCCGGGCGGTCGCTTCCAGCCGCGCGACGAGGGCGAACGGGCCCGCTTCGGCGCATACGCCCTCTACCGGCGGGCCGGCGAGGCGACGGCACTGCGGGCGCTCGCCGACGACCTGCTGGCCGGCCAGGGGCGCACCCGCGATGTGGCGGTGCTGGGCGACATGAACGACGAGGTGCAGGCCGCGACGACCCAGATCCTGCTGGGCCCGCCCGGATCCGAGATCGGCACACCCGGGTACGAGCACCCGGACCGGGGCGACGCGGTGCGTCTGTGGGACGTGGCGCCGCTCATCCCGGAGCAGCAGCGGTACTCGCGCGTCACCTCCGGGCGGCATGAACTCATCGACCACATATTGGTCAGTCATTCCCTGGTCCACCGCCTTACGGCGGCGGGCACGGGCCTGCCCGACGACGGACCGGTCCTGCCGTCGGTCGGCGCCGATCCGGAAGAGCGACGCGGGGCACCGGGGTCGGACCACGCCCCCGTGTGGGTGCGCTTCGGGTCGTGATGGCAGGGCAGAAGGCCGTAGCCGTGCCGGGACGGGAGCGGGCCCGGGGGCGTAGCCGGCCCCCGGGCCCTGGAATGCCGCCCATGTGGGCACGCCGGCACGCTTGAGGACCCAGGTCAGTCGTGATGTCGCCGCGTCCTGCCTTTGGACCACCGCGTATCGAGCTACGCGGACTGGACTTGAACCAGTATTTCGGCGTCCGGGGCCCGGGCCCGGTCGATCCGGCGATCGGCGGCGAATGCTGAGTCTGGAGCGATAGTCTGAGATTGATCGCGGTCTGCCTCTGCCGAATTGGGCTACCGCGGCCGGGGATTGTGCCGCGGGGAGGACTCGAACCTCCACTGGGACCGCGTCGTCACGACAAGCTTCAGCTTCAGCTTGCGCTCCTCGCGCGCCCCGGCCGTCGTTCGTGGTGGCCGGGGAGTTCTTGAGGCTACCCGAACAGGTAGCCGAAGACGGCGTCACCGACGCGCTGGTCGACGACGTCCGTTCCGTTCGCCTCCTCCCGGGCGAACTTGACGGCCTGCTGGAGCCTCTCGACCCGGTCGAGCAGCTCGTTCACACGCCTGGCGGGAAGGGCGCCGGAGAACTTCACGGTCGTCCAGTATCCGACCGGCACGTCCTCGTAGTACACCTCGACCTGCGCCGGGTGCTTCTCGGTGGCCTCCGCCTTCACATGGTTGCGGGGCACCTTCTTCGTGCGCAGGGTGCGTACCGGCTCCGTCTTCCATGCGTCGGTGGACGGGTCCTGGATCCAGGACTCGGCGGCGTCGAGGACCGGCAGCTTGCGGACGAAGGTGTTGAGATCGACGAGCTGCTTCTCCAGGAAGAGCAGATACGCCACGGGGACATCGGCGACGAGCACCCGCCCGTCCACCTTCACGTCCGCCCTGGCGGCGCAGTTGGCCCAGTCCTTCGTGGCGGTCACGTCGAACAGCCGCGTGAGCGTCGCCGCGGTCTGCCGCAGCACGTCCTCCGCCTTCACCTGGACCCGCGTCGACTCGGGCGGCAACTGCTCGCCCTCTTCGTCCTTCGGCTGGTACGTACGCGAGATGCCGGCCAGCAACGCGGGCTTCAGGAGCCCGTGGTGAGCTGCCGTCAGGTCTTGATGGGACTTGGACTTGATGCCCTTCTCGACTGCGATGATCTGATTGAGTTTCGCCACGCCGGAGACGGTAGCAGCGAGATACTCGACGTTTCGAAGGATTATCGGGCCGCGGATTCCCTTGCGGCGACAAGGGCTTCACCGAAGACCTCCTCGGCCGACCCGATGGCCTCCGCGAGCCCGTCCGGGGCGGCTCTCAGCCCCGACACGATCTCGTCGACCCCCCGCAGCCCCGCCCGCTCCAGCAACCGCTTCTCGTTGGTCACCCACTCCCCCCGTGCGGCCAGCACGGCGTGTGCGGACTGGGCGGCGGCCGTGGCCAGGGCGCCGGCGACCTCGGTGAGGCGGGACTTCGGTGCGTGGTTGGCCTTCGCGTACGAGAGGGTGGCGCGTGCCGTGCCGTACCAGCGCTCGGCTGCGGAGCCGCGCAGCGGCTCCGGATATGCCTGCGGGCGCGGAACGGTGCCTCGCAGCACGCGGTTCACGGCCAGTTCGGCGACGACCAGATAGCTGGGGATGCCGGCGAGGTGGAACAGCAGCGGCTCGACATGGAAGCGGCCCTCCTCGGCCTCGGCCAACTCGTGCTCCACGACGTCGAGATCGCGATAGTGCACGTCGACGCGGCGGCCGTCGACGGTCAGCCAGGCGCCGCCGTTGAAGACTCCCCCTCCCCAGCCGCCGATGCCCGACACCTCGCCGGGCCAGCCGGTGGCCCGCAGGTGTGCGGGGTCGAAGTCCGGACCCCTGTAGTACACGGCCAGGTCCCAGTCGCTGTCCGGGCCGTGGGTGCCTTGCGCGCGGGAGCCGCCGAGGGCCACGGCCCCGACCGCGGGGAGGCCCGCGAGCCGGTCCGCCACGTGGTCGAGGAACGCCTTGTCGTCCACGGTCACCCCCGGCCGTCCCCGTGACCGCGAGTCTCGTCGCCGGCCGAGCGCGCCTCGATCCCTCCGGCCGCCGTCGGCTCCGTCAACTGGTCCACCGGGCCCCTTCGTCGCAGATACGGCCACCTACCGTAGCCGTCGCCGGACCGTCCGTCCGCTGGGTTTGCGGGGATATCGCGAGGGCGCGGGTCCGGGTCGGGGCGATTGTCAGTGCCGCGCGTTATCAATGGTGGTGTCGTCACAGAGCGTGACGATCCGCGGGTTATCGGCGGGGTACGGGGAGGCAATGATGGCCGGTTACGAGGCACCGGACAGCCGGCGGCACGTCGCGCGGGCGGAACCGGAGGGGGCGGCGACGTGGCAAAGGCAGGCGGTGCTGGAGCGGATCAGGGCCGAGGCGATCGAGATCCCTCGCCTGGACCCCGGGACCTTCGCGCTGCGAGCCCTGGAGCACCGCGCACGTACGGAGAGGGAGCGGCGGCTCTCCGGTGGTGCCGCCGGGGGCACCCGCGACACCTCTCCCGCTCCGCCCGCCATCTCACCCATGCCTGCGCGCGGTGGCTCGCCGCCAGTCCCGGCCGACCGTTCCGCGCTCGACCCCTGGAAGGTCGGCTATCTCCTGCACCGGCTCAGCCATCATGACCGGCTCCTGGACGACATCTCCGGTGCCGGGCGAGCAGAGGCCATGGCAGTCCTGCGGCAGCGGATCTGCGCGGCCATCGCCGAGGCGTATCCCGCCCTTGCGGAGGAGTGCGTGCGGCAAGGGAGTGGCCCCGCGATGGTCGACCGTCCTGACGGGGATGGCCGGCCGCCTTGATGAGGCCGGGAACCGGCTCGCTGGGCGAGGGCGGTCTCGGCGTGTGCGTCACGGTCCGGACGTGCCCCGGATCGGGCAGGCGAAGCGGCCGTGCGCGGTGGGGCTTCACCGGTGGACGCGACCCAGGGCAGGGCCGGTTCGCGGCGGGGCCGCGCGATGCGCTCGGCCCCGCCGCGAACCGGGACGAATTCGGATGCGGTCGATGGGCGGCACCGCGCATGATCGGCGGGTTGCGGTGCGATCGGCACGCGGCCGGTCGCACCGGTAGTCGCTCCCCGGGAGGCACCATGCTCAAGCGCGTCACCGTTCCCACACTCTTCCCACCGCCCCGCTACGCGCACGCCTCCGTCGTGGAGGCGGGGACCCGGCTCGCGTTCCTGGCCGGATCCGTGCCGCTCGACGCGGACGGGAATCTCGTCGGCGAAGGCGATCCGGTACGGCAGGCCCAGCAGGCGCTCGCCAACCTCGATGAGCAACTGCGCGCGGTCGGAAGCGACATGGCGCACGTGGTGTCGACGGACGTGTATGTGGTGAGCGGCGAGCCCTCGGTGCTCTCCGCGGTCTGGGACGTGGTCGAGGCCTCGGGGCTCAGCACCGGGCCGCATTCGTCGACGCTCATCGGCGTGGCCTGTCTCGGGTACACCGGACAGTTGGTCGAGATCACCGCGACCGCCGTGATTCCGACCTCGTCGGCCGTCGCTCCCACCGCGGCAGACGTGGTTCCCACCGCGACGGCCATTGTTCCCAACGCGAGAACCGTCGCTCCCGCCGCCCCGCAGGAGGCGTAACAGCCCCTTCTCCCGGGAGTTGTGGCCCGTCATCGCCTGCACGACGCCGTCTCCCAGCGGCGCATCGCGGCGGCTCGCGTCGTCTGAGCGCCCGGACACCGTCCGAGTCGCGGTCCAGGCGGGGCGCGGCTCGGCGGCGGGCGCCCGCGTCCGTCACCGCGACCAGCGCCTCCGCCACGCTCGTGCGCAAGGCCGCCCCGTCATGGCCAACCGGCCGGGGAGCCGGCTCGTCGGAGTCGCGGACGTCGTGACCGCTCGGCCCCGGTCTACCGCTCGGCGGGCAGACCCGCCGCCTCGGCCGCCGTGCGCAGCACGTCCCGCAGCATCTCGGGGGTGAGGCGACCCGTGAAGGTGTTGCGCTGGCTGACGTGGAAGCAGCCGAAGAGCTCGAGGCCCTCCAGCGTCACCCGGGCCCCGTGCCCGAACGCGGGTCGGGGTCGCGGCACCGCCCAGCCCGCCTCGGCGAGTGCGGTCAGCGCGGCCTGCCAGCCGAAGGCGCCGAGCGCCACCACGGAGCGCAGGGACGGCCGCAGCAGCCGCAGTTCCTGGACGAGCCACGGCCGGCAGGTGTCCCGTTCCCCGGGCGTCGGCTTGTTGGCCGGCGGGGCGCAGTGCACCGGGGCTGTGACACGCACCCCGTACAGTTCCAGGCCGTCGTCGGCGGCCACCGACGTGGGCTGCGACGCCAGGCCCACAGCGTGCAACGCTGCGTACAGGACGTCGCCGGACCGGTCGCCGGTGAACATCCGCCCGGTGCGGTTCCCACCGTGGGCCGCGGGGGCGAGACCGATCACCAGCATCCTGGCGTCCGGCGGTCCGAAGCCGGGCACCGGCCGTCCCCAGTAGTCCCAGTCGGCGAACGCGGCGCGCTTGGTACGGGCCACTTCCTCCCGCCACTCGACCAGACGCGGGCAGGCGCGGCATCCGGTGATCCGCTCGTCCAGCGCGGCGAGGCTGCTGCTGTCCATGCCTCCACGGTAGAGCCGGACGGAAACGGTCCCGCACGAGGGCTGGGAGGGGTCCCGAGAAAATGACGTCCGGTTGACCCAGCTCAGGGGACTAAGGTCGAGGACATGGCTGCTGCAGATGCGGACGACGACAGGACGGGCGCGACGGGCGCGGCCCAGGCAGGCGGCACGGGCCGGGACGCCGAGCCGGGTCCGGCCCGCGAGGCGGATCGGCGCGACTCCGACGGCCCTGAAGAGGACCGCGCGGCCGATGCCTCGGCCTCGGTGGAACCCACAGCCGACGCGAAGAAGGCTGCCGCTGCGGCCGCCGCCGACGCCGCCGGACCGTCGAACGGCGAGAGCGTTCGCATCGACAGCTGGATCTGGTCGGTGCGGCTCGTCAAGACCCGCTCGGTCGGTGCGACTGCCTGCCGGGGCGGTCATGTCCGGGTGAACGGCGAGCGCGTGAAGCCCGCGTACGCCGTGCGCGTCGGTGACGAGGTGCGTCTGCGGCACGAGGGCCGGGAGCGGGTCGTCGTCGTGAAGCGTCTGATCCGCAAGCGGGTCGGGGCCCCGGTGGCCGTCCAGTGCTACATCGACAACAGTCCGCCCCCGCCGCCCCGCGAGGCCGTGGCCCCGGCCGGCGTCCGCGACCGCGGCACCGGCCGCCCCACCAAGCGCGACCGCCGCGAGATGGAACGCCTCCGCGGCCTGGCAGCGGCCCCCGGCGGCGGCTTCGCGGACGCCTATGCGGCGGGGCGCCATCCGGGCGGTCAGCGACGGGCCAAGGGCGGGAGTCGGCCGGACGGCCGGGGCGGCTCCGGGGCGAGCTGAGGCCGGGGCGGAGCAGGGGCGGTCCCCCGCCCCGCCCCGTTCCGCGCCGCACACCCTCGCTCTCATGGGCGGAGCCGGTCATGCGCGGCGCAGTACCAAGCGCGCCAGGTCCGCCACACGGTGGCGCCGGGCCCAGGCGATCAGCGCCAGCGGGACCAGCAGGATCAGCGGGG
Source organism: Streptomyces sp. NPDC046900 (assembly GCF_040644975.1). Taxonomy (NCBI): domain Bacteria; kingdom Bacillati; phylum Actinomycetota; class Actinomycetes; order Kitasatosporales; family Streptomycetaceae; genus Streptomyces; species Streptomyces sp. NPDC046900. Next base: position 269,612 of record NZ_JBEYXD010000004.1, on the reverse strand, counting down.
TGGCCGCGTTCTGACCGTCGAAGACGGTGAGCTGGACGATGAACGCGCCCACCATCAGCCCGGACAGCGCCATCGCCGCGACCGGCGCGAGGAGCGGGATCACCAGGGCGACAGCCCCGGCCAGCTCGAGTGCGCCGATGGTGTACATCCCCGGGTGCCCCCAGCCGATCCTGTCGAAGGAATCGGCCGCCGACGGGTGCGCGATCAGCTTGGGAAGCGCGCTCGCGAGCCCATAGAACAGCGCGAGCGCGATCTGCAGAGCGCGCAGGGAGATCTCGGCACGTCGGCTCCGGCTGCGCCCACGGCCCGGCTCGCGGGCGGCGGGGACGGCCTGGGCGGCTGAGGCGGTGGTCTCGGACATGAGGTTCTCCTCGGGGTAGCGGGTCAGCAGTGCTGTCACAGAGGTAGACCCGTCCATGTCCCGCGACTCATCGCTGCCCGGCCGCCTTTCCCCACCCGGTTCTCATGCCCGTCCGACGGGCGGTCTTCCGCGCCTCGTTCCCGATCCCGCATCACCCGATGCGGTGACACGTTCGAGAGTGAACCCCGCGGAGCCCCCGCACGGGGGGCGCGGTCAGAGCGCGAACCAGCCGTGCCCGCCGTACCAGTGCCCGCCGGACCGCAGATGGTCCACCACCGCCCGCTCCACACTGCTCCGCCGAGGCAACCGCTCCACCGGAAGGTCGGGGTCGCCGAAGACGAAGCCGACCGGCATGCCGTCGTCGGGCGTCGTCTCCTGGTGCGCGAGCTCGAAGCGGTCCTGGAAGCGGATGATGTTGGAGTCGGCCGGGAGATAGTTCTTGAGCTGCGGATCGAGCAGCCAGGAGTCGCACACGGCGATCTCGTAGCGCTCCTCCGGATAGTGCTCGGCGAAGAAGGCCCGGGCCAGTGCCAGGGACCGCTCGCACGCGGACGCCGACAGGGGGCCGCTGAAGTCCGGTATGTGCAGGCTGAGACAGGGGTCGCCGGGTCCGAGCGCATGGCCCGCCGCGGCGACGGCCCGTCCGGTGCGCTGCCCGAGCCGTGCGCGCTGGTACTGCAGCCGCCCCAGCTGGAACAGCTCCCCGTGGAAGTGCAGCGCCGTCCACCACGGGAACAGCAGCCCGCCCGTGCCACACCGCCGGCGGTGCACGGCCATCTGCCGCCCGAGGTCCGCGAGGGTGCGGCGTGACACCTCCTCGGGGATGCCGCGCTCCCGGTGGTGGGCGCGCACATAGGGAAGGGCGGCGACGAAGACGTACACATGGAAGAACCGTCCGAGCGCCCCCGCCGACTCCGGGAAGGACGGCGGTTCCCAGGCCCTGCCGATCTCCCCCATGTCCCGAACGAACCGGGTGACGCACCGCCCCAGCAGCGTCATGGCCTCCGCGTCCCGCGCCAGCCGGGCGCGCAGGGCGACGAGGTCGTTGATGTCCTCGTGGGGTACGGACAGGTCGAGCAGGATGCCGGGGAGTTCGTCCGCGTCGGGCAGGACGAGCCCCGTGGGGGCACCGCCCTCGCTCTCCAGGTCCCGCATCCATTCGGCGAGCCGCGTGTCCTCCCGCAGCGCCTCCAGCACCGTCGCCTCCCCTCGAGGACCCGCCCCGCGCTCGCCGCGACCCGTCGGATCCGGTCACCGTTTCATGGTGAACGTGCATCACGAAGGGTACTTGTCCCGGTAGGAACGGTGATGGTGATGCGTACCGGCAGCGAACCGACGACAGCGCGCAGTGCCCTGCGGGCGCGGTTCTGGCTGAGCGTCTGGGGCCTCGTCTGGGCGACCTTCGGAACGGTCGTGTTCGCCCTCCTGGGGCGGCCCGGCTGGGCAGCCGCCTGCGGCGTGCTGTGGCTCATCGTCACGGTGGACATGGCCGTGATCCTGCGCCACATCCATCAGGGCCCGCACTGGCAGCCGGGCCGCGATGTCCCGCCGTATCCGCCGCCCGACCACCGCCGGTAGGGCACCTCGGTGACGGAACTCCGCCGGTCCCCTCGGAGCGGTGGGGCGCCCCTACGGGGAGTCGAAGCGCGCCGCTCTCAGGTACTCCGGGTTCGGGTCCAGCGCGGCGGCGAGCCGGAAGTGCCGCTTGGCCTCCTCCGGACGTGACTGGCGCTCGTAGGTGCGGGCCAGCGCGAAGTGCGCGAACGCGTTGTCGGGTTCACGCTCCAGCACGATGCTGAACTCCAACTCCGCGGGCCGCAATTGCGCTGCGGCGAAGAAGGCACGCGCGCGCAGCAGCCGCGCAGCGGTGTTCTCGGGGTGCGCGGCGATCACGCCGTCCAGCAGTTTCACCGCGCCCCGGGGGTCCCGCGCGGCGAGCAACTGCTCGGCGGCGCGGAAGTCGATCACATGGGTCTCCGGAGTACGTCCGGTCGGATCGCTGGTGTCGGGCACGGCAGAGTCCTTCCCTAACTTCCGGGGTTCAACGCCCCCGGGGTCGACCGCTATTCCTGCGGGAGCCGCGCTCGGCGCACCAGATCAGCCCATATGTCCCTTACGTTCCGTTCCAGCTGCTCCAGTGGCCCGTCGTTGTCGATGACGATGTCCGCCGTTTCCAGCCGCTTCTCCCGCGTGGCCTGGGCGGCCATGCGGGCGCGTGCGTCCTGCTCGGTCATGCCGCGCAGACGGACCAGCCGGTCGAGCTGGGTGGCGGGGTCGGCGTCGACGACGATCACCACGTCGTACAGCGGGGCCAGCCCGTTCTCGGCGAGGAGCGGGACGTCGTGCACGACCACGGCGTCCTGGGGCGCGGCGCTCTCCAGTTCGCGCGAACGGGCGCCCACCAACGGGTGCACGATCGAGTTCAGGACGGCCAGCCTCTCCGGGTCGGCGAAGACGATCGAGCCGAGCTTGGGGCGGTCGAGGCCCCCGTCCGGCGCCAGGACGTCCTCGCCGAAGGCCTCGACGACCGCGGCCAGCCCGGCCGTTCCGGGCGCGACGACCTCGCGCGCGATGCGGTCCGCGTCGATCAGCACGGCCCCGCACTCCACGAGCAGCCGCGACACCTCGCTCTTGCCGGCCCCGATACCGCCGGTCAGGCCCACCTTCAGCATGACGCGAAGCCTACGGCCTGGCACCGGCGGCACCGGCGACGGGCCCCGCGTTCAGCCGTCGCCCTCACGCTCCGCCAGGAAGCGCTCGAATTCCTGCCCGATCTCGTCCGCGGACGGGATCTCGAGGGGCTCGGCGAGCATGTTGCCGCGTGTCTCGGCACCTGCCGCGGCGTCGTACTGGTGCTCGAGGCCCTGAACGAGAGCGACCAGTTCCTCGTCGCCCTCCTGGATCTGCCGGTCGATCTCCGTCTGTGTGCGGTGCGCGTCCGAGCGCAGGGAGTGGGCGATCGTGGGGAGAACCAGCCCCGTCGCGGCCGTGATGGCCTCCAGGGCGGTCAGTGCCGCGTCCGGGTAGGCCGAGCGGGCGATGTAGTGCGGGACGTGGGTCGCGACGCCCAGTACGTCGTGTCCGGCCTGCATGAGCCGGTACTCGACCAGGGCCTCGGCGCTGCCGGGGACCTGCGCCTCGTCGAAGGGGCTGCGGTGGCCCGGCACGAGGTCGGTGCGGTTGCCGTGCGGGGTGAGGCCCACCGGGCGGGTGTGCGGCACGCCCATCGGGATCCCGTGGAAGCTCACCGACAGGCGGACGCCGAGCCGCTCCACGATCTGCCGGACGGCCACGGCGAAGCGCTCCCACTCCACGTCCGGCTCCGGGCCGGTCAGCAGCAGGAAGGGCGCCCCGGTGGTGTCCTGGACGAGGCGTACCTCGATCGTGGGCTCCACGTAGTCCGTCCAGCGGTCGCGCTCGAAGGTGAGCAGCGGGCGGCGTGCGCGGTAGTCGACCAGCCGGTCGTGATCGAACCTGGCCACAACTTGGTGGGGCAGCGAGTCCAGGAGCCGGTCGACGATCTGCTCGCCGGCCTCACCTGCGTCGATGTAGCCGTCGAAGTGGTAGAGCATGACCAGTCCTGCCGACTCCTGGGCGAGCGCCATGTCGACGACGGCCAGGCCCTTCGGCTCCCATGCGTACAAACCCTGCGGATCAAGCACTAGACCGCTCCTCCTCGTGTTCGTACTGCACAACGTGGGCCGGGACACGTCCATTCCCGATCCGTGTACCGACACACAACACTCAGTCAGTCCCCGGAGGCTCCGGGCCCGGGAAGCTGCCGGGAGGGCCCCGGAGACCCGACGCGCGTGAGCCCCTGGGCCGAGGTCACGACACGCCGGACAGCATGCCCGGACGCCGCCTCGGCGATGCGACGAACCGCCGGCCGGCGACGCTGCCGATCTCCCCTCCCTTGGGGAGGTGCGGCGCCCGGTAGGCACGGCTGAGGGCCCGCCCCCAGGGGGACGGGCCCTCAGTCATCGGCTAACGCCTAGCGGCGAGCGTTCAGCTCTGACCGCCGGCCAGCTTCTCGCGCAGCGCAGCCAGCGCCTCGTCCGAGGCCAGGGCGCCAGAGTTGTCGCCACCCTCGGAGGAGTACGAACCGCCGGTCGCGGCCGGAGCGGCGGGCTCGCCACCCTCGGCAGCGGCGGCAGCGTCGGCCTCGCGGGACTTGATGACCTGCTGCTGGTGCTGCTCGAAGCGCTGCTGCGCCTCGGCGTACTGGCGCTCCCACTCCTCGCGCTGCTTCTCGTAGCCCTCGAGCCAGTCGTTGGTCTCGGGGTCGAAGCCCTCGGGGTAGATGTAGTTGCCCTGGTCGTCGTAGGACGCGGCCATGCCGTACAGCGTCGGGTCGAACTCGACCGAGGCCGGGTCGGCGCCGAAGGACTCGTTGGCCTGCTTCAGCGAGAGGCTGATGCGACGGCGCTCGAGGTCGATGTCGATGACCTTGACGAAGATCTCGTCGTTGACCTGGACGACCTGCTCCGGGATCTCCACGTGGCGCTCGGCCAGCTCGGAGATGTGGACCAGACCCTCGATGCCCTCGTCCACGCGGACGAACGCACCGAACGGAACCAGCTTCGTGACCTTGCCGGGCACGACCTGGCCGATCTGGTGGGTGCGGGCGAACTGCTGCCACGGGTCTTCCTGGGTCGCCTTCAGCGACAGGGAGACGCGCTCGCGGTCCATGTCGACGTCGAGGACCTCGACGGTGACCTCCTGGCCGACCTCGACAACCTCGGACGGGTGGTCGATGTGCTTCCAGGACAGCTCGGAGACGTGGACCAGACCGTCGACGCCACCCAGGTCCACGAAGGCACCGAAGTTGACGATCGAGGAGACCACACCGGAACGGACCTGACCCTTCTGCAGGGTCGTGAGGAACGTCTGGCGGACCTCGGACTGGGTCTGCTCGAGCCAGGCGCGGCGGGACAGGACCACGTTGTTGCGGTTCTTGTCCAGCTCGATGATCTTCGCCTCGAGCTCCTTGCCGACGTACGGCTGGAGGTCGCGGACCCGGCGCATCTCGACCAGGGAGGCCGGGAGGAAGCCGCGGAGGCCGATGTCGAGGATGAGACCACCCTTGACGACCTCGATGACGGTACCGGTGACGATGCCGTCCTCTTCCTTGATCTTCTCGATCGTGCCCCAGGCACGCTCGTACTGGGCGCGCTTCTTCGAGAGGATCAGGCGGCCTTCCTTGTCCTCCTTCTGGAGGACGAGGGCCTCGATCTCGTCGCCGACGGCAACGACCTCGTTCGGGTCGACGTCGTGCTTGATCGAGAGCTCGCGGCTCGGGATGACACCTTCGGTCTTGTAACCGATGTCGAGCAGGACCTCGTCCCGGTCGACCTTCACGATGACGCCGTCGACGATGTCGCCGTCGTTGAAGTACTTGATCGTCTCGTCGATCGCTGCGAGGAAGGCTTCCTCGTTACCGATGTCGTTGACCGCTACCTGCGGAGTGGTGGCGGTGGTGGTCTCGGTGCTGCTCGTCATGTGGGAAAGGGCTCCGGTACGGACATTAAGTCGTAGGTACTGCTTACGCCGGGAGCCCGTTTCGCTCTGTAGAAGCCGGACAGCCAAGGAAGCGCCACCTTGCAGGACACTGGGTGCCCAGTGGCGCCTCGAGAACCGAGGGGACATACAACAGATGCGAGCGCAACCTGCTACGTCTGAGGTGCGCAGGCCCGCAGCGCAACTTGTAGCATACGGGGGCAGCCGGGCAGGGTCAATGCGCGAAGCCGCCCACCCGGGGCGAATCGCCACATTTCCGGCACAAAGCCCACCCGGCTGACCGCATACCGGGTGACGTCACAGGCCACGCAGACCCAGGACACCTCTTTCCTGACACGCCGAAGCGGGTTGGTCGGAAGAGTACGACGAGGGAGCCGATCATCCAAGAGCCCGAGCAGTTCGAGCCGGAAGCCACCCGGCGTGCCGTCGGCGTCACGGAGAGTTCCCGGGCCAACCGGGGCTGGTGGGACCGGAACGCGGACGAGTACCAGATCGAGCACGGCACCTTCCTCGGCGACGACCGCTTCGTCTGGTGCCCGGAGGGCCTCGACGAGGTCGAGGCCGAGCTGCTCGGCCCGGCGGAGGACCTCAAGGGCAAGGACGTCCTGGAGATCGGGGCCGGCGCGGCCCAGTGTTCACGCTGGCTGGCCGGCCGGGGTGCGCGGCCGGTGGCTCTCGACCTCTCCCACCGTCAGCTCCAGCACGCCCTCCGCATCGGCGGGGACCTCCCCCTCGTCCAGGCCGACGCGGCCGCCCTGCCCTTCCGCGACGCCTCCTTCGACCTGGCGTGTTCCGCGTACGGGGCGCTGCCGTTCGTCGCGGACCCGGCGCTCGTCCTGCGCGAGGTGCACCGTGTGCTGCGCCCCGGCGGCCGTTTCGTGTTCTCGGTGACGCACCCGATCCGCTGGGCGTTCCCGGACGAGCCGGGGCCCGAGGGCCTGTCGGTGTCGGGTTCGTACTTCGACCGCACCCCGTACGTCGAGCAGGACGAAGAGGGCCGGGCGGTGTACGTCGAGCACCACCGGACGCTCGGCGACCGGGTGAGGGACATCGCGGCCGGCGGGTTCCGGCTCGTCGACCTGGTGGAACCGGAGTGGCCCGCCTGGAACACCTCGGAGTGGGGCGGGTGGTCGCCGTTGCGCGGCGCCGTGCTCCCGGGGACGGCGATATTCGTGTGCGAGCGCGGCTGACACGAAGGGTTCCGGCCAAACTCGGCTCACGGCGGGCGAGTGCGTATGCCCGGACTCCGGGCAGGGCACAAACGAATGACCGGCAAGTCGTCCCCCGGGCTGCGCACGCAGTGCCGGGTGTTCGGGGGTGGGCGCGTGCACATCTGCCCGGTCTGCGAGCGGAGCGACAGGACCACGAAGCTCAGCGCCCATTGGAGGACGCTCTCACCTGAGGGGCGGGCCCTGGCACCGCACCTGGCCCGTCCCGCGCTGCACGACGAGCGCTGGTCGGCGCCACTGGGGCTGCTGGCCCTGGGGTGTGCACTGCTGCTGTCCGAAGCGTGGCTGGGGTTCGTGGGCGTGGCCGGCGGAGGTCTGTGGCTCGTGTCGCTGCGCGACAAGGTGGCCCAGACCGCGCGCCGGCGGGCCGACTGGCACAGGAAGGCGTTCTGCCGCCGGTGCCACCAGGCCTTTCTGCCCTGACGGTGCCGCCTGGAACACTGGTGCGGTGATCCGCCACGACGCCCTCGACCGCCTCGCCGTCCGTTCCGCGGTGCCCGCTCTGCGCGGTGCGCTGGACGAGCACGGTGTCGCGGTGCTGTGCGCGCCGCCCGGGACCGGCAAGACGACGCTCGTGCCGCTGGTCCTGTCCGGGCTGGTCGGCGATGGCCCGGCGCGTCGTGTGGTGGTCGCCGAGCCCCGGCGGATCGCGGCACGGGCCGCGGCCCGGCGGATGGCCTGGCTGCTCGGGGAGAAGCCCGGGGCGAGCGTCGGCTACACCGTGCGCGGCGAGCGCGTGACGGGGCCGCACGCGCGCGTGGAGGTCGTCACGACCGGTGTGCTGCTCCAGCGGCTGCAGCGGGACCAGGAGCTGGCCGGTGTCGACGTGGTCGTGCTGGACGAGTGCCACGAGCGGCATCTGGACGCGGACACGGTCGCCGCCTTCCTGCTGGACGTACGGGGCGCCCTGCGGCCCGAGCTGCGGCTGGTGGCGGCGTCTGCCACGACGGACGCGCAGGGCTGGGCCCGGCTTCTGGGCGGGGCCCCGGTGGTCGAGGCGGAAGGCGTCTCGTACCCCGTGGAGGTCGTGTGGGCGCCGCCCGCGCGTCCCGTCCGGCCCCCGCGCGGGTTGCGCGTGGACCCGGTTCTGCTGGCGCATGTGGCCTCCGTGGTGCGGCGCGCGCTCGCCGAGTGCGACGGGGACGTGCTGTGCTTCCTGCCCGGCGTCGGGGAGATCGCGCGGGTGGCGGGACAGCTGGGCGACCTGGGCGGTGTCGAGGTGCTGCAGGTGCACGGGCGGGCGCCGGCGGCCGTCCAGGACGCGGTGTTGTCCCCCGGCACCGGACGGCGGGTGGTTCTGGCGACGGCCGTCGCGGAGTCGTCGCTGACCGTGCCGGGGGTCCGGGTGGTGGTCGACTCGGGACTCGCGCGGGAGCCCCGGGTGGACCATGCGCGGGGGCTGAGCGCGCTGACGACGGTACGGGCTTCGCAGGCGGCGGGCCGGCAGCGCGCGGGCCGGGCCGGACGGGAGGCGCCGGGCCGGGTGTACCGCTGCTGGCCGGAGGCCGAGGACGTGCGGCTGCCCCGCTTCCCCGCGCCCGAGATCAAGCTGGCCGACCTCACGGCGTTCGCGTTGCAGACGGCCTGCTGGGGCGACCCGGACGCATCCGGGCTTGCGCTCCTGGACGCGCCCCCCGTCGGGGCCATGGCGGCGGCGCGGGTGGTGCTGACGGCGATCGGAGCCGTGGACGCGGCGGGGCGGCCCACCGAACGGGGCGTGCGGATGTCCCGGTTCGGCCTGCACCCGCGGCTGGCCCGCGCGTTGCTGGACGCGGCGCCCGAGATCGGCGTGGACCGGGCCGCCGAGGTGGTCGCGCTGCTGAGCGAGGAGCCGCCGCGGGAGTACGGGGACGACCTGGCGGCGGCGTGGCGGACGGCCCGGCGCGGGGGCGACGCGTACGCGGCCCGCTGGCGGGACGAGACGCGCCGGCTGCGCGGCGCCCTCGGCGATGAGCCGGGCGCCCCTTCCCGGGACGGGCGCGCCCCCGGCCCCCGGGACGCTTCGTCCGGCACGGGCGGGGCGGGGCAGGCGCAGGACGATCACGTGGTCGGTCTTGTCGCCGCTCTCGCCTCTCCCGAACGGCTCACGCGGGCCGACGGCGGTTCCCATCTCATGGTGAGCGGCACCCGCGCCGAGCCGGCGGACGGGTCGCGGCTGCGCGGCGCCCCGTGGCTCGCCGTCGCCGTCGCCGACCGGCCCGTGGGGTCGGGGCACGCGCGCGTACGGCTCGCCGCTGTGGTGGACGAGGGCGTGGCGCGGCACGCCGCCGCGGCTCTGCACTCGGAGGGCGACGAGGTCCACTGGGCGGACGGGGACGTCGTGGCCAGGGCTGTCGAGCGGCTGGGGGCGGTCGAGCTGACGACACGGCCGTTGCGGGAGCCCGCCCCTTCCCTCGTCCGTGCGGCCCTGCTGGAAGGGCTGCGCGAGGAGGGATGGGAGCTGCTGCGCTGGACGGAACAGAGCCGTCTCCTGCGGCAGCGCCTCGCATTTCTGCGCCTGCATCTGGGCGAGCCGTGGCCTGACGTCGGCGACGGCGCGCTCCACGCGCGCGTGGACGAATGGCTCGAGCCGGAGCTGAGCCGTGCCCGTCGGCGTGCCGACCTCGCGCGCATCGACGCCGGGCAGGCGCTCGCCCGGCTGCTGCCCTGGGCCGGCGGGGACGCCGCCCGGCTCGACGAGCTCGCCCCCGAACGCGTCACCGTCCCCAGTGGGTCCAGGATCCGGGTCGACTATGCGGACCCCGAGCGGCCCGTGCTCGCCGTCAAGCTGCAGGAGATGTTCGGGCTGCAGGAGTCACCCGAGATCGCGGGTGTGCCCCTCCTCGTGCATCTGCTGTCCCCGGCCGGGCGGCCCGCCGCCGTCACCGCCGACCTCGCGTCCTTCTGGCGGGACGGCTACCGGGCCGTGCGGGCGGAGCTGCGGGGCCGCTATCCCAAGCACCCCTGGCCCGAGGACCCGGCGACCGCGGAGCCGACCCGGCACACGAACGCGCGGCTCAGGCGGTGACCGGCTCCGGCTCCACGGTCCCGGTGCGAGCCGCCTCGCCCTGGGGCCGGTCGCGTGCCTCCAGCCACAGGGACAGTGACAGCAGACAGATGCCGAGGACGAGGAAGCCCCAGGGCAGGTAGGACGTCAACATGAGGACCAGTTGGCGGTTGTGCTTGACGAGGGCGACCGTCGAGCGGATGTAGTCCTCGCGCATCTTCACATGGCCGGCGAACACCGTGACCTTGTCCCGGCCGCCCAGCAGTGTGCCGCCGCGCAGCTCCTCTTTGTGGATCTCCTCGCCGTAGACGGGCGCGCCGGTGACGGGCTCGACCCAGAACTTGCGGACCGTGGTGTACCACCGGGTCGTACCGGTCTTGGCGACGGATGCCGCGGTGATGCCCTGGACGGGCATGACCTTGGGGAAGGGGACCTTGGTCCAGGGGATGGTCTGTTCGAAGTAGTAGACCTCGACGCCCCGGAAGGTCTGCGTGCCCTTGTAGTGGATGGGTGCCGTGAGGCGGGCCTGCGCGTCGAAGTACTCGTAGTCCCTCTTCTGCGTCAGGAAGGGCCACTTGAACTCGATGCCGTCGCGCCGGACGGGGTCGTTGTCGACCATCTCGCCGGTCGCATGGACCGGTTCCTGGCTGTGCGCGTCGAAGATGTAGCGCTCGGGGATGCGGGAGACCATCTTGCCGTCGGGGCCCTGTACATAGGACAGGCCGTCCCAGACCACCACGTCCCGGCCGGCCGTCTTCTCGATCTTCTTCGCGGCCTCCACATCGCCCTTGAGGGTCTGCACGATGGTGACGTTCGAGACCCTGCGGGACTTCATGGTGCCGTAGTCGAGGAGGGTGGCGCCCTTCGCCTCCAGGACCATGTCCTGGTACTGGTTCGCGGGGACCTTGGCGAGGCGCGGGAAGACGTACCAGCGCATCAGCGGGGACAGCGCCGTGAAGAACACGGCGAACGCGAGCAGGATCAGGCCGGCCCTACGGCGCATCTCGGCGTCCTCCCTGTGCGTGCGGTGCGCATGTCCGGGTGCCGTGCCGTGCCGTCGCGGCGCCCTTGCGTCACGGATGGCTGGGGACGGTCGTCAGCAGAGGCTTCGGCGAGGTCTTGCCGGTGGGCGCCCCCATGGCCGTCATGGTGAACACCAGGGCGAGCGCCGCGCAGAGACCGATCGCGGCTGCGATGAGGGCGCGCATGGGGGCCTCCCGGCCTTTGCTGATGCATCGTCAGATCCGGCACGGTAGCAACGTCCGCGTGAGATGAGAACACGTCGCACGCACGACGGCGGCGCCTGTGCGCCGGGGCCGGTCAGGCGGTGGAACTGGCCGACGGGCTGGGGTCGCCCGACGGTGCCGCCGCCGCGACGTCCAGCTCGACCGTCAAGGTGGCCCCGCCCGCGGTGGTGATGCGGAGCAGGAACGTTCCGGTCGTGTCGTCGGCGTAGAGCTGCGGAAGCTGCAGCTGGCCGTCGGCGTCGGTCTTCAGGCCCGTGAGGGTGCGCACGGTGTTGCCGTTCGCGTCCTTGAAGTAGGGGCCCTTGTCGTTCTCGGTCGGGTCGTCGGCCGACTTGACGAGCGTCGCGGTGGCCGCGACGCCGTCCGCGACGGCGCCCTGGTAGGTGGCCTTCACCGTGACCTGGTCCGCGAACTGGCCGCCAGGGGTGCAGGTCAGCGGGGTGTCGCTGGTGCGGACGAGGGCGTCGGCCTGGCGTTCGGTCACCGTGACCGGGTAGTCGAGGCCGGCGACGGTCCGGCCCACGACGAGGGCGCGGACCTGGAAGTTGCCGGTCTTCTGGCCGGCGACGAGCGCGGGTGCGGTGGCCCTGCCCCAGCTGTCGGTGACGACGGTCGCCACGGTCTCGCCGCCCGTGAAGGTGGTGTCGGTGTCGCCGCTGATGGTGAACCGCACACGGACCTTGGACACGACCTTGCCCACCTTGGTCACGGCCTTCACCACGACCTTCTGGCCGAACGTGTCGCCTGCCATGGCGGAGAGGCTTCCGGTGCCGCCGTCCGCCAGGTGGTCCACCGTGTCGGTGGCGGTGGGCGGCGTGGAGGGCGTCGGCCTCCCCGGCGTCGGCCTCCCCGGCGTCGGCCCGCCCGGGCGGGGGCCGGTGGAGCCGGGCTTCGTCTTCCCCGGCTTCGGCGAGTGGCTCGCGCCGGGCTTCTCGTCGCTGCGGTGCCTGGGCACGCGGCCCGTGCCGTCCGGGATCGAGTGGACGCCCTTGCGGTAGTACTCGTACCAGGACAGAACGGTCTTCAGGTAGTCCTGCGAGTTGTTGTAGCCGAGGATCGCCGCGTTCATCTCGGACTGGACCGACAGGTCACGGTCGAAGCGGCACAGATAGTGGGCGGCGGCGAGGGCGGCGTCGTAGACGTTGTTGGGGTCCTTGACCCCGTCGCCGTTGCCGTCCCGCCCGGCCCACGCCCACGTCGAGGGTATGAACTGCATCGGGCCGACCGCGCGGTCGTAGACGATGTCGCCGTCGTAGACGCCGTTGTCGGTGTCCGTGATGTTCGCGAAGCCGTTGCCGTCGAGGACCGGGCCGAGGATCTTCGTGAACGTCGTGCCGTTGGCGTCGACCCGGCCGCCGCTCGCCTGGCCGGATTCCACCTTGCCGATCGCGGCGAGGAGTTGCCACGGCAGGTTGCAGCCCGGCTTGGCCTGCCGGAGTTCGGCCTCGGCCTTCTTGTAGGCGTCGAGGACGGTGGCGGGTATGCCGGACTCCCCGGCGCCGACCACCCCCGTGGTGGGGCCTACGGTCGGGGTGGGCGAGTCGGTGGGGCTGTTGAGCGGCGGGAGGTCGGTGTAGTAGCCGCCGTTGCCGGTGGCCGTGTCCCCACCGCCACTGCCGGTGCCGTCGCCGGCGGCGTCGGGCGCGGACTGCGCTCCGGTGGTCTGTCTGGCCTGGTCGTCGCCGGTCGCTCCCGGAGCCTGGGACGCCGCCAGAGCCGCGACCGCTGCCGCAGCCACAGCGGTGGTTGCCGCCCCCTTGCGCAGCCGCCTGCCCATATGCGCCGCCATTGAGTGAACCCCTCCCGTCGACGACCCAATATCTGTTCGTTTTCGGTACTGCGCGCATTCGATCACGCACCCGTGCGCCGACCAAGTGACCCTACGACAACTCCTGGCACCCCGACACCGGTTGGCGCCCGGTTTTCACCAGTTGGTCATGTGTGGTTGGGCGGGACGCAGGAGACGGACGGACCGTCTTGTCCGCTTCTTGCCTCCCGCATACTGGACGTCTGTGATCGCCGGGACGTTCCACCCGGACGACGACTGCCGCGGGGGGCCCACTTGCCGTTCACTCTCAGCCACGCCGCGGCCGTGCTGCCCGCCGTGCGCGGGGACGGGTCCGGCCGCGGCCGGCTGGTGCCATCGGTCCTGGTCGCCGGGTCGTTCGCGCCGGACCTGACCTATTACGCGGCGAGTGCGGTGTCAGGGGCGATGCGGTTCGGTGAGGTCACGCACTCGTTCGCAGGGGTGTTCACGGTCGATGTGCTCATCGCCTGGGCACTCGTGGGTGCCTGGCTGGCCCTGCGGGAGCCGCTGGTGGCGCTGCTGCCCAGAGCGCGGCAGGGACGAGTGGCGGCGCTGGTGCGCTGCGGCACCCCGCGGCAGGAAGTGTCGTTCCGTGCGGTCTTGTGGTGGTACGTCTCGGCAGCGCTGGGCGCGCTGACGCACGTCGTGTGGGACGCGTTCACGCATCACGACCGGTGGGGAGTGAGGTTGTTCCCGGTGCTGGGACGGCAGGTCGCGGGGGCGCCTCTGTACTGGTATCTGCAGTACGGGAGTTCGGCCGTCGCGGCGGTCGTGATCGCGGTGTTCGTGGTGGTCGCGCTGCGGCGGGCGCCGGACAGCGCGTCGGCGGTTGCCCGGCTACCGCTCTTGTCCTGGGCCGACCAGTGGCTGGCGGGCGCGGTGATCGGTGCGTGCGCGGCGGCGGGGGCGGTGCAGCGGGCCTCGCGGTGGTGGGCGTACTGGGGCGCCACGGCGAGGCCGTGGGAACTGATCCCGACGGTGTGCTTCGGAGCCGGGGCGGGTCTTGTCGTGGGGCTGGCCCTGTACGCGGCAGGGGTCAGGGTGTGGCGTCCGGCCGCCGGCGACGCGGCGGATGTTGCGGAACCGCGCCGGCCTGTGTCCCGTTGACCGCCCTCGCGATGCGGGCAGGGAAACGGGCGCGGTGGGCGGCGACGAGTCCGCGCACCAGTTCCCGGGCCGTGGTGAGTGCGGTGCGCAGCCGTGCGGCGGCCGTGCCGTCGGCGGCGCTCTCCCGCCGCTGCCCGACGCGGAAGCAAGCCGGCTCGGAGCCGCGCGAGAGGGCCAGGGGAAGGGCTTTGAGCCGGGAGACGAACATGGCCCGGAGGTCTTGGATGTCTCGCCACACCTTGGTGCCGAGCGCGGTGGCGCGGGCGGCAAGGGTGGGGACGGGTCGGCGGAGGGCGCCGGCGTCGAGCGCGTAGGCCGGGACGGGGCGCTGCAAGGCGGCGGCCATGACGGTCCCCCGGATCGCCGGGCGGCGTGCAAGACGACGAAGCGGACGTATGCCCATGGGGCATCTCTACGCCGTCTTCGCCGCCGAGGCGCTTTCACGGCGGCCGCCCGAGTGATGGTCTCGGGCGGCCGTGCGACCGTGCGACCGGGTGCGTGGTGGCCGGGGCTGCCCTGCGGGGCGGCGCAGCGTCCGGGCGCGCAACCACCGGCCCGGGACGCACAGTGCTCCGTGTGTTCAGCCCGGCCGACGGCCCCTCCCCCGGCACTCGCCGCAGGCGGTCAGGGTCAGTGCGCCGCCGACTCCCAGTCCCCCCCGGCTCCCACCGAGACATCCAGTGGGGCCCTCAACTGGACCGCGCCCGCCATCTCGCGGCGGACCAGTTCCTCCGTCTTCCCGCGCTCGCCCGGGGCGATCTCCAGGACGATTTCGTCGTGGACCTGGAGGAGGATGCGGGACTTCAGGCCCGCCTCGCGCAGGGCCCCGTCCACCTTCAGCATGGCGATCTTGACGATGTCCGCAGCCGTGCCCTGGATCGGGGCGTTCAGCGCCATGCGCTCCGCCGCCTCACGGCGCTGACGGTTGTCGCTGTTCAGGTCGGGCAGATAGCGGCGGCGGCCCAGCACGGTCTGTGTGTAGCCGGTGGCCCGGGCCTCGTCCACCACGCGCCGCAGATAGTCCCGCACGCCGCCGAACCGCTCGAAGTACGTGTCCATCAGGCCACGGGCCTCCGCAGCTTCGATGTTCAGCTGCTGGGACAGACCGAACGCCGACAGACCGTAGGCCAGACCGTAGGACATCGCCTTGATCTTGCGGCGCATCTCCGCGTCCACCGCGTCGCGGCCGACCCCGAACACCTGGGAGGCGACTGTGGTGTGCAGGTCCTCCCCGGACGTGAAGGCCTGGAGCAGGCCCTCGTCCTCCGAGAGGTGAGCCATCACGCGCAGCTCGATCTGGCTGTAGTCCGCCGTCATCAGGGACTCGAAGCCCTCGCCCACGACGAACCCGCGGCGGATCGCCCTGCCCTCGTCGGTACGCACCGGGATGTTCTGCAGGTTCGGGTCGGTGGAGGACAGTCGGCCGGTCGCCGCGACCGTCTGGTTGAAGGTGGTGTGGATACGGCCGTCCGCCGCGATCGTCTTGATCAGGCCCTCGACCGTCACCCGCAGCTTCGCCTGCTCACGGTGGCGCAGCATGACCACCGGGAGTTCGTTGTCGGTCTGGGCGGCGAGCCACGCCAGCGCGTCCGCGTCCGTCGTGTAACCCGTCTTCGTCTTCTTCGTCTTGGGCAGCCCCAGTTCGCCGAAGAGGACCTCCTGGAGCTGCTTGGGCGAGCCCAGGTTGAACTCGTGCCCCGCCGCCGCGTACGCCTCCTTCACCGCCTGCTGGACGGCGCCCGCGAACAGCTGCTCCATGGCCTCCAGGTGGGTGCGGTCCGCGGCGATGCCGTGCCGTTCCATACGGGCCAGCAGTGCGGAGACGGGCAGCTCCATGTCCCGCAGGAGCTCCGCCGCGCCCACCTCACCCAGCTTCTCCTCGAATGCCTGACCAAGGTCGAGGATCGCGCGGGCCTGGATCATCAGCGCCTCGGCCTCGGCGCCCTCGTCCGTACCGAAGGCGAGCTGCCCGTCGGCCGTCGCCGCGGGCGCCAGCTCGCGGTTCAGGTACTCCAGCGACAGCGCGTCCAGCGCGAAGGAACGACGGCCCGGCTTGACCAGGTACGCGGCGAGCGCCGTGTCCATGGCCACTCCCTCCACGGACCAGCCGTGCTCGGGGAAGACCCGCATCGCGCCCTTGGCGTTGTGCAGCACCTTGGGCTTGGCCGGGTCGGCGAGCCATGCCGCGAACGCCCTCTCGTCCGCCTCGTCCAGCTGCGCCGGGTCGAACCACGCCGCCGCGCCGTCTGCCGCGGCCAGCGCGATCTCGGCCACCGCGCCCGTGCCCAGCGCCCAGGAGTCGACCGTGGCCACGCCGAGGAGCTCATCGCCGTGCCCGGCGAGCCAGGGCTGCAGCTCGCCCGCGCCCAGCACCGCGCCGTCCAGTTCGACGCCGTCCGCGGTGACGGGGGTGGTCTCGGCCTCCTCGGCCCCGGGGTCGACGGCGAAGAGCCGCTCACGCAGCGAGGGGTTCCTGATCTCCAGGGTGTCCAGGACCATCGCGACGGTCTTGCGGTCGTACGCGGCCCGCTCCAGGTCGGCGACCGCCTTCGGCAGCTCCACCTGCCGCTCCAGCTCGGTGAGCCGGCGGTTGAGTTTCACCGACTCCAGGTGGTCGCGCAGGTTCTGCCCGGCCTTGCCCTTGACCTCCTCGACGCGCTCCACCAGCTCCGCGAACGAACCGAACTGGTTGATCCACTTCGCGGCCGTCTTCTCGCCGACGCCCGGGATGCCCGGCAGGTTGTCCGACGGGTCGCCGCGCAGCGCCGCGAAGTCGGGGTACTGCGCCGGCGTCAACCCGTACTTCTCGAAGACCTTCTCCGGAGTGAACCGGGTCAGCTCCGAGACGCCCTTCGTCGGATACAGCACCGTCGTGTGCTCGGAGACCAGCTGGAAGGAGTCGCGGTCGCCGGTGACGATCAGCACCTCGAAGCCCGCGGCCTCGGCCTGGGTGGCGAGGGTGGCGATCACGTCGTCCGCCTCGTACCCATCGACCGCGAAGCGCTCGGCGTGCATCGCGTCCAAGAGCTCGCCGATCAGCTCGACCTGGCCCTTGAACTCGTCCGGGGTCTTCGAGCGGTTCGCCTTGTACTCCGTGAACTCCTCGGAGCGCCATGTCTTGCGGGAGACGTCGAACGCCACCGCGAAGTGCGTGGGCGCCTCGTCGCGCAGCGTGTTCGCCAGCATCGACGCGAAGCCGTAGATCGCGTTCGTCGGCTGGCCCGTCGCGGTCGTGAAGTTCTCCGCGGGCAGCGCGAAGAACGCGCGGTAGGCCAGTGAGTGCCCGTCCATGAGCATCAGCCGGGGTCGGCCGCCGCCGGAGGTCTTCTCGGTCTTCTTCGATGCTGTCTCTGCCACGCCCCCGATCCTGCCACGACCCACTGACACTCGGCCTCGCCCGTGCTTCCGGCGGGCAGGCGGCGGAGCCGGGCGTGCGGCCCGATCGGCCGCCCCGGAACGCCCTTTCGGGGCGGCCGCCGTCACGGTGGGAATCCCTTCAATTACGCAGAGTTTCCGGTCCGCGCTTCCGCACGCTGTCCGGACCGCAGCCGGTTGCCGGCCCGCGCGCCCCGCGCGGTCGCGGAACGTCACGAGGCCGCTTGCTCGCGACGGCACGAGGTCATGTGCTCCCTGCCTCGCGAGCCCGTCCGCTCGCGACGGCGCCCGCAAGCGCACGCCGGCCGGCGCACGACCGGGCACGAACGCCGTCACCGTCACATGCGAGGATCTGAGACACCGTTCACACGCGTCGGCGAAGGAGAGCGCAGCGATGGCAACGAAGCCGCCCAAGGGTGACCCGATCCAGGACGCGCCGCAGGTCTCCGAGCCGCAGCACGCGGCGGCGGGACTCCCCGCCATCGGACACACCCTGCGCATCGCCCAGCAGCAGATGGGCGTGCGCCGCACCGCGCTCACCCTGCTGCGCGTCAACCAGAAGAACGGCTTCGACTGCCCGGGCTGCGCCTGGCCCGAGCCCGACCACCGGCACACGGCGGAGTTCTGCGAGAACGGCGCGAAGGCGGTCGCCGAGGAAGCCACCCTGCGCCGCGTCACTCCGGAGTTCTTCGCCGCGCACCCCGTGGCCGACCTCGCGACCCGCAGCGGCTACTGGCTGGGCCAGCAGGGGCGCCTGACGCATCCCATGTACCTCCCCGAAGGGGCGGACCGCTACGAGCCGGTCACCTGGGAGCGCGCCTTCGACATCATCGCCGAGGAGATCGCCGCCCTCGACTCCCCTGACGAGGCCGTCTTCTACACCTCGGGCCGCACCAGCAACGAGGCGGCGTTCCTCTACCAGCTCTTCGCCCGCGAGCTGGGCACCAACAACCTGCCCGACTGCTCGAACATGTGTCACGAGTCGTCAGGTTCCGCGCTCTCGGAGACGATCGGCGTCGGCAAGGGCAGCGTCCTGCTCGAGGACCTCCACAAGGCGGACCTGATCATCGTCGCCGGACAGAACCCCGGCACCAACCACCCGCGCATGCTGTCGGCCCTGGAGAAGGCCAAGGCGGGCGGCGCGAGGATCATCAGCGTCAACCCGCTGCCCGAGGCGGGACTTGAGCGCTTCAAGAACCCCCAGACCGCCCAGGGCATGCTCAAGGGAGCCGCCCTGACCGATCTGTTCCTGCAGATCCGCATCGGCGGCGACCAGGCCCTCTTCCGCCTGCTCAACAAGCTGATCCTGGAGGCGGACGGCGCGGTCGACGACGAGTTCGTCCGCGAACACACCCACGGCTTCGAGGAGTTCGCCGCTGCCGCGCGCGCCGCGGACTGGGCCCAGACGCTCGATGCGACCGGTCTCGGCCGCGAGGAGATAGAGCAGGCCCTGGCCATGGTCCTCGCCTCCGAGCGGACCATCGTCTGCTGGGCCATGGGGCTCACCCAGCACAAGCACGCCGTCGCCACGATCCGCGAGGTCGTCAACTTCCTTCTGCTGCGCGGCAACATCGGGCGTGCCGGCGCGGGAGTGTGCCCGGTGCGCGGTCACTCGAACGTGCAGGGCGACCGCACGATGGGCATCTTCGAACGGCCCGCGCCCGCCTTCCTGGACGCTCTGGAGAGGGAGTTCGGGTTCGCGCCGCCGCGCGCACACGGCTACGACGTCGTACGGGCCATCCGCGCCCTGCGCGACGGCGAGGCGAAGGTCTTCTTCGCGATGGGCGGCAACTTCGTGTCCGCCTCCCCCGACACCGATGTGACCGAGGCGGCCATGCGGCGCGCCCGGCTCACCGTGCACGTGTCGACCAAGCTCAACCGCTCGCACACCGTCACCGGCGCGCGTGCCCTCGTCCTGCCCACACTCGGCCGCACCGAGCGCGATCTGCAGGGCAGTGGCGAGCAGTTCGTGACCGTGGAGGACTCCATGGGCATGGTGCACGCCTCCCGCGGCGGCCTGGACCCCGCGAGCCCCCATCTGCTGTCCGAACCGGCCATCGTGTGCCGGCTGGCCCGCCAGGTGCTCGGCGCGGACAGCACCGTCCCGTGGGAGGAGTTCGAGAAGGACTACGCGACCGTCCGCGACCGCATCTCGCGCGTGATCCCCGGCTTCGAGGACTTCAACGCGCGCGTGGCACATCCGGGCGGCTTCGCGCTCCCCCACGCGCCCCGCGACGAGCGCCGCTTCCCCACCGCCACGGGCAAGGCCAACTTCACCGCGGCGCCCGTGGAGTTCCCGGCGCTGCCCGAGGGCCGGCTGCTGCTGCAGACCCTGCGCTCGCACGACCAGTACAACACCACGATCTACGGGCTGGACGACCGCTACCGCGGCATCAGGAACGGCCGCCGCGTCGTCCTCGTCCATCCCGAGGACGCCCGGGCACTCGGCGTGGCGGACGGCTCGTACGTCGACCTGGTCAGTGAGTGGCAGGACGGCGTCGAGCGGCGCGCGCCCGGCTTCCGGGTCGTGCACTACCCCACCGCCCGCGGCTGCGCGGCCGCCTACTATCCGGAGACGAACGTGCTGGTCCCGCTGGATGCCACCGCCGACACCAGCAACACCCCCGCCAGCAAGTCCGTCGTGGTCCGCCTGGAACAATCGGCGACCGACTGAGCGTTTGCTCAGCCATAGGCGAGTGACCGATCCCCGACGAACGGAGCCGTACCCCATGGGCGAGCAGCACACCGTGAAGTTCCCGCAAGAGATCGTCGACGAGTACGCCGCGCTCGGCGTCGACCTGCCCGCCCTCTTCTCCGCCGGACACCTCGGCACCCGTATGGGCGTCCAGATCGTCGAGGCCTCCGCGAAGCGGGTCGTCGGCACCATGCCCGTGGAGGGCAACACCCAGCCGTACGGGCTGCTGCACGGCGGCGCATCCGCCGTGCTCGCCGAGACCCTCGGCTCCGTGGGCGCCATGCTCCACGGCGGCAGTTCGAAGATCGCCGTCGGCGTCGACCTGAACTGCACCCACCACCGCGGGGTGCGCTCCGGCCTCGTCACCGGCGTAGCCACCCCGGTCCACCGGGGGCGCTCGACAGCGACGTACGAGATCGTGATCAGCGACGAGAGCGGCAAGCGCGTGTGCACCGCCCGGCTGACCTGTCTGCTGCGCGACGTGCGGCCGGGCGACGGCGACCACCTCCCCACCGGAGGCTGATCACCGGGGGCCGGTGCCCACGCGTCCCCCTCGGCCCCCACCCGTACACGGTTGCCCCGCCGCTCCGCGCGATCCCCGGCGCGCTCGGCGCGGCACCCTCAACTCCCAAGCCCGGCAGGCACGTCACCGCACCTTCCCGGCCGGGCCCCGGGCCCCTACCGTGGCCCCATGAGGCGCCGGCCATGAGCGGCACAGGACCCGTCGAGCCTGTGGAGCCGTCCGGCCCCGAGCCGGGGCGCGATGTCGTCGGCAGCGACGCGCCCCGCCTGTCCGACCGATGGACGCGGCTGCCGGTACACACCCGCAGAGTCACCCTGGGCGCCGTCGCCGCCCTCGCCGTCACCGGCGCCCTGCTGCTCCTGCCCGCCCGGTCCGCCACCACGCCCCCGGAACCGGCCCTACCGCCCTGGCCCGTGAACGTAACGGAGTTCTCCTACGCGGGAGTTGTCCACCCGGCCACCACCGCCGCCCCGGTCGCCACCTTCCGGTTCGACGTCTCGGTCCGCGACGGACCGCCTGTGACCGTCTTTGGCATCACGGCCGGGTTCACCGGACTGCGGGCCCGGACCCTGCCCAATGCGTCCATTACCGTGCACGCCAGGACAACACGCCGCATCACACTCGAGATATCCGTATCCGACTGTTCCGGACTGCCACTCAATCCGGATCTTCCATTTCTTGATGTGACGCTGCGTAACATGCGCGCAATACAAGACCACAGCTTCATCTTCGACGGCGCCTTCTCCCGCGATCTTTCGCAGCTGATCGGCACTGTCTGCGGCACCCACCGCCCAGGGGTCCGGTCAAGACCAAGCGGAAGTGCGCATTCTCAAAATGCGGACTACACGGAAATTCTGCCAAACCGGCCAAGACTCGACTTCCTCGATACGCCCCAACCTGCACGGCATAACAAGAAAGTCACAAGCCGGTCCGCGACGATGCTCATCTCCTCGGACCAGGCTTAGAGTCACGGCCAGTCACCGCTCCATCGGGAGTTCGGTACCAGCGCGGCATTCGCGTCGCCCGTCAGGGCGGCCAGGCCGCGGAAAGGACTGATTGTGCGACAGCGTTCTCTGGTGATCCTCACCTCCGTGCTCACCACCGGAGCACTGACTCTGACCGCGTGTGGCTCCCGCGACGACAACAGCAAGAGCGGCGACAGCGGCTCCTCCACGACCATCACCATCGGCGTGGACGCCCCGCTCTCCGGCGAGAACTCGACCACGGGCCTCGGCATCCAGTACGGCGTCCAGATCGCCGTCGACGACGCCAACAAGAAGAACACCGTTCCCGGCGTGAAGTTCCAGGTCAAGGCCCTGGACGACAAGGCGCAGCCCGCCACCGGCCAGCAGAACGCCACGGCTCTTGTCGGCGACAAGAGCGTCGTCGGCGCCGTCGGCCCGCTCAACTCCGGTGTGGCCCAGTCCATGCAGCAGGTCTTCGCCTCCGCCAACATGGTCGAGATCTCCCCCTCGAACACCAACCCGACCCTGACCCAGGGCAAGGACTGGCAGACCTCGAAGACGCGTCCGTACAAGACGTACTTCCGCACCGCCACCACCGACGCCCTCCAGGGTGGCTTCGCCGCCGACTACGCCTACAACGGCCTCAAGAAGAAGAAGGCCTTCGTCGTCGACGACAAGCAGACCTACGGCGCCGGCCTCGCCAAGATCTTCAACGACTCGTTCAAGAAGCTGGGCGGCGCGGTCGTCGGTACCGACCACGTCAACACCGGTGACAAGGACTTCGGTTCGCTCGTCACCAAGATCAAGAACGCCAAGGCCGACATCCTCTACTACGGCGGCCAGTACGACGAGTCCGAGCTGATCACCAAGCAGCTCAAGGACGCCGGCGTCAACATCCCGCTGTTCGGCGGCGACGGCATGTACGCCACCACGTACATCGACACCGCCGGCAAGGACGCCGAGGGCGACCTCGCCACCGCGGTCGGCGTGCCGGTCGACACCCTGCCCGCCGCCAAGACGTTCGTCGAGACGTACAAGGCCAAGGGCTACAAGGGTGACTACGGCGCCTACGGTGCCTACGCCTACGACGCCGCCAACGCCATCATCAACGCGGTCAAGGCCGCCGCGGACGCCAACGGCGGCAAGGTGCCGACCGGTGACGACCTGCGCTCCAAGGTCGTCGACGGCGTCCAGAAGAGCGACTTCGAAGGCATCTCCGGCCACGTCTCCTTCGACGAGTTCGGCGACACGACGAACAAGCAGCTCACCGTTTACCAGGTCGAGAAGGGTGCCTGGAAGGCGGTCAAGACCGGTACGTACAACCCCAGCTGAACCCGTACGTAACAGGCCGACCCCTAGCACCGCACCGACGGGCCGCGCGGAAGGAGGACCCCGACCGCGCGGCCCGTTCTCACACCCCGCCCTGCACACCACCGTGCACAACACGACCACCAGCGACATGGAGGCCATGCGGTGAACACCCTGCCGCAGCAGCTGGCCAACGGGCTGCTCCTCGGCTCGATGTACGGGCTGATCGCCATCGGCTACACGATGGTGTACGGCATCGTCCAGCTCATCAACTTCGCACACGGCGAGATCTTCATGACCGGAGCCTTCGGCGCTCTCACGGTCTCGCTGATCCTCCCCTCCGGCACCCCGATGTGGGCCCTCGTGCCCCTCATGCTGATAGGCGGCGCCATCGTCGCCATCCTCATCGCCGTCGGGGCGGAACGGTTCGCCTACCGACCACTTCGCGGAGCACCGAGGCTGGCACCGCTCATCACCGCCATCGGCCTCTCCCTGGCGCTCCAGGAAGTCGTCCGCAACTTCTACCCCCAGGCCGACCGCGCCCGCCGCTTCCCCGGCCTCGACACGACCCATGACCTCGGCTCCGTCACCATCAAGGACGCCGACATCTTCCTCATCCTCGCCGCCGCCGTGTGCATGGCCGCACTCGCCGTCTTCGTCCGCCGCAGCCGCACCGGACGCGCCATGCAGGCCACCGCGCAGGACCCCGACACCGCGCAGCTGATGGGCATCGACACGAACCGCATCATCGTGGTCGCCTTCGCCATCGGTGGCTTCTTCGCCGCGGTCGCAGCCGTCGCCTACGGCCTCAAGTACGGCAACATCGACTACCGCATGGGCTTCCTCATGGGCCTCAAGGCGTTCACCGCGGCCGTCCTCGGCGGCATCGGCAACATCTACGGGGCCATGCTGGGCGGCGTCGTCCTCGGCATCGCCGAGACCCTCGCCTCCGCCTACATCGACAACGTCCCGGGCATGCAGCAGCTCGGTGGCGCCAGCTGGGCCAATGTCTGGGCCTTCTGTCTCCTCATCCTCGTCCTGCTGTTCAGACCCCAAGGCCTCCTCGGCGAACGCGTCGCGGACAGGGCGTGATCACGATGACCGACACGACGACCACTTCCGAGGTCCCCGGGACGCCGACGTTCACCGAACACGGCCTCATCCCGCTGCCGGCCTCCGTCGCCCGCGCGCTCACCCTTCTCGGTGGCGTCGCCACCGCCGCCTCCGCCTTCCTCGCCTGGACCTGGACCGCCGACTTCCCCGGCGACCTCACCGTCTACGGCTACCCGGGCGGCCTGCAGTGGCTGACCTTCACCGGCGGCATCCTCGTCACCCTCTTCGCCCTCGCCGGATACGGCGTCAAGGGCCTCGACTGGCTCACCCCCGCCCGCAACAACGCACCCGCGGTCCTCACCGCCCTCGGCGCCTTCGGCACCACGTGGTTCACCGTCATCGCGATCGCCGCCAAGCTCGGCGGCCTCGTCAACCTCGAAGCGGGCGGCTACATCGCGGCCGTCGCCTCCCTGTTCCCCGTCATCGGAGCCCTCGCCCTCCCCCACCCCGTGGCCGGCGAACCCACCGTCAAGGCAATCCTGCGCGCCTCCATCGCCAAGCCGGACCGCATCGCGCCGGCCGGCCACACGGCCCCCTGGGTCCAGCGCGCCGTCATCACCGCCGTCACCGTCGTCGGCCTCTTCGCCTTCGCCTACGGCATCGACACCGAATACGGCGAACTCTTCATCGGCTACCTCATCGTCGTCGTCTTCGCCGTCTGGGCGGCGCACACCGCGGGCCTGGCCGACCGGTTCTCCCGCATCCTCGCGGCCAACCGCAGCTTCGCCCTCGCGATGGGCTTCGTCGCCGCCATCGCCTTCCCCCTCACCCAGAGCGACGACCACTACGCCAACATCGGCGTCAACATCCTCATCTTCGGAACCGTCGCTCTCGGCTTGAACATCGTCGTCGGCCTCGCGGGCCTCCTCGACCTCGGATACGTCGCCTTCCTCGGCGTCGGCGCCTACACCGCCGCCCTCGTCTCCGGCTCCGAGTTCTCCCGCTTCTCCGGCGTCCAGTTCCCCTTCTGGGCCGCCGCCCTCAGCGGCGCCGCCGCCTCCCTCGTGTTCGGCGTGCTGATCGGCGCCCCCACCCTGCGGCTGCGCGGCGACTACCTCGCCATCGTCACCCTCGGCTTCGGAGAGATCTTCCGTATCGCCGTGAACAACATGGACGGCGACTCGGGACCGAACATCACCAACGGCCCCAACGGCATCCCGTCCATCCCCGACCTGAACTTCTTCGGATTCAGCTTCGGGGAATCGCACGACCTCGGCAGCTTCACCATCGGCCGCTTCGCCAACTACTACCTGCTGATGGTCCTCATCATGGCCATCGTCGTCCTCGTCTACACCCGCGCCGCCGACTCCCGCATCGGCCGCTCCTGGATCGCCATCCGCGAGGACGAGACCGCGGCCACCGCCATGGGCATCAACGGCTTCCGCGTCAAGCTCATCGCCTTCGCCCTCGGCGCCTCCCTCGCCGGCCTCGCCGGAACCGTCAGCGCCCACGTGACCTACAGCGTGGTCCCCAACCCCTACCAGTTCGCGGGCTCCACACCCCCCAACTCGGCCTTCCTCCTCGCCGCGGTCGTCCTCGGCGGCATGGGCACCGTCGCAGGCCCCCTGCTCGGCGCGGCACTGCTCTACCTGCTCCCGGAGAAACTCGTCTTCCTCCAGGACAAGTCGCTCCTCGCCTTCGGCATCGCCCTCATCCTGCTGATGCGCTTCCGGCCGGAAGGCATCATCGCCAACCGCCGCCGCCAGCTCGAATTCCACGAGACCGGCCAACTCGACGTACCCCAACAAGCGACGCTGACCGACGAACCGGCCGTCACCAAGGCAGGGGCGTAAGAACCATGACGACACCTGTACTCGAAGCCCGCGACGTGACGATGCGCTTCGGCGGCCTCACCGCCGTACGCTCCGTCGACTTCACCGTCAACAGCGGCGAGATCGTCGGCCTCATCGGCCCCAACGGCGCCGGAAAGACCACCTTCTTCAACTGCCTCACCGGCCTGTACATCCCCACCGAGGGCACGGTCTCCTACAAGGGCACCGTCCTGCCCCCCAAGCCCCACCTGGTCACCAAGGCCGGCATGGCCCGCACCTTCCAGAACATCCGGCTCTTCGCCAACATGACCGTTCTGGAAAACGTGCTCGTCGGCCGCCACACCCGGACCAAAGAAGGCCTGTGGTCCGCTCTCCTGCGCGGCCCCGGCTTCAAGAGAGCCGAAAGGGAATCCGAGGCGCGCGCCATGGAACTCCTCGAGTTCGTCGGCCTCGCCGCCAAGCGCGACCACCTCGCGCGCAACCTCCCCTACGGCGAACAGCGCAAGCTCGAAATCGCCCGCGCACTGGCGAGCGAGCCGGGGCTGCTGCTCCTCGACGAACCGACGGCCGGCATGAACCCGCAGGAAACGCGAGCCACCGAGGAACTGGTGTTCGCGATCCGCGACAAGGGCATCGCCGTCCTCGTCATCGAGCACGACATGCGTTTCATCTTCAACCTCTGCGATCGCGTCGCCGTCCTCGTCCAGGGCGAGAAACTCGTCGAAGGCACCTCCGAGGTCGTCCAGGCCGACGAGCGCGTCATCGCCGCCTACCTCGGAACCCCCTTCGAGGGCGAACCCGGAGAAGCAGAGGCCGCCGAGATCGCAGCCGCCGAAGCCGAGGGCGACGTGACCGCGGACAGCACCACCAGCAGCACCGAGGGAGAATCCCAGTGACCGCACTGCTCGAGGTCGAGGACCTCAGGGTGGCCTACGGCAAGATCGAAGCCGTCAAGGGCATCTCCTTCAGCGTCGAAGCCGGCCAGGTCGTCACTCTCATCGGCACCAACGGCGCCGGCAAGACGACGACCCTGCGCACCCTCTCCGGCCTGCTCAAACCGACCAGCGGACGGATCACCTTCGACGGCAGACCGCTGGCCAACGTCCCCGCCCACAAGATCGTCTCGCTCGGACTCGCCCACTCCCCCGAGGGCCGGCACATCTTCCCGCGCCTGACGATCGCCGAGAACCTCCAGCTCGGCGCCTTCCTCCGCAAGGACAAAGAAGGCATCGAAAAGGACATCCTGCGGGCCTACGACCTCTTCCCGATCCTCGGAGAGCGCAGGAAGCAGGCCGCGGGCACCCTCTCCGGCGGCGAACAGCAGATGCTCGCCATGGGCCGCGCCCTCATGTCCCAGCCGAAACTGCTCATGCTCGACGAGCCCTCCATGGGCCTCTCCCCGATCATGATGCAGAAGATCATGGCCACCATCGCCGAGCTGAAGGCCCAGGGCACCACCATCCTGCTCGTCGAGCAGAACGCCCAGGCCGCCCTCTCCCTCGCCGACCAGGGTCATGTGATGGAGGTCGGCAACATCGTCCTCTCCGGCACCGGACAGGACCTGCTGCACGACGAATCCGTGCGGAAGGCCTACCTCGGCGAAGACTGAGCACGCCTTCACGGCAAACGGCGAGGCCCGCACCCCCGACTCCCGGGGGTGCGGGCCTCGCCGTAGACGTCGTGGCCGTCAGTCCTTGGCGGCCTTCTTCTCCTGGGCATCCTGGATGACCGCCTCCGCGACCTGCTGCATCGACATACGCCGGTCCATGGAGGTCTTCTGGATCCACCGGAACGCGGCCGGCTCGCTCAGCCCGTACTCCGTCTGAAGAATCGACTTCGCCCGGTCCACCAGCTTGCGCGTCTCAAGACGCTGCGTGAGATCCGCGACCTCCTGCTCCAGCGTCTTCAGCTCGTTGAACCGGGACACGGCCATCTCGATCGCCGGCACGACATCGCTCTTGCTGAACGGCTTCACGAGATAGGCCATGGCGCCCGCGTCCCGCGCCCGCTCGACCAGGTCGCGCTGCGAGAAGGCAGTGAGCATGAGCACCGGGGCGATGCGCTCCTCGGCGATCCGCTCGGCCGCCGAGATGCCGTCGAGCTTCGGCATCTTCACATCGAGGATCACCAGGTCGGGCCGGTGCTCACGGGCCAGCTCGACGGCCCGCTCGCCGTCACCGGCCTCACCGACGACTTGGTAGCCCTCTTCCTCGAGCATCTCTTTGAGGTCGAGCCGGATGAGCGCCTCGTCCTCGGCGATGACGACACGGGTCGTCAGCGGAGGCACATGCGACTTGTCGTCGTCGGCAACGGGCTGGGGCGACTCGGGGGCGGTCACGGAGGCTCCTTGATCCAGGGCAGTCAGGTACTGCTCCCAAGAGCCTACCCAGCTGCGGTAAGGTGGTCAGGCAGCGGGTCGAGGGAAACCTTTGATTCGTTGGGCCCCGGTAGCCCAATTGGCAGCAGGCAATGGATTCAAAACCCATACAGTGTCGGTTCGAGTCCGACCCGGGGCACTTTTCCTTAGATTCCAAGGTCGGAATCGAAAAGCGGATGTTCGCATTCTCGTGAACCTCCGCTTTTTTCCTGCGTACGGTCCTGCGTTGTCGCCCAGAGTGGCCTGATGTACGACATGGGCGCACGTAAGCGAGCTCTGTGCAAGCCCGTTCCGAAAAGGCATGAGCGGACGACGGCCGCACCCAACACGAAGGGCCCCCTCGCAAGGGGCCCTTCGCAAGCCCGTCCGTCCTACTTGGGGCTGTCGTCCTCGCCGATGTGGTGCACCCGCACCATGTTCGTCGAGCCCGAGACCCCGGGCGGCGAGCCAGCGGTGATCACCACGACGTCGCCCTTCTTGCAGCGGCCGTACTTGAGCAGCAGCTCGTCGACCTGGTCGACCATCGCGTCCGTGGAGTCGACGTGCGGGCCCAGGAAGGTCTCCACGCCCCAGGTGAGGTTGAGCTGGGAACGCGTGGCCGGCTCAGGGGTGAAGGCGAGGAGCGGGATCGGGGAGCGGTAGCGGGAGAGGCGGCGGGCGGTGTCGCCGGACTGGGTGAAGGCGACCAGGAACTTGGCGCCGAGGAAGTCGCCGATCTCTGCTGCCGCGCGGGCGACCGCGCCGCCCTGGGTGCGGGGCTTGTTGCTCTCGGTCAGCGGCGGGAGGCCCTTGGCGAGGATGTCCTCCTCGGCCGCCGCCACGATGCGCGCCATGGTCCTGACCGTCTCGACCGGGTAGTTTCCGACGCTCGTCTCGCCGGAGAGCATGACCGCGTCGGTGCCGTCGATCACGGCGTTCGCGACGTCGGAGGCCTCGGCCCGGGTGGGGCGGGAGTTCTCGATCATCGAGTCGAGCATCTGGGTGGCGACGATGACCGGTTTGGCGTTGCGCTTGGCGAGCTTGATGGCGCGCTTTTGCACGATGGGGACCTGTTCCAGGGGCATTTCCACGCCGAGGTCGCCGCGGGCGACCATGATGCCGTCGAAGGCGGCGACGATCTCGCCGATGTTTTCGACGGCCTGGGGCTTTTCGACTTTGGCGATGACGGGGAGGCGGCGGCCCTCTTCGTCCATGATGCGGTGGACGTCCTTGATGTCCCTGCCGCTGCGGACGAAGGAGAGGGCGATGACGTCGCATCCGGTGCGCAGGGCCCAGCGCAGGTCGTCCTCGTCCTTCTTGGAGAGTGCGGGGACGGAGACGGCGACGCCCGGGAGGTTGAGTCCCTTGTGGTCGGAGACCATGCCGCCTTCGACGACAGTGGTGTGGACCCGGGGGCCGTCGACGGAGGTGACCTCCAGGCAGACCTTGCCGTCGTCGACGAGGATGCGTTCGCCGGCGGTGACGTCGGCGGCGAGTCCGGAGTAGGTGGTTCCGCAGGTCTGGCGGTCTCCTTCGACGCCTTCTTCAACGGTGATCGTGAAGGTGTCGCCGCGTTCAAGGAGTACGGGTCCTTCGGCGAATCGGCCGAGTCTGATCTTCGGGCCCTGAAGGTCGGCGAGGATTCCGACGCTGCGGCCGGTCTCGTCGGACGCCTTTCGCACGCGCTGGTAGCGCTCCTCGTGCTCGGCGTAGGTGCCGTGGCTGAGGTTGAGGCGGGCGACGTCCATTCCGGCTTCGACCAGTGCCTTGATCTGGTCGTACGAGTCGGTGGCGGGCCCCAATGTACAGACGATCTTTGCTCGGCGCATGCTTCGAGCGTAGGCCTTACCGGTCGGTAGAGAATTCGTTGGGCGTGACTACTCAACAACCTTT
The DNA here is from genome assembly GCF_040644975.1 of Streptomyces sp. NPDC046900. Classification (NCBI taxonomy): domain Bacteria; kingdom Bacillati; phylum Actinomycetota; class Actinomycetes; order Kitasatosporales; family Streptomycetaceae; genus Streptomyces; species Streptomyces sp. NPDC046900. The sequence goes on along the minus strand of NZ_JBEYXD010000004.1, from coordinate 239,358 downwards.
ACGTGAAGCCTTATCAACAAGTGTTGAATTGTGCGGTGGTCTGCTCCGATGAGCATCCCGGAGGGAATTGCGGGCCTTTTCCGGCACGGACTGCATTCTCGCGCCCACGAGTGGCTCAAGGCGACTGAAGCTGTGGCGGTGCCATGGTGAAGCGTGCGGTGATCTGGGCGTGGACATGTTGCCGTTGGGGTTCGAGTGCGAGGGGGACGGGCCAATCCCCTGCTTCTGCTGCCATGGAGGCGGCCTGGCGCATGGAGCGTGGTCCGGGGGCATACCGCTCGCTGCTCTCGGCACCGATATCGGCGAGTTCGACGAGGGCCATGAGAGTGGTGCCGAGCGCGTCGGCGTATTCACGTGCGCGCTGCACGGCATCCCGTACGGCTTGCTGACGCGCTGCGCGGTGGGCGGGTGAGTCGGGGCGGAGGTCCCACCAGGGGCCGTCCACTCGGGTGAGTTCGAGGTCGGCGAGCCGGGTGGTGAGTTCGCCCAGGGCGGTGAAGTCGACGATGTCGGCGCTGATGTGGACGTGGCCGTGGTAGGCGTGGACGCGTTCGCCGTGGCCGTGTTCCGTCAGTTCGGGGCTGATGGAGAAGGTTCCGGTCTCCAGCTGTTCGACGGCGTCCGGGTAGGACTTGATGAGTTCGAGGGCTGTGGTGTTGCGGCGGGTGAGGTCGTCGAGGGTGGCGCGCCGGTCGGCGCCGCGCGCGGTGACGGTGATGTGGATGCGGGCGATCTCGGGGTCGACTTCGAGGTGGGCTTCTCCGCGGACGGCGATGCGCGGGGTCTCAGGGGTGCCGTAGGGGACGGTGGGCGGCTCGGGTTGAGGGGGTCCGGCGGTCATGGGTGTCACTCTGTCACCGGCGCGTCCGCGCGGGGGAGTTTGCCGGTCACCGGATCGAAACCTGCGGGGTCTGTTGCAGCTCGTGGTGCCCGGGCAGAATCTACGCGCGTCGTTGACCATTTCCCGAGGAGATTCTGAGATGCCCTTGAACCGCCGGAAGTTCCTGAAGAGATCCGCTGTGACGGGGGCGGGGGTGGCGCTGGCGGGCGCCGCGGCGGCCCCGTCCGCCGAGGCCGCTCCGGCGCACGCCGGCCCGGCGAAGAAGCGGTACTCCCTGACCGTGATGGGCACGACCGATCTGCATGGGCACGTCTTCAACTGGGACTACTTCAAGGACGCCGAGTACGCGGACAAGGCGGGCAACGCGCTGGGCCTGGCCCGCATTTCGACCCTGGTGGACCAGGTCCGCCATGAGAAGGGCCACTGCAACACGCTGCTGCTGGACGCCGGTGACACGATCCAGGGCACCCCGCTGACGTACTACTACGCCAAGGTGGACCCGATCACGGCCAAGGGCGGCCCGGTGCACCCGATGGCCCAGGCCATGAACGCGATCGGGTACGACGCGGCGGCGCTCGGCAACCACGAGTTCAACTACGGCATCGAGACGCTGCGGAGGTTCGAGTCGCAGTGCGACTTCCCGCTGCTCGGCGCGAACGCGGTGGACGCGAAGACCCTGAAGCCGGCGTTCCCTCCGTACTTCGTCAAGAAGTTCCACGTTCCGGGTGCGCCGCCGGTGAAGGTCGCGGTGCTCGGCCTGACCAACCCGGGTATCGCCATCTGGGACAAGGCCTATGTCCAGGGCAAGCTGGCGTTCCCGGGTCTGGAGGAGCAGGCCGCGAAGTGGGTGCCGAAGCTGAGGGCGATGGGGGCGGACGTGGTCGTCGTGTCGGCGCACTCGGGTACCTCCGGCAACTCGTCCTACGGTGACCAACTGCCCTATGCGGAGGACGCGGCCGCCAACGTGGCCCGGCAGGTGCCGGGGATCGACGCGATCCTGGTCGGTCACGCGCATCTGGAGATCCCGGAGCTGAAGGTCGTCAACGAGCAGACGAGGAAGACGGTCGTCCTGTCCGAACCGCTGTGCTACGCCGAGCGGCTGACGCTCTTCGACATCGAGCTGGTCTTCGTCAAGGGGAAGTGGGAGGTCGAGTCGGTCGCCGCGTCGCTGCGGAACTCCAACACGGTCGCCGACGACCCGAAGATCACCAAGCTGCTCACGGACGAGCACGCGAAGGTCGTCCAGTACGTCAACCAGGTCGTCGGCAAGGCGACCGAGACGTTGACGACGGTGGATGCCCGTTACAAGGACGCCCCGATCATCGACCTGATCACCAAGGTCCAGGAGGACGTGGTCAAGGCGGCGCTGGCGGGCACCGAGTACGCCGCGCTGCCGGTGATCGCGCAGGCATCGCCGTTCTCGCGTACGTCGGAGATCCCGGCGGGCAATGTGACGATCCGGGACCTGTCGAGCCTGTATGTGTACGACAACACGCTGGTCGCGAAGCTGATGACGGGCGCGCAGGTCCGGGCGTACCTGGAGTACTCGGCGGAGTACTTCGTGCAGACCGCCGCCGGCGCGCCGGTGGACGTGGAGAAGCTGACCAACGCGAACGGCCGTCCGGACTACAACTACGACTATGTCTCGGGCCTGCAGTACGAGATCGACATCGCCCAGGCCGCGGGCTCGCGCATCAAGAACCTGACCTACAACGGTGCCCCGCTGGACGACGCCCAGCAGTTCGTGCTCGCGGTGAACAACTACCGTGCCAACGGCGGCGGTGCCTTCCCGTTCGTGGCTTCGGGCAAGGAGCTGTGGTCGGAGTCGACGGAGATCCGGACCCGGATCGCGGAGTGGGTGACCGCGAAGGGGGTTCTGGACCCGGAGGACTTCGCGTCCGCCGACTGGAAGCTCACGCGGAACGGCGTGCCGCTCTTCTAGGAAGAACGGGGTTGCCCTTGCTCCGGATGTGACGCGGCGCGTGCGGCGCGTGCGTGGAGCCGGCCGGCGTAGAGCTGGCCGGTCGGCTCCACCACCGTCGGCGATGCCGCCGGTCCCGTCGGAGCGGCCACCCTCGGGGCGGGGGTCGTCGGTTGGTGCCGAGCGTGTGCCGCCACTCCCTCGGCTACCGTCCCGGGTGCCTCTCCGGACGGCTCCTTTCTCACCGTCTTTCGGCGAGCGGGGTCAGATCCATGGGCCGGCGGACGGCCGGGATCCAGTCGTGATGCTGGAGCCCGAACGTGGTGAAGGCGGTCCGGCGAGGCAGCGGGTAGGGCTCCTTGCCGGTGAGGGAGTTGAGGATGGTGGCGCTGCGCCAGGCGGCGAGGCCGAGGTCGGGGGTGCCGACTCCGTGGGTGTGGAGTTCGGCGTTCTGGACGTAGACGGAGCCGCTGACGGAGGGGTCCAGGACCATGCGGAACTGGTCGTCGATGCGGGGGCGCCCGCTGCTGTCGCGGCGCAGGTAGGGGTCCAGCCCGGCGAGGATGCGGCCGAGGGGGCGCTCACGGTAGCCGGTGGCGAGGACGACGGCGTCGGTGGTGAGGCGTGAGCGGACGTTCTGCTGGACGTGCTCCAGATGGAGTTCGATCTTGTTGGTGGCAAGGCGCCCGGCGGTGCGGACCCGGACGCCGGGGGTGAGGACGGCATCGGGCCAGCCTCCTTTGAGCGTACGGCGGTAGAGCTCGTCGTGGATGGCCGCGATGGTGCCGGCGTCGATGCCCTTGTGGAGCTGCCACTGGGCCGAGACGAGTCGGTCGCGGACGGGTTCGGCGAGGGCGTGGAAGAACCGCGTGTAGTCGGGGGTGAAGTGCTCCAGACCGAGTTTTGAGTACTCCATGGGGGCGAAGGCCTCGGTCCGTGCGAGCCAGTGGATCCTTTCGAGGCCGAGGGGCCGGTTGCGCAGGAGGTCGAGGAAGACCTCGGCACCGGACTGGCCCGCGCCGACGACGGTGATGTGCTCGGCGGTGAGGAAGTCCGTGCGGTACCGGAGGTAGTCGCCGGCGTGGATGACGGGCACTCCGGCGGATTCGACCAGCGGTTCCAGGGTTTCGGGCACGTAGGGTTCGGTGCCGACGCCGAGGACGATGTTGCGTGCCTGGGCACGGCCGAGGGCTTGGGCCGTGCCGTCCGTGCCGAGACGGGTGAAGTCGACTTCGAAGACGTCGGTCGCGGGGTTCCAGCGGACGGTGTCGACCTGGTGGCCGAAGTTCAGTCCAGGAAGGTTGCCGGAGACCCACCGGCAGTAGGCGTCGTACTCGGCGCGCTGGATGTGGAAGCGTTCGGCGAAGTAGAAGGGGAACAGTCGTTCGCAGGTCTTGAGGTAGTTCAGGAACGACCAGGGGCTGGCGGGGTCGGCGAGGGTCACCAGGTCGGCGAGGAACGGAACTTGGAGGGTGGCTCCGTCGATGAGGAGGCCGGAGTGCCAGTCGAAGCCGGGGCGCCGTTCGTAGAAGACCGCGTCGAGTTCCGTGAGCGGGTGGGCGAGGGCGGCGAGAGACAGGTTGAACGGGCCGATGCCGATGCCGACCAGGTCGCGGGGTGCTCGGGGTTCATGGCGTGCGGGGGTGGTCATCGGGTCGTGCTTCCTTCCACCAGGTTCAGGAGGGCGGCCAGGTCGCCGGGCCGGGTGTGGGGGTTGAGGAGGGTGGCCTTGAGCCAGAGGCGGCCGTCCAGCCGGGCGCGGCCGAGGACGGCGCGGCCGGCGTGGAGGAGGGTGCGGCGCACGGCGGCGACGGTGTCGTCGGACGCCGCCGTGGGCCGGAACAGGACGGTGCTGATGGTGGGCGGGGCGTAGAGCTCGAAGGCGGGGTGGTCGCGGACCAGTTCGGCGAACTGGTGTGCGTGGCCACAGACTTGATCGACGAGCGTGGCCAGCCCGGTGCGGCCCAGGGTCTTGAGGGTGACGGCGATCTTGAGGATGTCGGGGCGCCGGGTGGTGCGCAGGGAGCGCCCGAGGAGGTCGGGCAGGCCCGCGTCGGTGTCGTCGTCGGCGTTGAGGTAGTCGGCGCGGTGCCGCAGGGCGCTCAGGTCGTGGGGGTCGCGGACGGCGAGCAGGCCGGCGGCGACGGGCTGCCAGCCGAGTTTGTGCAGGTCGAGGGTGACGGTGTGGGCGCGCGCGAGACCGGTGAGCTTGGCGCGGTGGCGGTCGCTGAACAGGAGTGCGCCTCCGTAGGAGGCGTCGATGTGCAGTCGGGCGCCGTGGGCGGCGCAGATGTCGGCGATCCGGGGCAGGGGATCGATGAGGCCGGCGTCGGTGCTGCCCGCGCCGGCGGCGACGAGCAGCGGGCCGGCCAGCCTGACGAGCGTGGTGTCGAGGGCGGCCGGTTCGAGGGTGCCGCCGGGGGCGGGGACGACAACGGGTTCGGGCAGGCCGAGCAGCCAGGCGGCGCGCGTCAGGGAGTGATGGGCGCCCGCGCCGCAGACGAGCCGGACGCTTCCATGGGCTTCACGGGCGAGAAGCAGGGCGAGCTGGTTGGACTCGGTGCCGCCGGTGGTGACCAGACAGTCGCCGTTTCCTCGCGGGCCGCCGTGGATCTGGTCGGCGCCCCGTTCCTCCGGGCGGCCACAGCCCTCGCCGGTGCCCTGTTCCTGCGGGATGCCGCGGACCTCGTCCGCGCCTCTTTCCGGCGCGCGATCGTGATCCCCGCCGGCGCTTCTTGTCCGCGGATCGCCGTAGACCTCGTCGGCGAGGGCCCGTGTCACCAGCGTTTCCAGTTCGGAGGCGGACGGGGCCTGGTCCCAGGAGTCGAGGGAGGGGTTGAGCGCGCTCGCCGCCAGGTCGGCGGCGGTGGCGACCGCGAGAGGCGGGCAGTGCAGGTGGGCGGCGCACAGGGCGTGGGCGGGGTCGGCGGCCCCTTCCGCCAGGGCGTGCACGAGCGCCCGTACGGCGTCCGGGTCGCCCTCGTACGGCAGGACGTCGCCGACGGCCGCACGGACCCGGGCGGCCACCGCTGCGGGCCCCCCGCCGGGCAGGGGGCCGCCGCGGGCCCGTGCGCCCTCCTCGAGGGCGTCGAGGACGGTGGCGAGCAGCGATCGCAGGGCGCGCGGGCCTTCGGGTCCTGAGGCGAGAGGCGGCAAGCTCATGGGACGTCCTCCAGGCGCGCGGCGGGGAACCAAGCCTGCATGCAGGGAGGTTGGGCTCGCCCGGAGAGGACAACGATCCGACCCGAATGGGGGTACCGCCGTGGGGAGGAAGTGCCCACGGATGGCATATGCGGTGCCGGCCGCCGTCCCGCGACGGCACGGCGGCCGGCACCGCGGATCGGCTACGCCTCCCGGATGCGCAACGCTCGTGCCAAGTCGTCGAGTTCGTCCACGAGCTTGCGGCGCAGCGCCGGGGTGAGGTCGGCCTCGCTCAGGCACTGCTCACCCCGGTGCAGGGTGTCCGCGCTCACGGCGTGGCGGGGGAACGCCCAGCGGCCGGCGGCGGTGGCGATGGCGGGGCCGCGGCGGGCCGCGACGGCGGGTACGTCGGTCCAGTACCGCTCGACGTACTCCGCCAGCAGGTCGGCCTGTTCGGGCTGCCAGAAGCCCTGTGCGGTGGCTGTGAACAGGTAGTTGGACAGGTCGTCGGTGGTGAACATCGCCTCCCAGGCGCGCCGCTTGGCGTCGGCGTCGGGCAGGGCGGCGCGGCAGCGGGCGGCGCCTTCCTGGCCGGTGGCGCTGGGGTCCCGGTGGAGTTCCTCCGCGATGGCCCCCTCGTCCACGGCGCCGAGGACGGCGAGACGGCCGAGGATGCGCCAGCGCAGTTCGGGGTCGAGTTCCGGTCCGCCGGGCACGGTGCCCTCGGCGAGCCAGGCGGCGATGGTCTCCGGGTGGGCGGCGGCGTCGATGTAGTGGCGTACGGCGATCAGCCGCAGCCCGGGGTGGGAGCCGTCCTCGGTGCGGCGGATCAGGTCGCGGCACAGCGCGCTGAGGGTGGCGAGCGCGGCGGGCCGGTCGGTGGGGTCGCCGCCCTGCTCGAGCGGGGTCGAGGGCGTGGGGGAGGGCAGGTAGCGGTCGGCGACGTGACCGGCGGCGAAGGTGAGGACGCCCTCGAGCAGCGCCAGGTCGGTCTCGTGCGGGAGATGGGCGCGCGCGGCCTCCAGGTAGGCGGCGGCGGGCAGGTCGCCGTCGCGCACGGCGTCGCGCAGGGCGTTCCAGACGACCGCCCTGGTCAGCGGTTCCGGCAGCCCCGACAGGGCGCCGCGCACGGTCTCGAAGGACTCGGGGTCGAAGCGGACCTTGGCGTAGGTGAGGTCGCCGTCGTTGAGCAGGAGCAGGGCCGGGCGCTTGCCGAGGGGCTGCGGCGCGCTCTGCGGGACGTCGAGGTCGACGCGTTCGCGCAGGGTGAGGTCGCCGTCGTCGGCGGGGGTCTGGTCGTAGACGCCGACGGCGATGCGGTGCGGGCGGCTGCCGTCGTGGCCGACGGTGAGGGAGTAGGTGCCGTCGTCGGCCTGGGTCAGACGCGGAGTGAGGGTGTCGACGCCGGTGGTGCGCAGCCAGGCGTCGGCCCAGGCGTGGACGTCGCGGTCGGTGGCGCTCGCCAGGGAGTCGATGAAGTCGGCGAGGGTTGCGTTGCCGAACCGGTGGCGGGCGAAGTGAGTGTTGATGCCGGTGAGGAAGTCCTTCTCGCCGAGCCAGGCGACCAGTTGGCGCAGCGCGGAGGCGCCCTTGGCGTAGGAGATGCCGTCGAAGTTGAGGAGTGCGGAGGCGGTGTCGTCGACCGCTTCGGGGGCCACCGGGTGGGTGGAGGGCCGCTGGTCGGCGTCGTAGCCCCAGGCCTTGCGGGCGACGCCGAAGTCGGTCCAGGTGTCCGTGAAGCGGGTGGCTTCGGTCAGGGTCTGGTAGCCCATGTACTCGGCGAAGGACTCGTTCAGCCAGATGTCGTCCCACCACTTGAGGGTGACGAGGTCGCCGAACCACATGTGGGCCATCTCGTGGGCGATGACCATGGCGCGGGTCTGGCGCTGGGTGTCGGTGACGGCGGAGCGGTAGACGAACTCGTCGCGGAAGGTGACCAGCCCGGGGTTCTCCATGGCGCCCGCGTTGAACTCGGGGACGAAGGCCTGGTCGTAGGAGTCGAAGGGGTAGGGCTCCTCGAACTTCTCGTGGTACCGGTCGTAGCACTGGCGGGTGATCTCGAAGAGTTCGTCCGCGTCCGCGTCGAGGTGGGGGGCCAGGGAGCGGCGGCAGTGGATGCCGAAGGGCAGTCCGCGGTGTTCGGTGCGTACGGAGTGCCAGGGTCCGGCGGCGACGGCGACCAGGTAGGTGGAGATGAGGGGGGTGGTCGCGGCACGCCAGGTGCCGTCGCCCTGGTGGTTGGTGATGCCGTTGGCGAGGACGCTCCAGCCCTCGGGGGCCGTGACGGTCAGGTCGAAGACGGCCTTGAGGTCGGGCTGGTCGAAGGCGGCGAAGACGCGCTGGACATCGTCCATGAACAACTGGGTGTAGACGTAGGTCTCGCCGTCGGTGGGGTCGGTGAACCGGTGCATGCCCTCACCGGTGCGCGAGTAGCGCATGGCGGCGTCGATGCGCAGTTCGTGCTCACCGGCGATGAGGCCCTTGAGCGGGAGCCGGTTCTCGGCGAGCGTCTCGGGATCGAGGGGGTGTCCGTCCAGGGTGGCGGAGCGCAGCTCGGCGGGCTTGAGCTCGACGAAGGTGTCCGAGGCGTCTTGGTCCGCGCGCACCGTGAAGCGGATGACGGTACGGGAGTCGAAGGTCTCGTCGCCGCGGGTCAGGTCGAGTTCGATCTCGTAGCGGTGGACATCGAGGAGCCGGGCACGGGTCTGCGCTTCGTCGCGCGTCAGTACGGACATGAAGGACATGCTGCCTGATGGCACTGACGACGCACAGTGGTGTTCCGCTACACCCGCTTTGTCCGTTCCTCGTGCTGCTTCCGGGGAGGGTCGGGAGCCTTTCGGGCGCCGGGGCCCTCTCGCTGGCTCGGAAGGTTCGCTTCCGGACGCGGAAGGTTCGCGTCCGGGTGCGCGAGGGCGCGCGCCGACGGCGGGATACTGCCTGCCGGAGGAGGGATGCCGCCTGCAGGAGGCGGGACGGGCCGATCGAGCCGGGCGCGCAGGGCGCGCACTTCCCGCTCCAGGGCCTGCGAGCGCTGATGAGCGTCGTAGAGGTAGCGGACCTTGGTGCGCAGGGCCCAGGGGTCGACGGGTTTCATCAGGAGGTCGGCGACGCCGAGCCCGTATGCAGCCGAGGTGAGTTCGGCGTCGGGGCCGAAGCCGGTGATCAGGATGACCGGGATGTGCTGGGTCTGCTCCAGGCGCTGCAGGTAGCGCACGACGTCGAGGCCGCTGACCTGGGGCATGCGCACATCGAGGAGGAGCAGGCCGACCTGGCCGCGCAGTACCTCCTTGAGCGCGGCGTCACCATTCGTGGCGCGGGTCAGGCGGTAGCCCAGCGGGGCAAGAGCGCTCTCCAGCGCGTAGAGCGTGTCCACGTGGTCGTCGACGATGAGAATCCTGGCATCAGACGGCATGGCCCGAGGTCCCCTCGCTTGGATGACCAGCTTATGCCCGAACCGTCCTACCGTGCGTTCCTTTGACCTGACAAAGAGTCATCCGGCCGACTGGGGACGGCCGGAGCGTAGAGAGCGTTTACGGAGATCGGAGCACTCGGAGCAGATGACCGGGCGGCCGGGCCGGGTGTCACTCCCCCGCAGCGTCGGAGCCGGACGTGGCGTCATCGGCGATGCGCTCGTGGTGCCGGATGACCTCGGCGATGATGAAATTGAGAAGTTTCTCCGCGAACGCGGGGTCGAGTTTGGCGTTCTCGGCGAGCCGGCGCAGCCGGGCGATCTGGGCGGCCTCACGGGCCGGGTCGGCGGGCGGCAGCTGGTGCGCCGCCTTGAGGTGGCCGACCTGCTGGGTGCACTTGAAACGCTCGGCGAGCATATGGACGACGGCGGCGTCGATGTTGTCGATGCTGTCGCGCAACCGGGCGAGTTCGGCACGGACGGCGGGGTCGGCGTCCCCGGCGGCGGAGTGGCGGGAGGTCATGGCCGTCCACCCTACGGGGCCGGCCGAAGGACGGTCCTTCCTGTCCGGAGTGCGGATCGCTCCGACGGCGTACGCCGCCACTGCGCGCCCGAGTGAACCGGCGCGCCGAAGCGGCGGGGCGGTCGAGGAGGCGGTCGTCGGGCACGAGAAAGCGTCCACCGGAGGCGGCGATGGTCCGCACACGGCGTACGAGTCGTGCGCGCCGGGCGCGGAGGAAACCGTCGTACACACCCCCCTCCGCCCAGCGCCTGCACTCGGCCCACCCGACTGCCCCGCGGCGCCTGCGTCGGTGCGGTGGGCGGCAGGCGGCAGGCGGCAGGCGGCAGGCGGCAGGCGGCAGGCGGGGATGCCTACGGGGTGGGTGCCCACGGCCGGGGCGGGCCGCGGACACCCTCCCGCCCTCCGGGGATACGGCCGAGCGCGTCGGGCTAGAGTCCGGACGCGGCGCGGGCTATGTCCGCCGCGAACGTCGAGACCTCGGTGTAGACACCGGGGTAGCCGGCCCGTGCGCAGCCCTCGCCCCAGCTGACGATGCCGACCTGGAGGTACGCACCGGTGTCGTCCTTGCGGAACATGGGGCCGCCGGAGTCGCCCTGGCAGGTGTCGACGCCGCCCTGCGGGAAGCCGGCGCAGATCTCCTCACCGGGCACCAGATCGCCGCCGTAAGCCCGCTGACAGGTGGCGTCGTCGACGAAGGGGACCGTGGCCTTGAGCAGATAACGCTGCTGACCGCCGCCCTCACTGGTCGCGCCCCAGCCCGCGACGGTGAAGTCACCCTTGTTGTACGCGGTCGTGGTGGCGATCTTCAGGGTGGGCAGATCGATGGGCTGGGCAAGCTTGATCAGCGCCCAGTCCCTGCCCTTTCCGTTGTAGCCGGGGGCCTGCAGGACCTTGGTGGACCTCACCTTGATCGCGCTGCCGCTGCGCAGGTCGACGACACCAGCGGTGGCGGTGATGGAGGTGTTGCTGCCCGATCCGCTGACGCAGTGCGCGGCGGTCAGGACGATGTCGCCGGCGTACAGGGCGCCGCCGCAGCCCATGGACAGCCGCACCATGAACGGGAACTCGCCCTGTGCGGCCCGTGTCCCGCCGACCACCGGTTGGGGTGCGGCCTGCGCGGACAGGGGCTGGAGGGACAGGGCGGCGAGCGCGGCCGTGACGGCCGCGACGGCTCTCTTGAGGCCACTGATCTTCTTCAGGAACTTCAACGTGCTTCCTTCCGTGGGGGGGTTGACCGCATGGCGGCAGCACGCGAAGCACATATGACATGCCCCCGCCAAATCTTTACGGATTATTTGGAGAACCGGGCGAGGCGGCAAGAACCGGTTTCCGGCCAGTGGGCGGCGCGGCACGACGCCCTCGCCGCCTCGCACGCTCGGCCGCCGGGAGGAAGCACGCATACAGTGGATGCCAGTGCCGGCGTCTGAAGGGGGTGCGGACGTGGCGAACGGCGGCCCGGTCGAGCACGGCTACCCGCATCTGGACACGGTGCGGGCGGCGATCACCGCCCTGTACAAGCGGCTCTCCTGCGACACCATCCGCACCTTCGCGGCCAGCGTGGCCCCCGCCGACGTGGCCTTCTCCGACCTGGACGACCTGCATCTGGGGGCGCAGCGCGTGGCGCGCGAGCTGGTTCGGCACTACCGGCTGCCGGACGCCCGGATGATCATCGGCTTCCGTGAGATGACCCATGCGGCCAACGTCGAACTCGCCGCGGGCCCGGAGTACTTCATCGAGCTCAACGACCGGTTCCGCACCCACCGCCGGGACATCGGCGCGGCCCTCGCGCACGAGGTGATGCACGTCTATCTGCACCGCCTCGACCTGTCCTTCCCCGGCACGAGGGACAACGAGATCCTCACCGACACCGCGGCGACCTACCTGGGCGCGGGCTGGCTGCTCCTGGACGCCTTCCGCGAAGACAGGGCGTCCTCGCAGAAGCTCGGCTACCTGACCCCGGAGGAGTTCGGTTACGTCCTCGCCAAGCGGGCACTGCTGTTCGGCGAGGACCCGTCGATCTGGTTCACCAGCCCGCAGGCGTACACCGCGTACACGAAGGGCATGGCGCAGGCCCGCCGGGACGAGCAGCAGCCCCCGCTGACCGCCGCAGGCTGGGCGGGCCGCCGCCGCTACGCCCGGGACCGCCGCCACGCCGAGGACCACTCCGCCCCCGGCCCGCATCCGGGCGTCCCGTACGACTTCACCCCGGCCGGCCGCGGCCCGCTGCGCGTCTCCTTTCCCTGCCCCACCTGCCACCAGCGCATCAGGGTGCCCGTGCGAGGACGGGTGCGGGCGCGCTGCGGGCTGTGCCGGACCGTTCTGGAGTGCGACACCTGAGGCATGGCCGCCGGGCCATACGGCGTGAGAGGCAACGCCGAAGTGGCACGGAACACCTCAAATGTCTTTGCGCGGTGGGCCTTCGGAGAGCGAGGGTCGAAGCATGGACACGCACGAGCCGCCGGGGCTGTTCACGGCGGTGTACGAAGGGGACGAGGACACGGTCGTACGACTGCTGCGCACGGGCACGAGTCCCGAGTCGGTCGACGCGGAGGGCCAGACGGCCCTGTACCTGGCGGCGGTCGGCGACGCACCGGGCGTCGTACGGCTGCTGCTGACGGCCGGAGCCGATCCCGACCGCCTGAGCGCGGGCGCCGACGCGCCGCTGTGCGGTGCCGCCTGCGGGGGGCACACCGAGGTGGTACGGGCACTGCTGGCGGCTGGGGCCACCGCGGACCTGGAGGAGGAGTACGGGTTCCGCGCCTTGACCTGGGCGGTGCAGCGGGGGCACGTGGAGATCGTCCGGGCGCTGCTGGCCGCCGGCGCGGATCCGGACCTGCCCGGCCCTGCGGGCGAACCCCCACTGGTGGCCGCCGCTCGGCGCGGCTCGCCCGGCTGCGTACGGGCTCTGCTGGACCACGGGGCGCGGGCCCGCGGGGAAGCGCTTGCCGAGGCCCGGCGCTGGATGCGCCTGGATGTCGCGGCCGAACTGCGCGCGGGACTCGAGACGACGTACGGACCGGGGCACGAGTACGTCACGCGCCGCCGGGAGGAGGAGCCCGGGGCGGTGACCGTCGAGGTCACGCTGGTGCGCGAGGGCCGGCCGGCGGCGGGAAACGACCAGCAGACCGGACATGCCGCGATAGCGGGCCTCCTGGAAAACGGGCCGGGAGCACACGGCGGCTGACCACTCAGGGACGCGGACTACTGCGCCCCGTAGACCGCCCCGGGCGTCTCTGCCTGGGCCAGCAGTTTCAGTGCCGTCTCCCCCGCCTCGGCCGCAGTCCGGCGTGCTCCCCCGTCGGCGCTCGGACCCCGCCTCCACCCCTCCATGACGGTGATCCGTCCGCCCTCCGCCTCGAAGACGCGGCCGGTGACCCCCGCGCTCGCGGCGGACCCGAGCCAGACGACCAGGGGTGAGACGTTCCCGGGTGCCATGGCGTCGAACCCGGAGGCGGGCGCGGCCATCGTCTCGGCGAACGTCCGCTCCGTCATCCGGGTGCGTGCGGCGGGTGCGATGGCGTTGACCTGTACGCCGTAGCGCTTCAGTTCCGCGGCCGCGACCAGCGTCAGGGCCAGGATCCCGGCCTTCGCCGCGCTGTAGTTCCCCTGTCCCACCGACCCGGACAAACCTGCTCCGCTGCTGGTGTTGACGACCCGGGCGCACGGGACCAGCCCGGCTTTGGCCTCGGCACGCCAGTACGCCGCAGCGTGCCTCAGCGGCAGGAAGTGGCCTTTGAGGTGCACGCGCAGCACTGCGTCCCAGTCGTCCTCGTCGAGGTTGACCAGCATCCGGTCGCGCAGGAAGCCGGCGTTGTTCACGAGAGTGTCGAGCCGGCCGAAGGCCTCGAGAGCGGTCGCCACCAGAGACGCGGCCCCCGCGCTTGTCGCGATGTCACCGCCGTGCGCCACCGCCTCGCCGCCCGCGGCGCGAATCTCCGCCACGACCCGGTCGGCCGGGTCGCCGTTACCGGGGCCACCGTCGAGGCCGACCCCCAGATCGTTGACGACGACCCGCGCGCCCTCGGCGGCGAGCGCGAGCGCGTGGGCGCGGCCGAGACCACGCCCCGCCCCGGTGACGATCACTACTCGGCCGTCGGCGATACCCGTCATGTCGTGTCCCCTCGTCCGATCGTGTCGCTGGATCGACTTGTCCATCTGTCGTCACCGGCATGCCTGTTGACGCCGGTACGCGCTCACTGAACGGCCGTGGGGTGCTTCTCCGCCTTCGCGGCCTCCCCGACCGTCTCCTCGCAGTCGGCAGGTGCGTGGGCCCTCGGCCGTGAAGACCGTCCGTGCGCAACCGTCGGATGCCTGAGCCCACGGCCGTGAAGACCGTCCGCCTGCACCCGTCCGGTGCCCCTCGCCCCGCTCGTCACGGTCGTTCGCCTGCGACCGCCTGACCCGCCCGTCACGTTCGGTCGCCTGCGGCCGCCGCGTCCAGGAACGCCGGTCGTTCCCCTCCCCCGTGGACGAGCAGGCTGGCGCCGGTGATGTATGCGGCGGCGTCCGAGGCGAGGAAGACGGCGGCCGCGCCGACGTCGGACGGCTCGGCGAGCCGCCCGAGCGGGACGGTGCGGGAGACGGCCGCGATGCCGTTCTCGTCGCCGTAGTGGAGGGACGACAGTTCAGTGCGGACCATTCCGGCCACGATCGTGTTGACCCGCACCTCCGGCGCCCACTCGACCGCCATGGAACGGGCCAGATTCTCCACGCCCGCCTTGGCCGCTCCGTAGGCGGCGGTGCCCGGCGAGGGGCGGCTGCCGCTCACGCTGCCGATCATCACGACCGCTCCCCTGGCGCGCCGGAGGTGGCCGTACGCGGCGAGGGAGACGGTCAGCGGCGCAATGAGGTTGAGTTCGACGACCCGGGCGTGCCGTTCGGGTCCGGCGTCGGCGAGGAGCCGGTAGGGGGCGCCACCCGCATTGTTGACCAGGACGTCGAGGCGGGGCAGCGCGTCGAAGAACTCCCGTACGGCGGCCGGGTCACGCACATCCAGCGGCGCGAACTCGGCACCCTTGGCCGGTGCTTCGGGCGGCCGCCGGGCGCACACCACCACGTCGGCGCCGGCCTGGACGAACGCGCGGGCGATCCCCGCGCCGACGCCCCGGGTGCCGCCGGTGACGACGACGGTCCTGCCCCGCAGGCAGGCGGTGGCCCCGTCCTTCGAGTTGTCCACAGGGGCCTCCCGCAGGGATGCGTGGGCTGCTAGCTTCGAATCGCACCTAACAAACGTTTGGTGGAAAGGTAGCTGATGTGCCCATGGGTGTCTCCACCTCGTGCCCGGAAAAAGGGATCGCCGTCGTCACGGTCGGCTTCCCGCCGGTGAACGCGCTGCCGGTGGCCGGCTGGTTCGACCTGGCCGACGCGGTGCGGTCGGCCGGCCGCGCCCCCGAGACCCGCTGTGTCGTGCTGGCCGCGGAAGGACGCGGTTTCAACGCGGGTGTGGACATCAAGGAGATACAGGCCGAGGGCGGCAGCGCGCTGATCGGGGCCAACCGCGGTTGCTTCGAGGCGTTCTCGGCGGTCTACGAGTGCGAGGTGCCGGTGGTGGCGGCGGTACAGGGCTTCTGTCTGGGCGGCGGGATAGGTCTCGTCGGCAACGCGGACGTGATCGTGGCGAGCGAGGACGCGGTCTTCGGCCTGCCCGAACTGGACCGCGGCGCGCTGGGCGCGGCCACGCATCTGGCCCGGCTGGTCCCCCCGCACCTGATGCGCGCCCTCTACTACACCTCGCGCACGGCGACCGCGGCCGAACTGCACGCCCACGGTTCGGTGTGGCGCGTGGTACCGCGGGACGGACTGCGCACGGCCGCCCTTGAGCTCGCCCGGGAGATCGCCGCGAAGGACGGCGAGCTGCTGCGGCTCGCCAAGGCCGCCATCAACGGCATCGACCCGGTCGACGTGCGCCGCAGTTACCGCTTCGAGCAGGGCTTCACCTTCGAGGCCCATGTCAGCGGCGTGGCCGGCCGCGTCCGGGACAGGTTCGGGAAGGAGGACGCGTGAGGGACAAGACGATGGCGGCCGACCAGGTCGTCGCCCGGCTGGAGAGCGGTATGACCCTCGGCATCGGCGGCTGGGGCTCCCGCCGCAAACCGATGGCCCTGGTACGGGCGCTGCTGCGCACCGCGATCAACGACCTCACGGTGGTCTCGTACGGCGGTCCGGACGTCGGCATGCTCGCGGCCGCAGGGCGGATCCGCAGACTCGTCGCCGCGTTCACGACCCTGGACACGATTCCGCTGGAACCGCACTACCGGGCGGCCCGTGAGGGCGGCGCGTTCGAACTCGTGGAGGTCGACGAGGCGATGTTCATGTGGGGCCTGCACGCGGCGGCGAACCGGCTGCCGTTCCTACCGGTGCGGGCGGGTGTCGGCTCGGACGTGATGCGGGTCAACCCCCGCCTGCGGACGGTTACTTCACCGTATGGGACCGAGTGGCCGTTCACCGGCGGGGACGAGTCTGAGGAAGGGACGGCGGCTCCCGGACCGCGAGAGGAGTTCGTCGCGATGCCCGCGCTGCGGATGGACGCCGCTCTGGTGCACGTCAACCGCGCCGACCGGCTGGGCAACGGTCAGTACCTGGGCCCGGACCCGTACTTCGACGACCTGTTCTGCGAGGCCGCCGACACGGCGTACGTGTCGTGCGAGCGGATCGTCGACACCGCTGAGCTGACGAAGGAGGCCGCACCGCAGACGCTGCTGGTCGGACGGCACACCGTGACCGGCGTGGTGGAGGCGCCGAACGGAGCGCATTTCACGTCCTGCGCCCCCGACCACGACCGGGACGAGCCCTTCCAGAAGCACTACGCCACCACGGCGTGGCCGGCGTTCGCCGAGCAGTTCCTCTCCGGGGACGAGCAGGCGTATCAGTCGGCCGTCCGGTCCTGGCACCGGGAGCGGTCATGAGCCCGGCGACCCGCGCCGAGTACTGCGTGATCGCCTGCGCCGAGGCCTGGCGCGACGCGGGGGAGATCCTCGCCGGCCCGATGGGCCCGGTGCCGTCCGTCGGTGCGCGGCTCGCCAAGCGCACCTTCTCGCCGGACCTGCTGCTCACCGACGGCGAGGCCATGCTGGTGGACGCCGACGGCACGGTGGAGGGCTGGCTGCCCTATCGCCGGCATCTGACCCTGGTCACCGGAGGCAGACGGCACGTGATGATGGGCGCGAGCCAGATCGACCGCTTCGGAAATCAGAACATCTCCTGCGTGGGCGACTGGGCGAAGCCCCGGCGGCAGCTGCTCGGGGTGCGCGGGGCACCGGTCAACACGCTCAACAACGCGACCAGCTACTGGATACCGCGGCACTCACGGCGGGTGTTCGTCGAGCGGGTCGACATGGTGTGCGGGGTGGGGTACGACCGCGCGGCCGAGCATCCGGCCACCGCTCGCTTCCACCGCATTCCGCGTGTGGTGTCCGACTTCGGCGTCTTCGACTTCGACACCCCGGACCACTCGATGCGGCTGGCCACGCTGCATCCGGGGGTGACGGTCGAGGAGGTACGGGAGGCGACCGGCTTCGAGCTGACGGTCCCGCAAGAGGTGCCGTACACCCGTGAACCGACGCCGAAGGAGCTGCGGTTGATCCGTGAGGTGATCGACCCGCTGAGCATACGGGAGCGCGAGGTTCCCGATCGCGGCCCCCGGGTGCCTGGTAACAGCCCCGAGGCTGCCGGGCGCGCCCCCGAGGTTCCGGGTCACACCCCCGGGGTACGCCGTGACCCGGACAGCCGGAGCCCCGGTCCCGGCGGCTCGATCCCCGATGGGCATCCGGCGGGCGGAGGCCGTTGATGGACACGGCGCTGACCCGGCTCGTGGGAGTCAGGCATCCCGTCGTGCAGAGTGCCATGGGCTGGGTGGCCGGACCGCGTCTGGTCTCCGCCGCGGCGAACGCGGGCGCACTGGGCATCCTGGCCTCCGCGACGATGACGCCCGACCGGTTGCGGGAGGCGATACGGGAGGTCGCGTCCCGCACGGACGCCCCGTTCGGGGTGAACCTGCGCGCGGACGCCGGGGACGCGGGCGACCGGGTACGAATCATGATCGAGGAGGGTGTGCGCGTCGCCTCCTTCGCGCTGGCTCCCTCGCGGGAGCTGATCATCGAACTGAAGACGGCGGGAGTGGTGGTGATTCCGTCCGTGGGGGCCCGGCGGCACGCGGAGAAGGTGGCCGCCTGGGGCGCGGACGCGGTGATCGTGCAGGGAGGTGAGGGCGGCGGTCACACCGGCGAGGTCGCGACGTCCGTGCTGCTGCCGCAGGTGGTGGACGCGGTGGACATACCGGTGGTGGCGGCCGGCGGCTTCAGCGACGGACGGGGGCTGGTCGCGGCGCTGGCGTACGGGGCGGCCGGAATCGCGATGGGCACGCGGTTCCTGCTGACATCGGACTCGACGATGCCGGAGGCGGTCAAGGCGCGGTATCTGGCGGCGACGGTGAAGGACGTGACGGTGACGAGGACGGTGGACGGTGTGCCGCACCGCATGCTGCGTACGGAACTGGTCGATGCGCTCGAACGGTCTGGCCGCGCGAGGGCCCTGCTGCGGGCCGTGCGCCGGGCGGAAGGGCTGCGGAGGCTGTCCGGGCTCAGCCGGCGGCAGATGATCCGCGACGGTCTTGCCCTCAAGCAGGGCAGAGAGTTGACGTGGGCACAGGTCCTGCTGGCCGCGAACACGCCGATGCTGCTCAAGTCGGCCATGGTGGACGGGCGGATGGACCTCGGGGTGATGGCCTCCGGGCAGGTCGCCGGAGTGATCGACGACCTGCCGTCGTGCGCGGGGCTGGTGGACCGGATCATGGCGGAGGCGGAGGAGGTGCTGAAGGGCCTGGAATCGCTCAGAGCCGTTCGATGATCGTCACGTTCGCCTGGCCGCCGCCCTCGCACATGGTCTGCAGACCGAAACGGCCACCGGTCCGCTCCAGTTCATGGAGCAGGGTCGTCATGAGCTTGGCGCCGGTCGCGCCCAGGGGATGGCCCAGCGCGATGGCGCCGCCGTTGACGTTGACCTTCGCCGGGTCGGCGCCGGTCTCCTTGAGCCAGGCGAGGACGACCGGGGCGAACGCCTCGTTGATCTCGACGAGGTCGATGTCGTCGATCGTGAGACCGGTCTTCTTCAGGGCGTGCACGGTCGCCGGGATCGGGGCGGTCAGCATGCGGATCGGGTCCTCGCCGCGTACGGAGAGGTGGTGGATGCGGGCGCGCGGAGTCAAGTCGTGTTCGCCTACGGCCCGTTCCGAGGCCAGCAGCAGGGCCGCCGCGCCGTCGGAGACCTGGGAGGAGCAGGCGGCGGTGACGGTGCCGCCCTCGATGACCGGCTTCAGCCCGGCCATCTTCTCCAGCGAGGTGTCCCGGCGCGGCCCCTCGTCTACGGCGACGTGCCCATAGGGGACGATCTCCCGCTCGAAGCGGCCCGCGTCGATGGCGCGCAGTGCGCGCTGGTGCGAGCGCAGCGCGAACTCCTCCTGGTCGCGCCGGGTGATGCCCCATTTGGCGGCGATCGCTTCGGCGCCGTGGAACTGGTTGACGGGCTGGTCGCCGTAGCGGGCGCGCCATCCCTCGCTGCCCGCGAACGGCCCCTGGGTGAGGCCCAGCGGTTCGGCGGCCTGGCGGGAGGCGAAGGCGATCGGGATCTGGGACATGTTCTGCACACCGCCCGCGACCACCAGGTCCTGGGTGCCCGACAGCACGGCCTGCGCGGCGAAGTGCACGGCCTGCTGCGAGGAGCCGCACTGCCGGTCGACGGTCACGCCCGGTACCTCCTCGGGCAGCCCGGCCGCGAGCCACGAGGTGCGGGCGATGTCGCCGGCCTGCGGCCCGACCGTGTCGAGGCAACCGAAGACGACGTCCTCCACGGCTGCCGGGTCCACACCGCAGCGCTCCACCAGCGCCTTGAGCACATGTGCCCCCAGGTCGGCGGGATGGACCCCACTCAGCCCGCCCCGGCGCCGCCCGACGGGCGTACGGACCGCTTCGACGATGTAGGCCTCGGTCATGGTGGACTCCCTTGGAGAGGAAAGGGGTTGATGTACGGGTTACTCCCGTACCGCGATGCCGTCGAGCACCATCGACAGGTACTGCCGGGCGATCTCCTCCGGGCTGTGCTGTCCGCCGGGGCGGTACCAGGACGCGGCGACCCACACCGTGTCGCGTACGAACCGGTAGGTGAGCCGGACGTCGAGGTCGGACCGGAAGACCCGGTCGGCGACCCCGTGTTCCAGCGTGGACAGCCATGCCTTCTCGAACTTGCGCTGTGACTCGGCGAGGAACGTGAACCGTTCCTGTGCCACGAGCTGTTTGGACTCCTTCTGGTAGATCGCGACGGCGGCGCGATGCCGGTCGATCTCCCGGAAGGACTCGGTGACCAGCGCCTCGAGCGTTTCGCGCGGGCCGAGTTCGGCGTCCAGGACGGTGTCGTAGCCGTCCCAGAGCTCGTCGAGGAAGGTGCGGAGGATCTCCTCCAGCATCGATTCCTTGGAATCGAAGTGGTAGTAGAGGCTCCCCGCGAGCATCCCGGCGTGGTCCGCGATCTTCCGTACGGTGGTGGCGTTGTAGCCCTGCTCGGCGAAGACCTCGGCTGCGGTGTCGAGGAGTTCGCGGCGGCGGGCGGGCGCGGCGGTCACCTGGGGCTTCTTCTTGGTCGGCACGGGTCCATTGTGATCCCGGTGGCGCTGGTCCATCGCACGGCTCTAGGCGTGCTGGCTGCTGACGGCGACGACCTCGCCGGTCATGTAGGAGGAGTAGCCGGACGCCAGGAAGACGATCACATTGGCCACTTCCCATGGTTCCGCGTACCGCCCGAAGGCCTCCCGCGTGGTCAGTTCCTCGAGGAGTGCGGGGGTCGTCACCTTCGCCAGGTAGGGGTGCATGGCGAGGCTCGGCGCGACCGCGTTGACCCGTACCCCGTACTCCGCGGCCTCGATCGCGGCGCAGCGGGTCAGGGCCATCACGCCTGCCTTCGCGGCGGCGTAGTGGGCCTGTCCGGCCTGGGCACGCCAGCCGATCACGGAGGCGTTGTTGACGATCACGCCGCCGCCCGTGCCCTTCATCGAGCGCAGGGCCGCCCGGACACAGCGGAAAGTGCCGCCCAGGGTCACATCGAGCACCTTCGACCACTGCTCGTCGGTCATGTCGGCCAGGGCCGCCGTGCCGCCCAGTCCGGCGTTGTTGACGACGATGTCGAGTCGGCCGTGCGACCTGGCGGCCGTGTCGAAGAGTGCCTGCACCTGGGACTCGTCGGTGACGTCGCAGGCGACCGCGGTCACCGCGCCGCCGAACTCCCGGCCGAGCTCCCGCTCGTACTCCTCGAGGCGGCGCACATGGGCGTCGCTGATCACCACGCGTGCGCCCTCCTCCAGGAACCGGCGCGCGGTCGCCGAGCCGATCCCCGCCCCGGCCGCGGCGGTGATGACGGCGGTGCGGCCCTTCAGCAGCCCGTGCCCGGGCAGGTACGACGGACTCTCGACGCCTGTCATGGGCCCACGCTAACCTACCAAACACTTGTTAGGGAAGCCGCCATCGAAGGGTACCGGCCGTGGACCTCACCCACTCACCCGCCGACCAGGCCTTCCGCGCCGAGGCCCGGTCCTGGCTCGCCGCGCATGTGCCCGCGGACCCGCTGCCCTCCCTGGAGACGGAGGAAGGGTTCGCGGCCCACCGCGCATGGGAGGCCGAACTCGCCGCGGACCGCTGGTCGGTGGTGTCCTGGCCGCGCGCGTACGGCGGACGGGACGCGGGTCTTGTGCGGTGGCTGATCTTCGAGGAGGAGTATTACGCGGCGGGCGCGCCGGGCCGCGTCGGTCAGAACGGCAGCAATCTGCTGGCGCCGGCCCTGTTCGAGCACGGCACCGGGGAACAGCGGGCCCGGGTGCTCCCGCCGATGGCCACCGGCGAGGTGGTCTGGGCGCAGGCGTGGTCGGAGCCCGAGGCCGGCTCCGACCTGGCCTCCCTCAGGTCCAGGGCCGTACGGACGCGGGGCGGCTGGCTGCTCGGCGGGCAGAAGACATGGTCCTCACGGGCCGCCTTCGCCGATCGTGCCTTCGGGCTGTTCCGCAGCGATCCGGAGGCGAACAGGCCCCACCAGGGCCTCACCTACCTCATGTTCGACCTGCGTGCTCCCGGTGTGACCGTCCGGCCCATCGGCCGTCTCGACGGCAGGCCCGCCTTCGCCGAGATCTTCCTGGACGACGTCTTCGTCCCGGACGAGGACGTGCTCGGCGAACCCGGTCAGGGCTGGCGGGTCGCGATGGCAACAGCGGGAAACGAACGCGGGCTCACCCTCCGCTCCCCCGGCCGCTACCTCACCGCCGCCGACCGGCTGCTGGAGCTGTGGCGGGCCCACGGCAGCCCGCCGTCGGCGAGCGACCGGGTCGCCGACGCCCTGATCGGCGCCCGCGCCTATCAGCTGTTCACCTACGCGGGCGCCTCCCGGTTCCTGGACGGCGAGCCGACCGGTGCGGAGTCCAGCCTGAACAAGGTCTTCTGGTCGGAGTTGGACATCGCGCTGCACGAGACCGCGCTCGATCTGCTGGGTGCGGACGGCGAGTTGGCGGACGGAGCCTGGGCCGAAGGCTATGTCTTCTCCCTCGCGGGCCCCGTCTACGCGGGCACCAACGAGATCCAGCGCGACATCATCGCCGAGCGTCTGCTCGGCCTGCCGAAGGGCCGCCGCTGATGCGTTTCCTGCCGACCGACGAGCAGCGCGCCTTCGCCCGCTCGCTGGACGCACTGCTGACCGCCGCCGACACCCAGGCGGTCGTACGCTCCTGGAGCGCGGGCGATCACACGGCCGGGCGGGCGCTGTGGTCCCGGATCGCGGAGGCGGGGGTCTTCGCGCCGGCGGTCCCCGAGGCGTACGAAGGGGCGGGCCCGCTGCCCGTGGAGCTCGCGGTGGCCTTCGTGGAGCTGGGACGCCACGCGGTACCGGGTCCCCTTGTGGAGACGGTGCTCGCGGCGGTCCTGCTCGCGGACCTACCCGAGCGCGCCGAGAGGCTGCTGCCCCAACTGGTCTCCGGCAAAGCCGTGGCCACGGTCGGCGCGCCGTACGCCCTGGACGGGGACATGGCCGATGTCGTCCTCGCACTGAGCGACCGTCAGGTGTGGCTGTCGCCGGGCTGCCGACCGGGGACGAAGCCGTCGCTCGATCCGGCCCGGCGGCTCGCCACGCCGCTCCCCGGCGGAGAACTGCTGTGCGCCGGGGTTCCCCCGTCCGCGCTCGGCTGGGCGCGCCTGGCCACCGCCGCCCAGGCCCTGGGCGTGGGCCTCGCCCTCCTCGAGCGGACGGTCGCATACGTCAAGCAGCGCGTGCAGTTCGGCGTGCCCATCGGCTCGTTCCAGGCGGTCAAGCATCGGCTGGCCGACGCGCTGACCGCCTTGGAGTTCGCACGCCCGCTGCTCTTCGGAGCCGCTCTGACGATGACCCCGGCGGACCTCGCCGCGGCCAAGGTCGCGGCCTGCGAGGCGGCGTACACGACCGCACGCACCGCACTGCAGTTGCACGGCGCGATCGGCTACACCGCCGAGTACGACCTCTCCCTCTGGCTCACCAAGGCACGTGCGCTGCGCACGGCGTGGGGCGGGCCGGCGGAGTGCCGCGCCGCCGTACTCAGCGGCGCCCGCCCGCGCGGCTGAGGGCCGGCGTGACCTGCGCCCTCACGTCACGATGCCCTTGGCCCGGGCCGCCGCGAGCCACTGGGGGAACTCGCCCACCAGCCGGTCGTACAGTTCGGCGTCGGACAGCTTCCGCGGGTCCGAACCGGCGTGGAAGAAGCCCGCGTTGTCGACCATGCGCTTCTGCGGTACCGGCAGCTCGTCGAGTCTGCGCAGGAAGTCGAACTGCTTGCTGTCCGGGTCCCCGAACCCGATGAACTGCCAGAACATCGGCAGCTTGGCCGCCTTGCACAGATACCGTTCCGCGGCGGGCCTGTTGATGGGACCGCCGTCGGTCTGGAAGACGACGAGGGCCGGGTCCTTGGAGCCGCTGTCCAGGTAGTGGTCGATGACGGCGTCCATCGCCAGGTGGTAGCTGGTCTTCCCCATGTGCCCGAGTCCGGCCACGATCGTGTCGATCCGGCCCTGGTGCTGGTCGAGGGATATCGCGCTCACGGCGTCGATGTCCGTGGAGAAGAAGACGAGCGGCACGCTGCCGTCGTCGTCGAGGTGCGCGGACAACCCGAGCACCCGCTCGGCGAGCGCCTGCACACTGCCGTCCTTGTAATACGGCTTCATGGACCCGGAGTAGTCGACGACCAGGTAGACGGCGGCCCGCTGTCCGCCCAGCCCGTGCTTGGTGAGGGACACCCCGGCGCTCTTGTACAGGCTGACCAGCGCGGGGGCGGTCTCCTCGACCTTGCGGAGGCTGATCGCGGCCATGCGGACTCCTTGCGCCGGCGGGACGGGAGGCCGACGTTACGCCACCGCCGCCCCCGCCGATCGCCTTCCCCGTAGGTTCGCTATTTTGTTCGCCGCCGTCCCCACCGGCTCACCACCCGTCCAACCCCGTTCGAGGAGCCGGCTGTGGAGTCCGAGTCCACCGTCACCACCTGCTACCGCCACTCCAAGGTGGAGTCGCATGTGCGCTGCGTCCGCTGCGACCGCTACATCTGCCCGGACTGCATGCGCGCGGCGGCTGTCGGCCACCAGTGCCCGGAGTGCGTGAAGGAGGGGGTCCGCTCGATCCGCCAGGCCCGCACGGCGTTCGGTGGCCGGATCACCACCGCCCCCGTGGTGACGTATGTGCTGATCGGCCTCAACGTGCTCGCCTACCTCGGTGAGCTGGTGCGCCCC
Source organism: Streptomyces sp. NPDC046900 (assembly GCF_040644975.1). Classification (NCBI taxonomy): domain Bacteria; kingdom Bacillati; phylum Actinomycetota; class Actinomycetes; order Kitasatosporales; family Streptomycetaceae; genus Streptomyces; species Streptomyces sp. NPDC046900. The sequence continues at coordinate 214,749 of NZ_JBEYXD010000004.1, read as the reverse complement.
GCGATCGAGGACCGGTTCGCGATGCTGGGGGCCGGGCTCCGGGACGCGAGCGGCGGACACTATCTGTGGCAGTACCCGTATCCGTCCGGGTGGCACGCCGAGGGTGTCGTGGGCGGGCAATGGGAGCGTCTGCTGACCGGCGCGTTCCTGCATCTTCCGCCCACTCAGGGGACGTTCGGGATCCTGCACATCGTGATGAACATGGTGTCGCTGTGGAACATCGGGCGGGGGGTCGAGGCGCAGCTGGGCCGCGTCCGCTACCTCGCGCTCTATCTGCTGTCGGCCCTCGGCGGGTCGGTGCTCGTCCTGCTGCTCGCACCCGGCACCCCGACGGTCGGCGCGTCCGGCGCCATCTTCGGGCTGGGCGCCGCGTACTACGTCATGGCCAAGCGGCTCGGCGCCGACATGAGCACCGTCAACCGTTTCATGGCGGGCCTGCTGGTGTGGCTGCTGATCTCCGCCGGCCTCACCTCCTGGCAGGGACACCTCGGCGGTCTGCTGGCCGGCGGGCTGGTGACGCTGGTGTACGCGTACGTCCCCAGGGGCCCGCGCCGCGGCATGATCCAGACGGCCGCCTGCCTCGGACTTCTGGTGCTGCTGGTGCTGCTGACGGTGGGCAAGGTGACGGAGCTGACGGGATGAGCGGCGCGGACCGCCGTCGCTGAACCGTCCCCGGACGCGCCGCGGCGCCCGCCCAGAGTCCGGTCGGGGACAGAGGCGGGCGCCGTGCTCAGTTCCGTACGCCGTTGTACGGGACGTGGATGGGGCCGTCAGACCGCCAGACTACGGTCCGTGGGACGGATCGGGGCGGGCAGGTCGCTGGCGCCCGTGAGGAAGCGGTCGACACCGCGGGCGGCCGAGCGGCCCTCCGCGATCGCCCACACGATCAGGGACTGGCCGCGGCCGGCGTCGCCCGCCACGAACACGCCCGGAACGTTGGTCTGGAAGTCGGCGTCGCGAGCGATGTTGCCACGCGCGTCCAGCTCCAGGCCGAACTGCTCGACCAGGCCGTTCTGCTGGTCCGTGCCGGTGAAGCCCATGGCGAGGGTGACCAGCTGCGCCGGGATCTTGCGCTCGGTGCCCGGCTTCTGGGTCAGCTTGCCGTCCACGAACTCGACCTCGGCCAGGTGCAGCCACTGCACATTGCCGTCCTCGTCGCCCTCGAAGTGGGTCGTGGAGGCCGAGTAGATGCGCTCGCCGCCCTCCTCGTGGGCCGAGGTGACCTTGTAGAGGACCGGGAAGGTCGGCCACGGCTGGCTGACCGGGTGCCGCTCGTCGTTCGGGCGGGGCATGATCTCCAGCTGGGTGACGGAGGCCGCGCCCTGGCGGTGGGCGGTGCCGACGCAGTCCGCGCCCGTGTCACCGCCGCCGATCACGATGACGTGCTTGCCCTCGGCCGAGATCGGCGAGGTCACGTAGTCGCCCTCCTGCACCTTGTTGGACAGGGGCAGGTACTCCATGGCCTGGTACACACCCTTGAGCTCGCGGCCCGGGACCGGGAGGTCACGTGCGGTCGTCGCGCCCGCGGCGATGACCACGGCGTCGTACCGCTTGCGCAGGTCCGTCGCCTTGAGGTCGTGGCCGATCTCGACACCGGTACGGAAGCGGGTGCCCTCCGCGCGCATCTGCTCGATACGGCGGTTGATGTGCCGCTTCTCCATCTTGAACTCGGGGATGCCGTAGCGGAGCAGACCACCGACACGGTCCGCGCGCTCGTACACCGCGACCGTGTGGCCGGCCCGGGTCAGCTGCTGGGCGGCGGCGAGACCCGCCGGGCCGGAGCCGATGACCGCGACGGTCTTGCCGGACAGGCGCTCGGGGGCCTGCGGCTTGACGTCACCGCTGTCCCACGCCTTGTCGATGATCGAGACCTCGACGTTCTTGATGGTGACCGGCTGCTGGTTGATGCCGAGCACGCACGCCGACTCGCAGGGCGCCGGGCACAGGCGGCCGGTGAACTCCGGGAAGTTGTTCGTGGCGTGCAGCCGCTCGGAGGCCTCGGTCCAGTCCTCGCGGTAGGCGTAGTCGTTCCACTCGGGGATGAGGTTCCCGAGCGGGCAGCCGTTGTGGCAGAACGGGATGCCGCAGTCCATGCACCGGCTGGCCTGCTTGCTGATGATCGGCAGCAGCGAGCCGGGAACGTAGACCTCGTTCCAGTCCTTGACGCGCTCACCCACCGGACGGGACGTGGCGACCTCGCGGCCGTGCGTCAGGAAGCCCTTGGGATCAGCCATTGGTCGCCGCCTCCATCATCTTCTCGGTGATCTCGGTCTCGGAGAGACCGGCTCGCTCGGCGGCGTCCTTGGCGGCGAGCACTGCCTTGTACGTGCTGGGAATGATCTTGCTGAAGCGCTCCACGGAGACGGGCCACTCCGCGAGGAGCTTCTCGGCGACCGTGGAACCGGTGTCCTCGGCGTGGCGGCGCACCACGTCGTGCAGCCACTGCTTGTCCGTGTCGTCCAGCGGCTCGATGGAGCCCTGGTTGCCGGCGTTGACGTTGTCGCGGTCCAGGTCGACGACGTAGGCGATACCGCCCGACATGCCGGCCGCGAAGTTGCGGCCCGTGGGTCCGAGCACCACGGCGTGGCCACCGGTCATGTACTCGCAGCCGTGGTCGCCCACGCCCTCCGACACCACGAGCGCACCCGAGTTGCGGACGCAGAACCGCTCGCCCGTACGACCGCGCAGGAACAGCTCACCGCCGGTCGCGCCGTACGCGAGGGTGTTGCCCGCGATCGTCGAGTACTCGGCGAGGTGCTCGGCTGCGCGGTCCGGGCGCACGATGACCCGGCCGCCGGACAGGCCCTTGCCGACGTAGTCGTTGGCGTCGCCCTCCAGGCGCAGCGTGATGCCGCGCGGCAGGAAGGCGCCGAAGGACTGGCCCGCCGAACCCGTGAAGGTGATGTCGATGGTGTCGTCGGGCAGGCCCGCGCCGCCGAACTTCTTCGTCACCTCGTGGCCGAGCATGGTGCCGACCGTGCGGTTGATGTTGCGGATCGCGACCTGGGCGCGCACCGGCTGGGCGTCGGCCTGGGAGTTCGCGGCCAGCGCGTCGGCGGCGAGCTTGATCAACTCGTTGTCGAGCGCCTTCTCCAGGCCGTGGTCCTGGGCGATCACCTGGCGGCGCACCGCGCCCTCCGCCAGTTCGGGCACGTGGAACAGCGGCGCCAGGTCCAGGCCCTGGGCCTTCCAGTGGTCGACGGCCCGGGTGACGTCGAGCGCCTCGGCGTGGCCGACGGCCTCCTCGATGGAGCGGAAGCCCAGCTCCGCGAGGAGTTCGCGGACCTCCTCGGCGATGAACTGGAAGAAGTTCACGACGAACTCGGCCTTGCCGGTGAAGCGCTCGCGCAGCACCGGGTTCTGCGTGGCGATGCCGACCGGGCAGGTGTCCAGGTGGCAGACGCGCATCATGATGCAGCCGGAGACGACGAGCGGCGCGGTCGCGAAGCCGAACTCCTCTGCGCCGAGCAGCGCGGCGATGACCACGTCACGGCCGGTCTTCAGCTGACCGTCGGTCTGCACGACGATCCGGTCGCGCAGGCCGTTGAGCAGCAGGGTCTGCTGGGTCTCGGCGAGACCGAGCTCCCAGGGACCGCCGGCGTGCTTCAGCGACGTGAGCGGGGAGGCGCCGGTGCCGCCGTCGTGACCGGAGATCAGGACGACGTCCGCGTGCGCCTTGGAGACACCCGCGGCGACCGTGCCGACGCCGACCTCCGAGACCAGCTTCACGTGGATCCGCGCCTGCGGGTTCGCGTTCTTCAGGTCGTGGATCAGCTGGGCCAGGTCCTCGATGGAGTAGATGTCGTGGTGCGGCGGCGGGGAGATCAGGCCGACGCCCGGCGTCGAGTGCCGGGTCTTGGCCACCCACGGGTAGACCTTGTGGCCGGGCAGCTGGCCGCCCTCGCCGGGCTTCGCGCCCTGGGCCATCTTGATCTGGATGTCGTCCGCGTTGACCAGGTACTCCGAGGTCACGCCGAAGCGGCCGGAGGCCACCTGCTTGATCGCGGAGCGGCGGGCCGGGTCGTACAGGCGGTCCGGGTCCTCACCGCCCTCACCGGTGTTGGACTTGGCGCCCAGCTGGTTCATGGCGACGGCGAGCGTCTCGTGCGCCTCCTTGGAGATGGAGCCGTACGACATGGCGCCGGTGGAGAAGCGCCTGACGATCTCGGAGACCGGCTCGACCTCGTCGATGGAGATCGGCGCGCGGCCGGACTTGAAGCCGAACAGGCCGCGCAGCGTCATCAGGCGCTCGGACTGCTCGTTCACGCGGGACGTGTACTTCTTGAAGATGTCGTAGCGACCGGTGCGCGTGGAGTGCTGGAGGCGGAAGACCGTCTCCGGGTCGAACAGGTGCGGCTCGCCCTCGCGGCGCCACTGGTACTCGCCGCCGATCTCCAGCGCGCGGTGCGCGGGAGCGATGCCGGAGGCCGGGTAGGCCTTGGCGTGGCGGGCGGCGACCTCCTTGGCGATGACGTCGATGCCGACGCCGCCGATCTTGGTGGCCGTGCCGTTGAAGTACTTGTCGACGAAGGCCTCGTCCAGGCCGACGGCCTCGAAGACCTGGGCGCCGCGGTAGGAGGCGACGGTCGAGATGCCCATCTTGGACATGACCTTCAGGACGCCCTTGCCGAGGGCGTAGATCAGGTTGCGGATGGCCTTCTCGGTCTCGATGCCCGGCAGGAACGTCCCTGCGCGGACCAGGTCCTCGACGGACTCCATCGCCAGGTACGGGTTGACCGCCGCGGCGCCGTAGCCGATCAGCAGGGCGACGTGGTGGACCTCGCGGACGTCACCGGCCTCGACCAGCAGGCCCACATGACTGCGCTGCTTGGTACGGATGAGGTGGTGGTGGACGGCCGCGGTGAGCAGCAGCGACGGGATCGGCGCGTGCTCGGCGTCCGAGTGGCGGTCCGACAGGACGATCAGGCGGGCGCCGTTCTCGATGGCGGCGTCGGTCTCCGCGCAGATCTCCTCGAGACGCGCGGCGAGGGCGTCGCCGCCACCGGAGACCCGGAACAGACCGGAGAGCGTCGCGGCCTTCATGCCGGGCATGTCGCCGTCGGCGTTGATGTGGATGAGCTTGGCCAGCTCGTCGTTGTCGATCACCGGGAAGGGCAGCACGACGCTGCGGCAGGAGGCCGCGGTCGGCTCCAGCAGGTTGCCCTGGGGGCCGAGCGACGAGCGCAGGGAGGTGACCAGCTCCTCGCGAATGGCGTCCAGCGGCGGGTTGGTGACCTGCGCGAACAGCTGAGTGAAGTAATCGAAGAGCAGACGCGGACGCTCGGACAGCGCGGCGATCGGCGAGTCGGTGCCCATCGAGCCGATCGGCTCGGCGCCGGCCTTGGCCATCGGCGCGAGGAGGACGCGCAGCTCCTCCTCGGTGTAGCCGAAGGTCTGCTGGCGGCGGGTGACCGAGGCGTGGGTGTGCACGATGTGCTCGCGCTCGGGCAGGTCGCCCAGCTCGATCTCACCGGCCTCCAGCCACTCCTGGTACGGGTGGGCCGCGGCGAGCGTCGCCTTGATCTCGTCGTCCTCGATGATGCGGTGCTCGGCGGTGTCGACGAGGAACATACGGCCGGGCTGCAGCCGGCCCTTGCGGACGACCCTTGCGGGGTCGATGTCGAGGACGCCGACCTCGGAGCCGAGGACGACGAGGCCGTCGTCGGTGACCCAGTAGCGACCTGGGCGCAGACCGTTGCGGTCGAGCACGGCGCCGACCTGGGTACCGTCGGTGAACGTGACGCAGGCGGGGCCGTCCCAGGGCTCCATCGTCGTGGAGTGGAACTGGTAGAAGGCGCGCCGGGCCGGGTCCATGGAGTCGTGGTTCTCCCACGCCTCCGGGATCATCATCAGCACGGAGTGCGGCAGGGAGCGGCCGCCGAGGTGCAGCAGCTCGAGTACCTCGTCGAAGGACGCGGAGTCCGAGGCATCCGGGGTGCAGACCGGGAAGATCCGCTCCAGCTTCTCCTGGGGGCCGAACAGGTCGGACACCAGCTGCGACTCGCGGGCGCGCATCCAGTTGCGGTTGCCCTTGACCGTGTTGATCTCGCCGTTGTGCGCGACGAAGCGGTACGGGTGGGCGAGCGGCCAGCTCGGGAAGGTGTTGGTGGAGAAGCGCGAGTGGACCAGCGCGATGGCCGTGGCGAAGCGGCGGTCGGACAGGTCCCGGAAGAAGGGCTCCAGCTGGCCGGTGGTGAGCATGCCCTTGTACACGATCGTGCGCGCGGACAGCGACGGGAAGTACACGCCGGCCTCGCGCTCGGCGCGCTTGCGCAGCACAAAGGCCTTGCGGTCGAGGTCGATGCCCTTGGCGGCGTCTCCCCCGGTGACGAAGAGCTGGCGGAAGGCGGGCATCGTGGAGCGGGCGGCCGCGCCCAGCAGCTCGGGGGCGACCGGGACCTCGCGCCAGCCGAGGACGGTCAGGCCCTCACCGGCCGCGATCGTCTCGATTTGCGAGACGGCCTCGGCGGCGCCCGGCTCAGGCAGGAAGGCGATGCCGACGGCGTAGGCGCCCGCCTCGGGCAGTTCGAATCCGGCCACCTCACGGAAGAAGGCGTCGGGCACCTGGGAGAGAATGCCGGCACCGTCACCCGAGTCGGGCTCGGAGCCGGTTGCACCGCGGTGCTCCAGGTTGCGCAGTACGGTCAGCGCCTGCTCGACCAGCCCATGGCTCGCCTCGCCGGTGAGGGTGGCCACGAACCCGACGCCGCAGGCGTCGTGCTCGTTGCGGGGGTCGTACATACCCTGCGCAGCAGGGCGAGCATCCATGAACGACCAGTTCTGGCCATTCGCGGAATGCTGGGACGGCTGGCGCGGCGTACGCATCGGCTCTCCCGTCGTCGTCATGTGGCATATGGCAGTGCCGAGGGACGACGTTGGCCCTCTGCGAAAAAATTTCGTGCAGGTTACATGATGGAGCGCTTCTCGGGAACCGGATAGATCGTTCCAGCATGCGGACGCCACCGGCACGTTGCACGGGTTTCACGTGCGGCGAAGAAAGGGAGGCGTTTGCGGACAGATCAGTGTCCGAAGACCCAGGGTACGGCAGGCTTCATCGCCCACCGCTGTGCAGTGCGGTGCAGGCGTCGTTGCCCGCGGCGCTTACGGCTCATGCCCGCTGGTTAAGCAGTCGAAACCGCCGAGTAACAGTGGGGCGGCTACTTATGCGGTCCCTCGCATAGGTCGCCCCGCGCGTCATCCTATGGCGGTACCGAACAGGCTGCCCAGGAGGTAGGTCACACCTGCGGCCGCGCCTCCGAGGGCGAGCTGCCGCAGACCGCTGTACCACCAGCTGCGTGTGGTCACCTTGGCCACGACCGCGCCGCACCCGAAGAGACCGGCGAGGGCGAGCAGCACGGCGGGCCACAGGGCGTGGGCGCCGAGCAGATACGGCAGCAGGGGCAGAAGGGCGCCGAGCGCGAACGAGCCGAAGCTGGAGACGGCGGCCACCGTCGGGGAGGGCAGGTCACCCGGGTCGATGCCGAGTTCCTCGCGCGCGTGAATCTCCAGGGCCTGCTCGGGGTCCCGGGAGAGCTGCTTCGCGACCTCCCGGGCGAGCGCGGGGTCGACGCCACGCGCCTCGTACAGCGCCGCCAGCTCCTCCTGCTCGTCCTCCGGGTGCTTTCTCAACTCACGACGCTCGACGTCGAGTTCGGCCTCGACCAGCTCACGCTGGGAGGCGACCGACGTGTACTCGCCCGCAGCCATGGAGAAGGCGCCTGCGGCCAGGCCCACGAGCCCGGTGATGATGATGGTCTGCTGACTGACGGAGCCACCCGCGACACCGGTCATCAGGGCCAGGTTGGAGACCAGGCCGTCCATCGCACCGAAGACGGCCGGGCGCAGCCAGCCACCGTTCACATCGCGGTGGGTGTGGTTGTCGCGATGCGCCTCGTGCAGCGCCGCCTCGGTCTCGATGATGGCCATGCCCGGTCCCCCAAAAGATGCTGGATTGGACTGCTTCCACTTTTCGACAACAACGAAAGTACGTCGGAAATTGCCTCGCCGCCAGCAAGGAAAGGCTGGGCTAACCTGCGCTTTTACCTACTCTTGCTCATACGAGTATGGGCCTGCACAGATGTCGGTCGGGTGATGCTGGGGCCTGTGAGGCTCTGCGGAACCGCTCCCGTGGCACAGATCCGCAAAGGGGTTCCACACCCCGGAACAGGGGGGTGCCCGAAAGGAGAGGCACCATATGGCCATCGCCTGCATTCCCCCGGCCCCGGCGCCCGGCGACGCCGCCGGACTGCGCGAACGGGCGCGCGGCGCACTGCTCGGCCTCGCCGTGGGGGACGCGCTGGGGGCTCCCGCCGAGAACCTCAGGCCGTCCGAGATCCGCGCCCGCTGGGGCCGCATCACCGGCTATGTGGCCGAGCGGCCCTCCGGCACGGACGACACCGAGTACGCGATCTTCTCGGGGCTGCTGCTCGCCCGGCACGGCTCGGCGCTGACCGTGGCGCATGTGGAGGCGGCCTGGCACCAGTGGATCGCGGACCGGGACGAGGGGCCGTTCCGCGGTGCGGGGTTCAGTGAGCGGGGCACGCTGGAGAACCTCCGCCGGGGCCTTGCCGCGCCCATCACGGCGCAGCACCGGCACGCCTGGAGCGACGGTCTCGCCATGCGTGCGGCGCCCTTCGGCGTCTTCGCCGCGGGCCGTCCCGCGGAGGCGGCCCGGCTGGTGGCGATCGACGGCTCGGTGAGTCACGAGGGAGAGGGCATCTACGGCGGCCAGGCGGTCGCCGCCGGGGTCGCGGCGGCGATGGCGGGCGCGCCCACGGTCGCCGTGGTGGCCTCGGCCCTCGCGGTGGTCCCCGACGACTCGTGGACGGCCCGCTCCCTGCGCCGCGCAGTCGCCGCCGCCCACCGGGGCGCCCGCGCGGTGCGCTCCGCGGTCGTGATCGGCGGTTACCCCTGGACCGACCTCGCCCCGGAGGCGGTGGCCCTGGCCTTCGGCGCGTACGCGGCGGCCGACGGCGACTTCACGAAGTCGGTGCTCACGGCGGTCAACATGGGCCGTGACGCCGACACCACGGCGGCGGTCGCGGGCGCCCTCGCGGGCGCGACCCACGGGATCTCCGCGATCCCGGCCGAATGGGCGGCGGCGATCGGCCCGGCGCGGGGGAGCTGTCTGCCCTCCATGGAAGGCCACCACGTCCTGGACGTGGCGGAACTGCTGACGCCCGAGGACGGGGACGGGAAGTGGGGAGCGGCCATCGCGGGGCTGTGGGGCAGGGGGACAGGCGTACGACCCGGCGGCCGGGTACGCCGCGAGGGCCACGCCCGGCGCGAGGGCGGCCCCGCGCGGCGCGGGGACACGGTGCGGGCCGGCGATGCGGTGCGGGACCGCGGTCCGGCGGGGCCGGGGAATCCGGCGCGGCGAACCGGCCGCACACGACGGGCCGACCCCGCGCGCCGCGGCGGCCCCACGCCACCGGCGGGCACCGCGGAACCCGACGAACACACAGAACTCGTCGGTGCTGGAGAATGCGAAGAACCCCTTGGCACCAAAGAGCCCGGAAAACCCGTCAGCCTCGTTGAACCCGGGGATCCCGCAGAACCCATCGGCACCATAGAGCCCGAAAAACCCATCGGTCTCACGGAACCCGGGCATCCTTCGGAACCCGTCCGCGACCTCACCGAACCCGGCGATCCCACGGAACCCGGCGATCCCGCCCCGGCGGCCGACCCCGCGAGTCACGGCCGCGCCGCACGCCCCGGCGGCCCCCTCCCCCCTCGCGGCCCCGCGGCGCGCGTCCCGCGAAGGCAGTCCGGTCCCACGGTCCGCGAGGTGGCGGCGTACGTGGAGGTCCCGGACGAGGGCGAGGTCAAGCCGTGAGCGGCTCCGCGGCCCCGCGTCGTATCGAAGGCCTCCTGCTCGGGCTCGCCGCGGGCGACGCCGCCGGATGGCCCGCCGCCCGGCACCGGGCCGCCCGTATGCCCGAGTGGACCCGGCGGCTGACACGGGAGCTGGACACCTTCGCGGAGCAGAACGCGACCACCACGCTGCCGGTCCCGATCGCCCTCAACCAGCCGCCGGAGCCGCTCAGGCTCGGGCCCTCGGACGACGCCGAGTGGGCGGCGTTCGCGGCTCATGCCGTGCTGCGGGCCGGGGACGGCAGCGCGCTCGGCGACCTGGACCGGCAGCGCAGGATGCGCGCGGCCATCGATCTGTCCTGGAACGAGATCGCCGGCGAGGTCTCCGCCGCGGCCGACCGGGCCCCCGAGGTCGAGTCGGCACGGCTGACGCTGCGCGCCCGTATCTCCGTACGCGCGGGTCTCGGCAACCTCGCCACCGGTCTGCGCCCGCCCGCCACCGGCCACGACAATCCGCACTACTTCGACGACGCGGCCTGCGTCCGGGCCTGCGTTCTCGCCGTGGCGCACCCCGGAGAGCCCCGGCTCGCCGCCGAACTGGCCGAGTTCGACGCCCGCTACACCCAGGACGGCGACGGGGTGCACGGTGCCCGCGCCATGGCCGCGGCACTCTCGCTCGCCCTCAGCGGTGAGCCCGTGGACGCGTGTGTGGCCGCCGCACTCGCCGAGCTTCCCGAGTCCACCGAGATCGGGCGCAACGCCCGGCACGCCCTGAAGCTGGCCCGTGACAGCGACGGGGCCTTCCCGGTGGTCCCGCAACTGGAGCACCAGATCGTCGACCACGTCTACAGCTACGGCATCGCGGCCGCGGAGACGGTCCCGGTCGCACTCGCCCTGGCCACGGCCGCGCGCGGCCGGATCGCCGAGGCCGTGCCCGCCGCGGCCTGCCTGTCGAGGGTCGCCGACTCCGCCCCGGCCCTCGCGGGCGCGCTCACCGGGGCACTCGGCGGCGGCCAGACGGTGCCGTCCGCCTGGCGGGACGCCTGCCGCACCCTCTCCGGCTGCGCGCTGCCCCGGCTCACCGGGACCGACCTCGTACACCTCGCCGAACTGCTGGAGACGACGGAACTGACCGGCCCAGGTGGATGATTCGGACATGACGCCCATTTCTGACGAGACGGTCCCTCTGGACGAACGCATCACCGGCGCCCTGGTCGGCGCCGCCGTCGGCGACGCCCTCGGCGGGCCCGTCGAGGGCTACTCCCCCGACCAGATCGCCGAACGGCACGGCGGACGCGTGCACGGGATCGTCGGGCCCTGGCACGGCGACGACTGGCGCACGGCCCGCCCTGTCGCCCCGTACCACAAGGGCGACGGTCACATCACCGACGACACACTCATGACCCATGCGCTGGTACGGGTGTACGCGGCCGTCCGCGACCACCTCGACGCGTACGCGGTCGCCCGGCACCTGGTCCCCGACCTGATGACGAATCCGCGCTGGATCCCGGAGCTGGAGACGGAGGCGATCCCCCTCCAGCGGATCTTCCTCGCGGAGAAGTGGCTGGTGGCCCGGCTGCACTACGGCCATGCCGACCCCCGCGAGGCAGGCGTCGGCAACATCGTCAACTGCGGTGCCGCGATGTACATGGCGCCGGTCGGCCTGGTCAACGCGGCCAATCCGGCGGGCGCGTACGCCGAGGCACTGGACGTGGCGGGGGCGCACCAGTCGTCGTACGGCAGGGAGGCGGCCGGTGTCTTCGCGGCGGCCGTGGCCGCGGCGTGCGAGCCGGGCGCGACCCCCGACTCGGTCGTCGCCGCATGCCTGTCCCTCGCGAAGGACGGGACACGCGCCGCCATCGAGACGGTCTGCGACGCGGCCTCCCGCTACTCGGACTTCGAATCGGCACTCCGGCCGCTGCGGGAGGCGGTGGCGCCGTACGACACGGTCGGCCCCGACTACCGCGCGCCGTCCCTCGGTGCCCGCCGCCCCTCGCGGCTGCACACGATCGAGGAACTCCCGGTGGCGCTGGGCATGATGATCGTGGCCCGCGGCGACTACCGCCACGCGGTGCTCGGCGCGGTGAACTACGGCCGGGACTGCGACTCCACCGCGACGATGGCGGGGGCGATCACCGGCGCCCTGGGCTCGGAGGTCCCCGAGTACTGGGCGAAGGCGGTGGCGGAGGCGAGCCGTCTGGACCTGCACGCCCCGGCACTGACCCTCACCGAGGTCACCCGCGAGATCTTCGCCCGCGACGTGAGCCGCCGCCGCGCCCACGAGGCGGCGTTCGCCGGGATCGGAGGCTGAGGTGCTCCGACTGACCTGGGTCCAGCCGGAGGACCTCCTCGGGCATGAACTGCGCCAGGCGGAAGAGGACGGCCGGGAGCCGTCGGCCGTCGCGGCGCGGTGGGCGGCGGCACGCGGCCCACTGGCCCCGCGGCGGGCAGGCGCGTCACCGGAGCCGGCGTCGCCGTACCTGCGGCTGCTCGCCAACGACCTGCTGGACGAACTCGCGGATCTGCCGAGCGGGCTGGCGGAGCACGAGCCGACGGACCTGGAACGGATCAAGGCGCTGTGCCCGGCGTGGCCTCGCTCCCGGACCACGGACGCGCATGCCGCCGGACCGGCTTCGGAGGCCCGCCTGGAAGCCGCCTGGCTCGGCCGGGCCGCCGGCTGCCTCCTCGGCAAACCCGTGGAGAAACTGCCCTTGGACGCTATCCGTCAACTGGCCCGAGCCACCGGCAACTGGCCCCTATCCACATGGTTCACGGCTCACGGAGTCCCCGAGGACCTGCTCGCCGCACACCCCTGGAACCGCCGCTCCGCCACCACCTCCCTCGCCGAGAACATCGACGGGATGCCCGAGGACGACGACCTCAACTACCCCCTGCTCAACCTGCTGTTGCTCGCTCGCCACGGCAGGGCCTTCACCACCGTCGACGTGGCCCGGCTCTGGCTCGACGAGATCCCCGCCGGCCGGACCTTCACCGCCGAACGCGTCGCCTACCGCAACCTTCTCTCCGGCATCGAACCCCCGCACACGGCCCGCCACCGCAACCCGTTCCGCGAGTGGATCGGCGCCCTTATCCGCGCCGACGTCCACGGCTGGACGAACCCCGGCGATCCGGTGACCGCGGCCGAACAGGCCCATCGCGACGCGACTCTCACGCACACCGCGAACGGCGTCTACGCCGCGATGTTCACCGCGGCCACCATTGCCGAGGCGGCCACCGGCGCCCACGACGTGCACCACTGCCTGACCACCGGTCTCACCGTCGTCCCGCCCGCCTCGCGTCTGGCCCGGGCCGTCCGCCAGGCGATCCGGCTGGCCGGCTCGACCCGGGACTTCGAGGCCGTCGTCGACGAACTCCACGCCGTCCACGGCACGTACCACTGGGTGCACGCCGTCCCCAACACCGCCCTGATCGCCGCCGCGCTCACCCACGCCGACGGCGACTTCACCGGCTCCGTCTGCGGGGCCGTGTCCGGGGGCTGGGACACCGACTCGAACGGTGCGACGGCGGGCAGCGTCGCGGGCCTGCTCGCCGGACACCCGAGGCGGCTCCCCAACCGCTGGACGACCCCCCTCAAGAACCGGCTGGCCACATCCGTCGGCGACTTCAACGGCATCGGTTTCGACGCCCTGGCCCACCTCACCCACCGGGAAACCCACCGCTCATGACCGCACCCCTCACCGGCCTGCGCGTGCTCGATCTCGCCACCCTCTTCGCCGGTCCCCTCGCCGCCACCCTGCTCGGCGACTTCGGCGCCGAGGTCATCAAGGTCGAGCACCCGGCCAAACCGGACCCCTCCCGCGGCCACGGCCCGTCGAAGAACGGGACGGGTCTGTGGTGGAAGCTGCTCGGCCGCAACAAGCGCACGATGACACTCGACCTCTCCAAGCCCGGCGGCCGCACGACGCTGCTGCGGCTCGCCGGCACCGCCGACGTGATCGTCGAGAACTTCCGCCCCGGCACCCTGGAGAAATGGGACCTGGGCTGGGACGAGCTGTCAGCGGCGAACCCCCGACTGATCCTGGCCCGGGTGACCGCCTTCGGTCAGTTCGGACCGTACGCGCGCCGCCCCGGCTTCGGCACGCTCGCCGAGGCGATGAGCGGGTTCGCGGCCATCACCGGGGAGCCGGACGGGCCTCCGACGCTCCCGCCGTTCGGGCTCGCCGACTCGATCGCGGGACTGGCGACCGCGTACGCGGTGATGACGGCCCTCGCTGCCCGGGACCGCACGGGCACGGGCCAGGTGGTGGACATGGCGATCATCGAGCCGATCCTCACGGTCCTCGGGCCGCAGCCCATCTGGTACGACCAGCTCGGTCACGTCCAGCGGCGCACCGGCAACCGGTCCCAGAACAACGCCCCGCGCAACACCTACCGCACGGCGGACGGCGGCTGGGTCGCCGTCTCCACGTCCGCGCAGTCCGTCGCCGAGCGGGTGATGCGCCTGGTCGGCCGCCCGGAGCTGGTCGAGGAGCCGTGGTTCGCGACGGGCGCGGAGCGGGCCCGGCACGCCGACGTGCTCGACGAGGCGGTCGGCGAGTGGATCGCCCGCCGTCCGCGTGCGGAGGTCCTGAAGGCGTTCGAGGCGGCGGAGGCTGCGGTCGCACCGGTGCAGGACGTCCAGGACGTGATGACCGACCCCCAGTACGCGGCACTGGACACGATCACCACGATTCCCGACGACCCGGAACTGGGCCGGCTGCGTATGCAGAACGTCCTCTTCCGGCTGTCCGCGACGCCTGGCGCGATCCGCTGGGCGGGCCGTCCGCACGGCGCGGACACCAGGGCGGTCCTGACCGAGCTGGGCCTTTCGGACCAGGAGATCGCCGCCCTGCAGACGGAGGGCGCCCTGTGACGGGAAATCTGGCCTTCCCCCCTCTGACCTGGCTCTACGCTCCCGGCGACCGTCCGGAGGTGGTCGGCAAGGCGCTGGTGTCCGGGGCGGACGTGGTGCTGATCGACCTGGAGGACGCGGTCGCCCCGGACCGCAAGGGATACGCGCGTGCGGCGACCGCGGAACGGCTGGCCGAGCGCCCGCCGGTGCCGGTCCATGTACGGGTGAACGCGCTGGACAGTCCCTGGGCGGAGGCGGACCTCGCGGCGCTGACAACGTTGCCCGGCCTGGCGGGTCTGCGTCTGCCCAAGGTCACCTCGCCGTCGGAAGTGGTCCGGGTGGCGGAAGGCACCGCCCGCGCGGAGGGCGGGGCGATCGCTCTCTACGCCCTTCTGGAGACGGCTCTGGGTGTGGAGCGGGCGTTCGCGATCGCGGCGGCCCATCCGGCTGTGCGGGGCATCGCCCTGGGTGAGGCCGACCTCCGGGCGGACCTCGGGGTACGGGAGGACGCGGGACTGGACTGGTCACGGGCGCGCGTGGTGGTGGCCGCACGCGCGGCGGCACTGCCTCCGCCGTCCCAGTCGGTCTACCCGGACACCCGGGACCTCGAGGGCCTGGCGGCGTCCTGCGCCCACGGCCGCGCGCTGGGCTTTCTGGGCCGCGCGGCGATCCACCCGCGCCAGCTCCCGGTCATCGAACGCGCCTACGCGCCCACCGCGGGGGAGATCTCCCGTGCCGAGGAGATCCTGAAGGCGGCGGCCAGGGAGCCGGGGGCCCAGGCGCTCCCGGACGGCCGCTTCATCGACACGGCGGTGGTCAGGGAGGCACAGCGGACGCTGTCACTGGCCCGCAGAAGACGCTGAGGGCCCGGAGCGTCCTGAACACGCCGGGGGCGCCGTATCCGGCGATACGGCGCCCCCGGCGATGTACGGACGCTCAGGCCTTCTTCGCCGACCCCGCTTCGTCCTTCGACGGCTTCGACGTCTCGGAAGCCCCGGTCGTCCCGGAGTCGTCGGCCTTCTCGGAAACCCCGGCGGCCCCGGAGTCCTCGGCGGCCGCAGACTTGTCGGCCGCCTCCGGGTCCTCGGTGGTCCGCGCCGCCTCCGTCTCCGTGGCGGCGGGCTCCGCGTCCTCCGGCTCGGACCCGGCCTTCTTCTCCGGCTCCCCTTCGGCGGAGCCCTCGTCGCTCGCGGGGGCAGCGCCGTCGGTGCTCAGGCCCGCCTCCACGATTTCCTCCCGGCCCGGCCGCAGCCGCGCCGACACCACGATGTAGGCCACGGCGAGCAGGAACACGAGCATCGCGGTCCAGTCGTTCAGCCGCAGGCCGAGGAAGTGGTGCGCGTCGTCGACCCGCATGTACTCGATCCAGCCGCGGCCCACGCAGTAGGCGGCCACGTACAGTGCGAACGCCCGCCCGTGGCCCAGCTTGAAGCGGCGGTCGGCCCAGATCACCAGGAGTCCGACCCCGATGCACCACAGCGACTCGTACAGGAACGTCGGGTGGTAGTAGCCCGGCACCCGGCCGTCCGTCGACGAGGTGATGTGCAGCGCCCAGGGCAGATCCGTCGGCCGTCCGTACAGCTCCTGGTTGAACCAGTTGCCCCAGCGGCCGATCGCCTGCGCGAAGGCGATGCCGGGCGCGACGGCGTCCGCGTAGGCGGGCAGCGGGATGCCCCGGCGCCGGCAGCCGATCCAGGCGCCGAGCGCCCCGAGCGCGATGGCTCCCCAGATGCCGAGTCCGCCCTGCCAGACCTTGAACGCGTCCACCCAGTTACGGCCGTCGCTGAAGTACAGCTCGTAGTCCGTGATCACGTGGTAGAGCCGGCCGCCCACGAGTCCGAAGGGCACGGCCCAGACCGCGATGTCGGCCACCGTGCCGGACCGGCCGCCACGGGCGATCCAGCGCCTGTTGCCGAGCCACACGGCTACGAAGACTCCGATGATGATGCAGAAGGCGTAGCCGCGCAGCGGAATGGGGCCGAGGTACAGCACTCCGCGCGAGGGGCTGGGAATGTAGGCAAGTTCCATGGCAGGAACGACGCTACCTTGCCGGACACGCAGCGTGGCAACCCACCGGGCTACGGGTCCATAACGTAGACCGCCCCCGGTGCCGTGGCACCGGGGGCGTCACTGGACCACAGGCGCCTCAGGACTTGTTCTCTGCTTCCACCAACTGCTTCAGCTTGGCCGGTGTCATCGTCCGGTCCGCGTAGATGTCCTTCCCGCCGAGGAGGACGGTCGGCGTACCGCTGAAGCCGCCGCTCTGGAACGCGGCGTTCGACTTGGTCACCCAGCTGTCGTGCGTACCGTCCTTGGCGCACTTCTCGAACTCGGGGGTCCTCAGCCCCGGGACCTTGTCCGCCAGCTCGAGGAGCTTGCCGTTGTCCGCGTATGTGTCCTGCGTCTCCTTGGGCTGGTTCTGGTACAGCACGTCGTGGTAGTCCCAGAACTTCCCGGCGTCCTGCGCACAGGCCGCCGCGTTGGCCGCGCGGAGCGAGCCGCTGCCGCCCAGATTCCCGTCGATGAGCGTGACGAGGTGGTATTCGATCTTCAGGTGGCCGGCGTCGACCAACTCGTGGATGGTCGGGCGATAGGCGGTCTCGAAGGCCTGGCAGGCCGGGCAGCGGAAGTCCTCCCAGACCGTGAGGGTCGACTTGGCGGTGTCCTGGCCGACCGGGATCGCCAGGCCGTCCTTGCCCGTCGCCCCCGAGGGTGCGGTGGCGGGGCCCGAGGCGCCGCTCTTGCCACTCTTGCCGGCGTTCGCCGCGAGGACGCCCACCACTGTCGCCAGGGCCAGGACACAGACGATCGAGGCGCCCACGATCAGCGTCCGGCGGCGCTTCTCCGCAGTCCTGCGCTTCTCTCGCTCGACCACCAGCCGCTCACGGGCTGCGCGCTTTCCATCACGGTTCTTCTCGCTCACATGTGGCAGAACGAACCGGGGAGGCGCAGCGCGCCTCCCCGGCCCCAGGTCCACCCGTTCGGGTGAGCGATTTTTTCGTCATGGGGGACTTTCGCCCACATGAGTAGTACCGCGAGGTGTCAGGCGTTGCCGCGCACGCCCTCGGCCAGCTCGCCCGCCAGGGTCCGCACGGCCTCGAGGGCGGCGGCCTCGTCCTCCGCGTCCAGCATGCGCTTGACGAACGCCGAACCGACGATCACTCCGTCGGCGAAGCCGGCCACCTCGGCGGCCTGCACGGCGTTGGAGACGCCGAGGCCGACGCAGACGGGCAGACCGGTGGTGGCCCGGGTGCGGCGGACCAGATCCTGGGCCTGCGCGCCGACCGTCTCACGGGTGCCGGTGACTCCCATCAGCGAGGCCGCGTAGACGAAGCCGGAGCCCGCCGCCGTGATCTCGGCGAGCCTCGCGTCCTTGCTGCTGGGCGCCACGACGAAGACCGTGGCGAGCCCGTGCTTCTCGGCGTGTTCCCGCCACAGGGCCGACTCCTGCACGGGCAGGTCGGGCAGGATGCAGCCGGCCCCGCCCGCCTCGGCCAGTTCGGCGGTGAAGCGTTCCACGCCGTAGCGGTCGATCGGGTTCCAGTACGTCATCACGAGCACCGGTTTCCCGGTCGCCTCGTACGCCTCGCGGACCGTGCGCATCACGTCGGCGATCTTGACGCCGCCGCGCAGGGCGATGTCGTCGGCGGTCTGGATGACCGGACCGTCGAGGACCGGGTCGCTGTGCGGCAGGCCCACCTCGACGACGTCGGCGCCGCCGTCCAGGACTGCCTTGACGGCCGCGATGCCGCCGTCGACGGTCGGGAAGCCGGCCGGCAGATAGGCGATGAGCGCGGAACGCCCCTCGGCTCTGGCCGCGGCGAGGGTGTCGGACAGCAGTCGGATGTTCCCGCTCACTTCGCGTCCCCCTCGATCTCGGCGGCTTCGCTGTCGGTGTCCGCGGCGACGGCCGCGTCGGTGTCGTACAGGCCGAAGTAGCGGGCGGCCGTGTCCATGTCCTTGTCGCCGCGCCCGGACAGGTTGACGACGATCAGCCCGTCCCTGCCCAGCTCCCTGCCCACTTCCAGGGCACCGGCGAGCGCATGGGCGCTCTCGATGGCCGGGATGATGCCCTCGGTCCGGGACAGCAGGCGCAGGGCCTGCATGGCCGCGTCGTCGGTGACGGCCCGGTACTCGCCGCGGCCGCTGTCCTTCAGGTACGCGTGCTCGGGTCCGATGCCCGGGTAGTCGAGGCCCGCGGAGATCGAGTACGGCTCGGTGATCTGGCCTTCGTCGTCCTGCAGGACGTAGGAGCGGGAGCCGTGCAGGATGCCGGGCTCGCCCGCGGTGAGCGTGGCCGCGTGCTCGCCGCTCTCGATGCCGTGGCCGGCGGGCTCGCAGCCGATGAGGCGGACGGAGGTGTCCGGGATGAAGGCGTGGAACAGCCCGATCGCGTTGGAGCCGCCGCCCACGCAGGCGATGGCGGCGTCGGGCAGCCGCCCGGCGCGCTCGAGGAGCTGCCGCCGCGCCTCCACACCGATCACACGGTGGAAGTCCCGCACCATGGCCGGGAAGGGGTGAGGGCCCGCCACGGTCCCGAACAGGTAGTGCGTGTGGTCCACGTTGGCGACCCAGTCGCGGAACGCCTCGTTGATGGCGTCCTTGAGGGTGCGCGAGCCGGACTTCACGGCGATGACCTCGGCGCCGAGCATCCGCATGCGGGCGACGTTGAGAGCCTGCCGCTGGGTGTCGATCTCGCCCATGTAGACGGTGCAGTCGAGCCCGAAGAGCGCGCAGGCGGTGGCGGTGGCGACACCGTGCTGGCCGGCGCCGGTCTCCGCGATGACCCGCGTCTTGCCCATCCGCTTGGTGAGCAGGGCCTGACCGAGCACGTTGTTGATCTTGTGGGAGCCGGTGTGGTTGAGGTCCTCGCGCTTGAGGAACACCCGGGCTCCACCGGCGTGTTCGGCGAACCGCGACACCTCGGTGAGGGCGCTGGGCCGGCCGGTGTAGTCGACGAGCAGGGCGTCGAGCTCGCGGGCGAACTCGGGGTCCGCCTTCGCCTTGTCGTACTCGACGGCGACCTCGTCCACGGCGGCGACGAGGGCCTCCGGGATGAACTTGCCGCCGAAGGCGCCGAAGTACCCCTCGGCGCTGGGGACCTGACCTTCGGGGTCGGGAATGAAGAACTCGCTGGGCATGCGCTTACCTCACAGGGGCAGAGCCCCGGTCGGGTGGGTTTCCGGGTGACGTCGGAAGCGTGCGCGCGCTGTCCATGGGGCCGTCTCCCCACGGCGCGGAACCGTCGTGGGCACATGGCCGCACCGCGAGGGCGACCGAGAACGGCGAAGTGGGTGCCGGACTCACCGCGGCCGCAGTGGGCGGACGACGGCAAGGCACCCCAACCGACGGGCGAGGCCCGTTCAGCTCATCGCGGGTGACCGGCGCGCACGGGGCGACGCCATCGCATCCCGTTCACCTGGCCCGGCTCGTCACCGATGACATACCGCACCCGTCGCCCGTGCACCCGCCGCGCGGGGGCACGGCAGCCACGCGGCCAGCACCCACGGGCGAGACGGGCATACGGGTCCCTGGTCGCCACGGTCATCGGAAGCATCATCGACGCCAACCCTACCGGGGCACGGCCGCCCGTGTGACCGCCGGTTCCGGCAGCCACTGGACCGATCCCGGCGTCACGTCAGTCCCGTCCGTGCCGCAGCGCCGGGTGGGCGCCCGCCGCCACCAGGTCGGCGACCGCCGTCTTCGGGTCGCGTCCGGTCACCAGGGACTCGCCGACGAGCACCGCGTCGGCGCCCTCGTTGGCGTACGCGATCAGGTCGTGCGGACCGCGGACTCCGGACTCGGCGACCTTGACGATGGTCTCGGGGATCTCGGGGGCCAACCGCTCGAACGTGGAGCGGTCGACCTCCAGGGTCTTGAGGTTGCGTGCGTTGACGCCGATCACCTTCGCGCCGGCGTCCACCGCACGGTCGACCTCGTCCTCGTCGTGCACCTCGACGAGCGCCGTGAGCCCGATGGACTCGGCGCGCTCGATCAGGGACTCGAGGGCGGGCTGGTCCAGGGCGGCGACGATCAGCAGCGCGAGGTCGGCGCCGTACGCCCGGGCCTCCCAGAGCTGGTACGACGTGACGATGAAGTCCTTGCGCAGCACCGGGATGTCGACCCGGGCCCGCACGGCCTCCAGATCGGCCAGCGAGCCGCCGAAACGGCGCTGCTCGGTCAGGACAGAGATGACGGACGCACCGCCCGCCTCGTAGTCCGCGGCGAGCCCCGCCGGGTCGGCGATCGCGGCGAGGGCGCCCTTCGACGGGCTGGAGCGCTTGACCTCGCAGATCACCTTGACGCCTTCGCCCCGCAGGGCGGCGAGGCCGTCCTTGGCCGCGGGAGCCTTGGCCGCGCGCTCCTTGAGTTCGTCGAGGCTGACGCGTGCCTGCCGCTCCGCGAGGTCGGCACGGACTCCGTCGATGATCTCGTCGAGCACACTCACGCGAGCGGCCCCCTTCCTGACGGTTGATGTTTCAAGAGGCTCACTGGGGGTTGAGCCTTGGTCCTCCGGACCGCCTCGGCGGGCGAAAACCGATGGTCACTGTGATGGTATCCGGAGGAAGGCGTAGGTCTCGCATCCGGTTGACGGCGGTCCCACTACCTGGACATTCGCCGGCTGATCAAGGGTGCAGCCAGCCTCCGAACGGCAAGTTCCGGACAATCGTGAAGACCAGCAGCAGGGCGCCCAGGCTCCACAGGTGCACGGGGCGCAGTTCGATCCGCAGCGGCCGTCCCCGCGCCGCGCGCACCGCCCAGAGGACCCACACCACGGCGAAGAGGAGATAGCCGGCGACGGCCGGGGCGTTGTCCTGAAGTGCCGTCAGAAAGTCACCGTGCACGAAGGCGTGGGCACTGCGCAGTCCGCCGCAGCCGGGGCAGTACACGCCGGTGTAGCGCAGCAGCGGGCAGACCGGATAGTGCCCGGGCTGGTTCGGATCGACCGCCCCGACGTACGCGAAGGCCGCAAGGACGCCCGCGAGCACTCCGGCGGGAACGGCGGTCCGCCGCAATACGGCGGCGGCTCCGGCGTCCGGACGGGCGGGTGTCACGCTGGGGGATTCGGCGTTCACCCCACGCATTGTGCCGGTCCTCCGGTGGAGACGCCCATCGGGCCCGGAAATGCCGGAGGCGGCCTCCGCGCTCATGGACGCGGTGCCGCCTCTCGTGAGCGGTCCGGGAGCTCAGCTCTCCGTGGCGCGCGCGGGCTGGTGCGCCGACTGGGCCTGGTGCTTCGGCTGGCCGAGGCCCATCTGGCGCATGAGGCCGCCGACGATGCCGCCGAGAGCGATGATCACCATGCCCGCCCAGAAGCCGATGGGCTGGGCCATCACGGTGAAGGCGCCCGCGACGCAGAAACCGACGAAGGCGATGATGACACCGGTCCAGGCGGCCGGGGTGTGACCGTGACTGCTGCCCGCCATGACTTGCTCCTCGTTTGCTGTATGTACATGTGTGAGCCGGACGCTCGGCGCCATTCTCCCGTACCCGCACGTATGAGGTGCGCTCGGGGTGGGGCCCGCACCGGGCGCTCGGCATCCGGCACGCTTCTCCCCCGCCGGCCGAGGGGACGGCGGGCCGGCGGTCAGGCGCCTGTCGGGTCCTCGCCCCGGTCGAGGGCCTTCCACAGGTCCTCCGGGCGGTCCGGGTCGACGGGCCTCTCCTTGCGCGGACGAGGGGTGCCGTCGCGCT
The DNA here is from genome assembly GCF_040644975.1 of Streptomyces sp. NPDC046900. Taxonomy (NCBI): domain Bacteria; kingdom Bacillati; phylum Actinomycetota; class Actinomycetes; order Kitasatosporales; family Streptomycetaceae; genus Streptomyces; species Streptomyces sp. NPDC046900. The sequence goes on along the minus strand of NZ_JBEYXD010000004.1, from coordinate 192,389 downwards.
CGTAGCGGCCCGACATCGCGGGCCAGAGCCGCCCGTAGCGCAGCGCGAGCAGCCCGGCGAAGAGGATCAGCGCGCCGCCGGCAACGGCCACGTAGGGCCAGGCGGTGTACGTGAGCCCGGTGGCGGTCGCGGCCGTGTCGCCGGCCGCCTGCGCGGCCTTCTCGTCGAGCGCCGAGCTGTCCGTGGCGCCGAGCAGCGCCGCGGCGACGGTGCCCGCTCCGGAGAGCGCGAGGAGCCCGGCGACGAGCAGGCGCCCGCCCTTGCGGACCGCGAAGACGGCGACGAGTGCTGCGAGGCCCACTATGGCGAGGGCCGCGGGGACGCCGGTGACGTCGCTGCCCGTGACCTTCAGCGGGAAGTCGCCGCCGGCCACCGCCACGGTTCCCGCCGACCAGCGCTGGCGGGAGGCGAGCAGCGCCACGGCCGCGCCGAGCGCCCCGCACAGCAGGGCCAGGGCGAGGCTGCGGCGGCCGGACCGGTCGGGTGCGGCGGCCTCGTATCGAGGATGAGGTACGGCTGTCACACAACTACTATCACCCGAGCCGCCGGCCGGCCGTCACCCGGGTCGCGTCAAACCATGATCACGCAACTGTCGCGCCATGGCATTCCCGCGAACGTCACATGGAATTCCCAGGAACGGCGAAGGCGCCCCGCCCGGCTGCTCACCGCGGAAGGGCACGGCGGCCTTCACCGGCCGAACGTCACAGTGACACCAGCCGGTTGGCCGTGTGCACCGCGCGAAGCACGGCGGCCGCCTTGTTGCGGCACTCGTCGTCCTCCGCGACCGGGTCGGAGTCGGCGACGATGCCGGCGCCGGCCTGCACGTAGGCCGTGCCGTCCCGCAGCAGTGCCGTACGGATGGCGATGGCGGTGTCGGAGTCGCCCGCGAAGTCCAGGTAGCCGACGCACCCGCCGTACAGGCCGCGCCGGGACGGCTCCAGTTCGTCGATGATCTGCATCGCGCGTGGCTTGGGCGCGCCAGAGAGCGTGCCGGCCGGGAAGCAGGCCGTCAGCACGTCGAAGGCGGTGCGGTCCGCGGAGACCCGGCCGGTCACGGTCGAGACGATGTGCATCACGTGCGAGTACCGCTCGATGGACATGAAGTCGACGACCTCCACCGAGCCGGGCTCGCAGACCCGCCCGAGGTCGTTGCGGCCCAGATCCACGAGCATGAGGTGCTCGGCGCGTTCCTTGGGGTCGGCCAGCAGTTCCTCGGCGAGGGCCTGGTCCTTCTGCGGGGTGGCGCCGCGGGGCCGGGTGCCCGCGATGGGGTGGACCATCGCCCGGCCGTCCTCGACCTTGACCAGCGCTTCCGGGCTGGAGCCCACGACGTCGAAGCCGTCGAAGCGGAACAGGTACATGTACGGGGACGGATTGGTGGCCCGCAGCACCCGGTACACGTCCAGCGCGCTGGCCGTGCACGGCGTCTCGAAGCGCTGCGACGGGACGACCTGGAAGGCCTCGCCCGCACGGATGCGCTCCTTGACGTCCTCGACGGCCTCCTGGAAGTCCTTGCCGCCCCACAGGGCCGTGTACTCGGGCAGTTCCGACGGCGGGAGGACGGCGGGCGGCTGGGCGACCGCGCGGGAGAGGTCGGCCTCCATCGCGTCGAGGCGTGCCACCGCGTCCGCGTAGGCCTCGTCGACGCCCGTCTCGAGGTCGTTGTGGTTGATCGCGTTGGCGATCAGCAGGACCGAGCCCTCCCAGTGGTCCATGACCGCGAGGTCGCTGGTGAGGAGCATGGTCAGCTCCGGGAGCCGGAGGTCGTCCCGCTCCCCGGGGCCGATCTTCTCCAGGCGGCGCACGATGTCGTAGCCCAGATAGCCGACCATGCCGCCGGTGAAGGGCGGCAGGCCCAGGCCCTCGGCGAGGTCCCGGGGGGTGTGCAGGGTCTCGACGGTGGCGCGCAGGGCGGCGAGCGGGTCACCCTGGGCGGGGACGCCGACCGGCGGAGTGCCGAGCCAGTGGGCCTGGCCGTCGCGCTCGGTCAGCGTCGCCGCCGAGCGCACGCCCACGAAGGAGTAGCGGGACCAGGAGCGGCCGTTCTCGGCGGACTCCAGCAGGAAGGTGCCCGGGCGCTCCGCGGCGAGTTTGCGGTAGAGGGCGACCGGGGTGTCGCCGTCGGCGAGGAGCTTGCGCGTGACCGGGATGACACGGCGGTCGGTGGCCAGCTTGCGGAACGTCTCGAGGTCCATGGCGGCCGACCCTACTGATCTGCGGCCGGTACGCAGCGGGCGGAGTCCGCGAGCAGCACGTCGGCCTCGAAGCAGGTGCGGTCGCCGGTGTGGCAGGCGGCGCCCACCTGGTCGACCTTGACCAGCAGGGTGTCGGCGTCACAGTCCAGGGCGACCGACTTGACGTGCTGGACGTGGCCGGACGTGTCGCCCTTGACCCAGTACTCCTGCCTGCTGCGCGACCAGTACGTGCAGCGCCCCGTGGTCAGGGTGCGGTGCAGCGCCTCGTCGTCCATCCAGCCGAGCATCAGCACCTCCCCCGTGTCGTACTGCTGGGCGATCGCGGGGAGCAGCCCGTCGGCGCTGCGCTTGAGGCGCGCGGAGATGGCGGGGTCCAGGCCGCTGGGCCTGTTGGGGTCAGACGTGCCGGTCATGCGGACCATTGTGCCGCGCCGCACCGGCGGGCCGGGCCACCGTCCGGTGGGCGGACCCTTCCCCGGGTCGTACGCTGACTGCATGTCGACCCATGCCAAGCGTGAACGACTTCTCCTCGCCGACCTGTTGGAGGCGACGGGCCCGGACGCCCCGACCCTCTGCGAGGGCTGGGACACCCGTGACCTCGCCGCGCACGTCGTGGTGCGCGAGCGCCGCCCGGACGCCGCCGGGGGCATCCTGATCAAGCAACTCGCGCCGCGCCTGGAGAAGGTGATGGAGGAGTTCGCATCGAAGCCGTACGAGGAGCTGATCCAGCTCATCCGTACCGGGCCGCCGCGCTTCTCGCCCTTCTCGCTGAAGCAGATCGACGAGATGTCGAACACGGTCGAGTTCTACGTCCACACCGAGGACGTCCGCAGGGCGCAGCCCGACTGGACGCCGCGCGAGCTGGACCCGGTCTTCCAGGACGCGCTGTGGTCGCGGCTGGAGCGGACGGCCCGGCTGACCGGCCGGGGCGCGCCCACGGGTCTTGTGCTGCGCCGCCCCGACGGGCAGACGGCGGTCGCGCACCGGGGCACGCCGGTCGTGACGGTCACCGGGGAGCCCTCGGAGCTGCTGATGTTCGCCATGGGACGGCAGCGGGTGGCGGACGTGGAGCTGGAGGGCGACAAGGACGCGGTCGCCCAGGTGCAGGAAGCGAAGGAGCTGGGGATCTGAGAGCTGTTCCAGGCGCGCGCCGGGAGCGCGCGCCTGGAACACGCTCCCGGTCGCCGTGTTCGGCACCGTTGACGGCGGGCCGGGCGGTCAGCGAGGGAGTTCGGCACGGCGCAAGAGGCCCGAGCAGAGCGCCAGGATGCCGCTCACGGCGCAGATGACGGCACAGCCCGCGAAGACGGGACCGGTCCCCCACCGCTCCACAGCGACGCCGACCAGTGGGAAGGTGAGCGGTGCGACACCGAAGCTGACAAGGGTGGAGACGGCGGTGACCCGGCCGGCGTAGGCGGGGCCGGCCGCGGCCTGCACCAGCGCTCCGCTCAGTGCCCCGCCCAGCCCGGACAGCATCCCGATCAGCAGAGCGACACCGGTCGCGGCGGCCACGGCCGGCACCTGGGCGAGTCCGCCGATCGCCACCGCACTCGCGACTTCGGCCACCGCCAGGACCAGTCCCGCGCGGGGCAGCCGTCCGCGGAAGGTGAGCAGCAGTGACACGGCCCCCGCTCCGGTACCGAACCCGGCGAGCACCCAGCCCATGCCGGACGAGCCCCAGCCGCGCTGCTGCGCCAGCAGGGTCAGCCCGAGGTTCATCGGACCCACGAAGCCGAGGTCGCTCAGGGCGATGACCGGGACCAGCGCGCGCAGGACGGGGCTCCGGCGTACCTGCCGCAGGCCGTCGCACAACTCGGCCAGGACGCCGTGCCGCTCCTCGATGCCGTCGGGCCCGAGCACCCCGATGCGGAGGGTGGCCAGCAGCGGCAGGGAAGCGGCGATCAGCAGTGCGGCGAGCCCGAAGGCGCCCGCGGTGCCACCGAGCGCGACACCGAGTCCGCCGAGCGGCCCGCCGAGGACGGTGGCGAGCCGGACGGCGAGGCCCCGCATGCCCTGGACCCGGGCGAGCTGAGCCGGCGCGGCGATCCGGGCGGGCAGGGCGCCCGCGGCGGGCAGGAAGACCGCGTCGACGACGCCGAAGAGGACCGCCACCGCGCCCAGCGTCCACAGTCCGGGGCTGGTCGCGAGGAGCAGCGCCGCGGCGGCGATGACGAGGGCGCAGCGCACCGCGCTGCTGCCGACGACCACCCGCCGCGGTCCGTACCGGTCGGCCACCACTCCCCCACCGAGCATCAGCAGCGCCCGCGGCATGGCACTGGCGGCCGTCACGAGCCCCGCCTCGGCGGGCGTCCCGGCCCGTACGGCGGCCCAGGACAGGGCGATGTAGTAGACGCTGTCGCCCATCGCGGCCGAGGTGTACGCGCCCAGCCAGAGCAGCACGTTCGGATCGCGGTGGGCGGGCCGGTCCACGGCGGAGGCCGGGCGTACGGCGGTGACGGTCATCGACGGGTCCCCCAGGGCGCGGGTCGTGGCAGGGGCGCGGAGCGAGGGCGGATCAGATGCGGAACGGGAAGGCGTTCGCGTGCACGGCGACGGTCTCGCGGCCCTCGGTGTCCCCGGCCGCGTCGGAGGCCCGGCCCCGCTCCTCGTACCGGCGCAGGAGAGCCTGGAGTTCTTTGACCAGTTCGAGCAGTTCGCCGGGGGTCAGCCGGAGCACGGACTCCGTGGACTCGGCGGCGCGGTTCCACTCGGGGCCCCAGTACTCCCGCTCGTCCAGGTACCGCCGGTACATCTCGGCGCGCTGCTCGAAGAACAGCCGGCTCGCCGCCGTGTGCGCGGCCGCCTTCTCGGGGGCGTCGCGGAAGTCCTCGTGCCGGATGCTCACACCGTCGGAGGCGGGCTCCCACCAGCGCTCCCGGCTGTCGGTGCTGCGCGGTTCGGCCTCCTCGATGAGCCCGTAGTCGGCGAGCTTGCGCAGGTGGTAGCTGACCAGGGAGACCGCCTCGTCGACCTGCTCGGCCAACTGCGAGGCCGTCGCCGCGCGCGCGATGATCAGCCCTCGGTAGAGCTTCATCCGCAGCGGATGGGCCAGTGCCTTGAGGGTGCCCAGGTCGGTGATGCGGCGGTCTCTCTCCTTGTCGCCCATGCCGTCAGGCTAGATGCGAAGGAAAAATTGCGCAATAAATTTTGCGCAACTTCCCTTTCGCATCCGAACCGGCTCCGGTCAGTTCGCATCCGAACCGGCTCCGGTCAGTTCGCATCCGAACCGGCTCCGGTCAGTTCGCATCCGAACCGGCTCCGGTCAGCAAGAAGCCCCGGTCGCCCGAAGGCAACCGGGGCTCGAGGCCGGGCGCATCGTCACCGCACCGGGTGTCCCGCTCCCCGCAGCGTCTCCTTCACCTCGCCGATCCGCAGGTCCCCGAAGTGGAACACGGACGCCGCGAGCACCGCGTCCGCGCCCGCGGCGACGGCAGGCGGGAAGTCGGCGAGCTTGCCGGCGCCGCCGGACGCGATGACGGGCACGGTCACGTGCTTGCGTACGGCCGCGATCATCTCCAGGTCGTAGCCGTCCTTCGTGCCGTCCGCGTCCATCGAGTTGAGCAGGATCTCGCCCGCGCCCAGCTCGGCGGCCCGGTGCGCCCACTCGACCGCGTCGATGCCCGTGCCGCGGCGCCCGCCGTGGGTGGTCACCTCGAACGCACCGGACTCCGTGCGGCGCGCGTCCACCGACAGCACGAGCACCTGCCGCCCGAACCGCTCGGCGATCTCGCGGATCAGGTCCGGGCGGGCGATCGCCGCGGTGTTGACGCCCACCTTGTCGGCGCCCGCCCGCAGCAGCCTGTCCACGTCCTCCGCCGTACGCACGCCGCCGCCGACCGTCAGCGGGATGAAGACCTGCTCGGCGGTGCGCCGCACCACGTCGTACGTCGTCTCGCGGTTGCCCGAGGACGCGGTGATGTCCAGGAACGTCAGTTCGTCGGCGCCCTCGGTGTCGTACACCTTGGCCATCTCGACGGGGTCACCCGCGTCGCGCAGGTTCTGGAAGTTGACGCCCTTGACGACCCGGCCGTTGTCCACGTCCAGGCAGGGGATGACTCGGACCGCCAGGGTCATGAATCCACGGCTCCTCTTGCTGCTTCTAGCCTCTGAAGGCTTCCAGTTCCACTTCGACCAGGATGCGCGGGTCGATGAAGCCCTCCACGACCAGCAGGGTCGCGGCCGGGCGTACGGAGTCGAAGATCTCCTTGTGGGCCCGGCCCACATCGTCGACGTCCCGCAGATGGGTCAGGTACATCCGGGTCCGGAGCACCGACTCGGGACCGAGCCCGAACTCGGCGATCGCCTCGAGCGCGCTGGTGAACGCCACCTTCGCCTGCTCGTAGGGATCGCCCTCCCCGTAGAGCACGCGGCCCTTGAAGGCCGTCGTACCGGCCACCAGCACACGGTCGCCCGCCGCGACGGCCCGCGCAAAACCGAAGGTCTCCTCCCAAGGGCTTCCGCTCCGCACCCGCCGCACGGCATCCGACGTCATGACGACACAGCCTCCAAGGCCTCTTCCAGGGTGAACGCCCTCGCGTACAGGGCCTTCCCGACGATGGCCCCCTCGACACCGAGCGGGACGAGACCGGCGATCGCCCGCAGGTCGTCCAGGGACGACACGCCGCCGGAGGCCACGACCGGGCGGTCGGTGGCGGCGCAGACGTTCTTCAGCAGCTCCAGGTTCGGGCCCTGGAGCGTGCCGTCCTTGGCGATGTCGGTGACCACGTACCGCGCGCAGCCCTCCTTGTCGAGGCGCTCCAGCGTCTCGTAGAGGTCGCCGCCGTCGCGGGTCCAGCCGCGTCCGCGCAGGGTGGTGCCCCGTACGTCCAGACCGACGGCGATCCGGTCGCCGTGCCGGGCGATCACCTTGGCGACCCACTCAGGGGTCTCCAGGGCTGCCGTGCCGAGGTTCACTCGGGTGCAGCCGGTGGCCAGTGCGGCGGCCAGCGTGTCGTCGTCACGGATGCCGCCGGACAGCTCCACCTTGATGTCCATCGCCTTGGTGACCTCGGCGATGAGCGCGCGGTTGTCACCGGTGCCGAACGCGGCGTCCAGGTCGACCAGATGCAGCCACTCGGCGCCCGCCGCCTGCCAGGTGAGGGCGGCCTCCAGCGGGGAGCCGTACGAGGTCTCCGTGCCGGACTCGCCGTGCACGAGCCGGACGGCCTGGCCGTCACGGACGTCGACCGCGGGGAGGAGTTCGAGCTTGGCCATGGTCTACAGGGTTCCGATCCAGTTGGTGAGCAGCTGCGCTCCGGCGTCGCCGGACTTCTCGGGGTGGAACTGCGTGGCCCACAGGGCGCCGTTCTCCACGGCGGCCACGAAGGGCTTGCCGTGCGTCGACCAGGTCACCTTGGGCGGGTGCAGCAGCGGGTTGGTGGGCTCCAGCCGCCAGTCGTGGACGGCGTAGGAGTGCACGAAGTAGAAGCGGGCGCCCGCGTCCAGGCCGGCGAACAGCTCGGAGTCGGCCGGTGCTTCGACCGTGTTCCAGCCCATGTGGGGGACGATGTCGGCCTCGAGCGGCTCGACCGAGCCGGGCCACTCGTCCAGGCCCTCGCTCTCCACGCCGTGCTCGATGCCGCGGGCGAACAGGATCTGCATGCCGACGCAGATGCCCATCACCGGACGCTCGCCGGACAGGCGGCGGTCGATGATCCAGTCGCCGCGCGCCTCCCTCAGCCCCTGCATGCAGGCGGCGAAGGCGCCGACTCCCGGCACCAGCAGGCCGTCCGCGTTCATGGCCTCGTCGTAGTCACGGGTGATCTCGACGTCGGCTCCCGCGCGGGCGAGGGCGCGCTCGGCGGAGCGCACGTTGCCGAAGCCGTAGTCGAAGACGACGACGCGCGGCTTCGTGCCCGTACTGCTCAATTCCACACCTCCAGCCGCATGACGCCCGCGACGAGACACAGGCCCGCGCTGATCGAGAGCAGCACGATGAGGCTCTTCGGCATCTGCTGCTTGGCGAAGGAGATGATTCCGCCGACGAGGAAGAGGCCGACGACGATCAGGACGGTGGACAGACCGTTCATGGATTTACAGCGCGCCCTTCGTGGAGGGGAGGATGCCGGCGGCGCGGGGGTCGCGCTCGCTCGCGTAGCGCAGCGCCCGCGCCAGGGCCTTGAACTGGCACTCCACGATGTGGTGCGCGTTCCGTCCGTACGGCACGTGCACGTGCAGCGCTATCTGCGCCTGGGCCACGAAGGACTCCAGGATGTGCCGGGTCATGGTGGTGTCGTACTCACCGATCATCGGGGCCATGTTCTCGGGCTCGGTGTGCACGAGGTAGGGGCGGCCGGACAGGTCGACCGTGACCTGGGCGAGCGACTCGTCCAGCGGGACCGTGCAGTTGCCGAAGCGGTAGATCCCCACCTTGTCGCCGAGCGCCTGCTTGAAGGCGGCGCCGAGCGCGAGGGCGGTGTCCTCGATCGTGTGGTGCGTGTCGATGTGCAGATCGCCGTCGGTCTTGACGGTCAGGTCGAACAGACCGTGCCGGCCGAGCTGGTCCAGCATGTGGTCGTAGAAACCGACACCCGTCGCGATGTCGGTCTTCCCGGTGCCGTCGAGGTCGATCTCGACCATGACCGAGGTCTCCTTGGTGATGCGCTCGATTCTTCCGAGGCGCCCCTCGCGAGTCATGCGCTCTGCTCCTTCTTCAGTTCACGTACCGCGTCGAGGAACGCGTCGTTCTCCTGCGGGGTTCCGGCGGACACCCGCAGCCACCCCGGGACGCCGTTGTCCCGGACCAGGACGCCCCGGTCGAGGATCCTCCGCCAGGCCTCGTGGGCGTCGGCGAACCGTCCGAACTGCACGAAGTTCGCGTCGGACTCGGTGACCTCGTAGCCGATCGCGCGCAGTTCGGCGACCAGCCGGTCCCGCTCGGACTTCAGCTGCTCCACGAACTTCAGCAGCGTGTCGGTGTGCTCCAGCGCGGCCAAAGCGGTCGCCTGGGTGACCGCGGACAGGTGGTACGGCAGCCGTACGAGCTGGACGGCGTCCACGACCGCGGGGTGCGCGGCCAGGTAGCCGAGGCGGAGGCCGGCGGCCCCGAACGCCTTCGACATGGTCCGCGACACGACGAGATTCGGCCGACCTTCGAGCAGCGGCAGCAGCGATGCGCCGTGGCTGAACTCGATGTACGCCTCGTCCACGACGACCATGGACGGCTTGGCCGCCTGGGCGGCCTCGTACAGGGCGAGGACCGTCGTGGCGGGCACCGCGTTGCCGGTGGGGTTGTTGGGGGTCGTGATGAAGACGACGTCCGGCCGGTTCTCGGCGATGGACTGCTCGGCGGCGGCGACGTCGATCGTGAAGTCCTCGCCCCGCGGGCCGGAGATCCAGCCGGTGCCCGTGCCGCGGGCGATCAGCGCGTGCATCGAGTACGACGGCTCGAAGCCGATCGCCGTGCGGCCCGGTCCGCCGAAGGTCTGCAGCAGCTGCTGGATGACCTCGTTGGAGCCGTTGGCCGCCCAGACGTTCTCGAGGCCGACCTCGTGCCCGGCGGTCTTCGTCAGGTACTCGGCGAGCCTGGTGCGCAGTTCGACCGCGTCCCGGTCCGGGTAGCGGTTGAGATCCCGGGCGGCCTCGCGCACACGCTCGGTGATCCGTTCGACCAGCGGCTCGGGCAGCGGGTACGGGTTCTCGTTCGTGTTCAGCCGTACGGGGACGTCCAACTGGGGCGCTCCGTAAGGGGACTTGCCGCGCAGCTCGTCCCGTACGGGGAGATCGTCGATTCCGAAGCTCACTTGCTCTCAGGCACCTTCCAGCCGAACCTGGCCTTGATCGCCGCGCCGTGCGCGGGCAGGTCCTCCGCCTCCGCCAGCGTCACCACGTGGTGCGCCACATCGGCCAGCGCGTCCTTCGTGTAGTCGACGATGTGGATGCCGCGCAGGAACGACTGGACGGACAGTCCCGAGGAGTGGCAGGCGCAGCCGCCGGTCGGGAGCACATGGTTGGAGCCGGCCGCGTAGTCGCCCAGCGAGACCGGCGCCCAGGGGCCGACGAAGATCGCGCCCGCGTTCCGTACCCGCTCGGCGACCCGGGCGGCGTCCGCCGTCTGGATCTCCAGGTGCTCGGCACCGTAGGCGTCGACCACCCGCAGGCCCTCGTCGACCCCGTCCACCAGCACGATCGCGGACTGCTTCCCGGCGAGTGCCGGACGGATCCGGTCCTCGATGTGCTTGGTGGCCTCGACCTGCGGCGCCAGTTCCTTCTCCACCGCGTCGGCGAGCTCTGCGGAGTCGGTGACGAGGACGGCGGCGGCGAGCGGGTCGTGCTCGGCCTGGCTGATCAGGTCCGAGGCCACGTGCACCGGGTCGGCCGTCTCGTCCGCGAGGACCGCGATCTCGGTGGGTCCGGCCTCGGTGTCGATGCCGATCCTGCCGGTGAAGTAGCGCTTGGCCGCGGCCACCCAGATGTTGCCGGGGCCGGTGACCATGTCGGCGGGCGGGCAGGACTCGGTGCCGTACGCGAACATCGCGACCGCGGTCGCGCCGCCCGCCGCGTACACCTCGTCGACGCCGAGCAGGGCGCAGGCGGCGAGGATCGTGGGGTGCGGCAGTCCGCCGAACTCGGCCTGCGCCGGGGAGGCGAGGGCGATCGACTCGACGCCGGCCTCCTGCGCGGGCACCACGTTCATCACCACGGACGACGGGTACACCGAGCGTCCGCCGGGCGCGTAGAGGCCTACGCGCTGCACCGGCACCCACTTCTCGGTGACCGAGCCGCCGGGTACGACATGTGTGGTGTGTGCGCTGCGGCGCTGCTCGCGGTGGACCAGGCGGGCACGGCGGATGGACTCCTCCAGGGCCGCGCGCACATCCGGGTCGAGCTGGTCGAGCGCCTTGGTGAGCGCCTCGGCCGGGACCCGTACGGACTCAAGGCGCACCCCGTCGAACTTCTCGGCGAAGTCGATCAGCGCCGCGTCGCCGCGATGATGCACGGCTTCGCAGATCGGACGCACCTTCTCCAGGGCGGCCTGAACGTCGAAGTCGGCTCGGGGCAGCAGGGCACGCAGGGCGGGACCCTCGGGGAGGGCGTCGCCGCGCAGATCGATTCGGGAGATCACAGGGCCAATTCTCTCAGACGGCCTTGCTCTGCTGGACGGCCGTATCAATGGCTGATACAGAGCGTGGGCGCGCGGGCCGCTTCCGTGGCGGCCGGAGCGCGGGTGGTGGGGAGGGCCGGGAGCGGCGAAACGGGCACCACCCGGAACCGGCAGTCGCGCGTGTCGGACCCGCCGCCGTCGCTGCGGCCACCCACCCACGCCACCCGGTCCGCGGCCCGGCCGCGGCGGCCAGGGGCGCTGCCCGGCTCGCGGCTCCCGGGTCTCGCGGGCGGCCGGATCCGATGCCGGAGGCGGCGCCCGGATGGCCGGATCAGGGTGGCCGGTACCGAACCCGGAAGATCATCTTCACCAATAGCGTTCGGTCCGTCACACAGCGGGCATCAACGGTCGGTACCAAACCCGCGAGTAGCCGGGGAGGGAGGGAAGTGCTGTGACCGAGGGTGCCGGCATCCGCACCGGCGAGCCGCCGGAGGACCTGACCGCCGCCGAGGCCGGGATGTGGCAGGCCTTCCGCGACGGCAGCGTCTACGACCTGCGCAGCGGGGACGCCGCCGTGGACGATCCGCACGGCGAGCACCCCTGGGGACCCGAGCGCAGTGTCCGGGCGCGGATCGTGGCATGGCTGCTCCTGGACGGACCGCCCGCGCTGGCGGGCCGGGTCGCCTCCCTCAAGCTGACCGGAGTGCAGATCACGGACACGCTGGATCTGGCCGGCGGCACGATCGTGCCCTACGTGGAATTCAGTGGCTGCCGGTTCGAGAAGGAGGTCCTGCTGCCGGAGGCCCGCTTCACTACCGTACGGCTGGCGGACTGCTCGGTCCCGCGGCTGGAGGCGGCGCGGCTGCAGACCGAGGGCGATCTGCACCTGCCCCGCTGCCGCATCCACAACGGGGTACGGCTCACCGACGCGCACATCGGCACCGATCTGCTGATCAACCAGGCCGTCGTCCACCAGGACCGGCGCGGCCGCTCGATCATCGCGGACGGGCTGACCGTCGGACAGGACCTGCAGGCCGAGATGCTGGAGACGCACGGCGAGCTGAGCCTGCGCAGCGCCACCGTCGGCGTCTCGCTGAGCCTGCGCGGGGCCCGGCTGAACAACCCGTACACCCGGCTGGCGCTGAACGCCCCCCAGCTGACGGTCGAGCGGACGCTGTATCTCACCCCCGCGGGCATCGGCAATCCGCCGCTGACCAGCGGCACCACACCCGCGCGCGGAACGCGGGTGCAGCGCTTCGAGTGCCGGGGCGGGGTCCGGCTGGACGACGGGCGGTTCGGTGACGCGCTCGACCTGGACCAGGCCCGGTTCGTGCTCGACGACGACCAGGAGCTGTCCCTGCGCCGGGTGCAGGCGCCCGAGCTGCGCTTCCTGGGCGAGCGGCCGGAGCGGGGAAAGGTGGTCCTCTCCGGAGCGAGGATCGTGACCCTCGTCGACCGGTGGACGAGCTGGCCGGCCCTCGGCAACCTGCACATGGGCGGCTTCACCTACGAGAACCTCGTCCCTCAGGACGCCTTCCCGCTCGCCCGGCGCCTGGAGTGGGTGGCCGCGGCGACCGCGGAGTACCACCCGGAGCCGTACGAGCGGCTCGCGACCGTGCTGCGCAACTCCGGTGAGGACGAGGACGCGCGGGAGGTGCTGCTCGCCAAGCAGCGCCGCCGCCGCGAGACCCTGCCTCTCGCGGCCAAACTGTGGGGGTACGCGCAGGACTGGACGGTGGCCTACGGCTACCGGCCGGGTCGCGCGGCGGTGTGGATGGCGGTGCTGTGGGCGGCGGCCTCACTCGCGTTCTCGCATGCGAGCCATCCGCCGGTGAACAAGGACGGTCACCCGGCGTGGAACCCCTCCCTCTTCGCCCTCGATCTGCTGCTGCCGGTCATCGATCTCGGCCAGGTGGGCCAGTGGCAGCTCAGCGGCGGCTGGCAGTGGCTGTCCGCAGTGGTGATCCTGCTGGGCTGGATCCTGGCGACGACGGTCGCGGCGGGGGCGACGAGGCTGCTGCGGCGGGGCTGACGGCCTCCGGCCGGGTGGTCTGCGCATAGGTCTCAACACCTATGAAACAGTTGCATTTTACCTATTCTTGACTGCCGGGCGTACAACCAACCAGAGATTCCGTGACAGCTCTGGCGCATCCCCGACCTGCGGCTTTTCAATGGTCGATACCATGGCAATGCTGCGCGCGTTCACCCGTCCGGGCCGGACTTCCCCCCACCTCGCCGCCGGGCTGCCCGCGGACGACGAGGTCCTGCTCGACGCGCCCGACGGGCGCCTCGCACCGGTGCTGGTCGCGGCGGGCCGCGGCGATCACGGCCCGGCGGCCACACTGCTCGCGACCACGCGGGAGGCCGCCGAGTGGGAGGACCGCGACCGGTACGTGGTGCGGCTGGCGGCCTTCGCTCGCTCGCGCGGCGAGTGGTTCGCGGACTGGTGCGCCCTGGCACCGGACGATCCGGACGCGCTGCTGGTGAAGGCGGAACTGGCCCTGGCCGGCGCCTGGGAGTCGCCCGCTCGCGCCGAACTCCTGCGCAAGATAGCCCCGTTGGTCAAGGCGGCCACCGAGGGCGATCCGCGCGACCCGGTGCCGTGGCGGGTGGCGCTGGACCACGCCCACGGCACCGGCGCGGGGCACCGTGAGTTCGAGCGGCTCTGGGGCGAGGCGGTGAGCCGCTCCCCGCACCACTACGGCTGTCATGTGGCGGCCCTGCGCCATCTCTCCTCGTCCTGGCACGGGTCGCACAGCGAGTGCTTCGACTTCGCCGAGACCGCCGCCCAGGACGCGCTGCCCGGCTCCCTGGTGCAGGCGCTGCCGCTTCGTGCGGCCTACGCCTATCTGCGGGACGACGGCGGGGCGGTCGTGGACCGCGGCCGGCTGGACGCGGCGGCGGACCGGGCGGCCGCACTGTCCGTGGGGTATGCGGCGGGCGACCCGGGGCTCGCCGAGACACGCAACCTCCTCACCTTCGTGCTGGTCGGGCTGAGTCGCTGGGAGGACGCGCTGACGCAGCTGCGCATGACCGGCCCGTACGCCACGTCGTTCCCGTGGGACCGCGTCGGTGACGATCCCCTGGGTGTGTTCCTGGACCTGCGGCAGGGCGTGCTCCGGGAGGTGGCGGCGGCACGATCCGCGGATTCGGTGCGCCGGCTCCTTCCGCGGAGTGAGCATGCCGGACGCGCGCCCGCTCGCGACCATTAGGCTTTCCCGTCGTGACCACCGTCCGGCTCCCGCTCTTCCCGCTGAACTCGGTGCTGTTCCCGGGGCTCGTGCTCCCGCTGAACATCTTCGAGGAGCGTTATCGCGCCATGATGCGCGAGCTCCTGAAGACCCCCGAGGACGAACCGCGCCGCTTCGCCGTCGTCGCGATCCGCGACGGCCACGAGGTGGCGCCCAGCGCCCCGGGCATGCCGGATCCGACGGCGCTGCCAGCGCACGGACCCGCCGCGGGCTTCGGCCCCGATCCGGCCAAGGCGTTCCACGGGGTCGGCTGCATCGCCGACGCGGCCACGATCCGGGAGCGGGCCGACGGCACCTTCGAGGCGCTCGCCACGGGCACCACGCGCGTCCGTCTGCTCTCGGTGGACGCGTCGGGCCCCTATCTGACGGCGGAGCTGGAGGAGCTGGCGGAGGAGCCGGGCGACGAGGCGGGCGCGCTCGCCGAGGGCGTGCTGCGGGCGTTCCGGCAGTACCAGAAACGGCTGGCGGGCGCCCGCGAGAGGTCGCTGTCGACGGGCGCGGACCTGCCGGACGAACCGGCGGTGGTGTCCTACCTGGTCGCGGCGGCGGTGATGCTGGACACGCCGACGAAGCAGCGGCTTCTCCAGGCCCCGGACACCGCCTCCCGGCTCCGTGACGAGCTGAAACTGCTTCGCTCGGAGACGGCGATCATCCGTAGTCTGCCGTCGTTGCCGGCGTCGGAGCTGACGCGCGGTCCGACGAGTCTGAACTGACGCGCACCCTCGAGGAACGGCCGGGATGGCTAAGAAGACGAAGAAGCAGCAGCCGGGCGGGACGCCCGCGACGGTGGCGCTGACGGCCGCTGGGATGGAATTCACCGTCCACTCCTACGAGCACGACCCGTCCCATCCCTCCTACGGCGAGGAAGCCGCCGAGGCGATGGGCGTGTCCCCCGACCGGGTCTTCAAGACGCTGGTGGCGGACGTGGACGGCGCGCTGGTGGTCGGGGTGGTCCCGGTGGCGGGCTCGCTGGACCTGAAGGCACTGGCGACCGCGGTGGGCGGCAAGCGGGCCGTGATGGCCGACCCGGCGCTGGCGGAGCGCACGACGGGGTATGTGCGCGGCGGCATCTCTCCGGTCGGCCAGCGCAAGAAGCTCCGCACCGTGCTCGACGAGTCGGCGTCGGCGCACACCACGATCTGTGTCTCGGCGGGCCGCCGCGGCCTCGAGGTGGAACTGGCCCCGGGTGACCTGGCGAACGTCACGGAGGCGACCCTGGCGCCGATCGCACGCGCGTGACCGTCCGACGTGACCGCTCGACGTACGGGCCGTTCTCGGCTAGTACGGCAATATGTCGAAGAGGACGCGCAAGCGCAAATGGCGCATGAAGAAGGGCCACGCGAACCACGGCCACCGTCCGGCGTGAACACGCCCTGAATCCGGCGCCGGGCAGCCGCCCTCGGCTGCTTCGGCGCTCGGCGGAGTCCCGGGAGGGGACGGAGGCGGCAGCGGCCTGGATCCCACGGGCGTCCACCCGCGCCGTGGACCCTGTGAGCCGTGTACCCCTTACGCGGGCGGCACGGCCGACCCGTACGGTGCCCCGTACGGGTCTGGGTCGCGCGGGCCGAACAGGGCCGTGAGCCCGAGGTGGACCACCAGCGTGGCCACCGACCACGCCAGCAACGCACCCTTCGCGCCCAGCT
Source organism: Streptomyces sp. NPDC046900 (assembly GCF_040644975.1). Taxonomy (NCBI): domain Bacteria; kingdom Bacillati; phylum Actinomycetota; class Actinomycetes; order Kitasatosporales; family Streptomycetaceae; genus Streptomyces; species Streptomyces sp. NPDC046900. The sequence goes on along the minus strand of NZ_JBEYXD010000004.1, from coordinate 176,257 downwards.
TCAGCGGCGCGGAGAACGTCACGCCCTTGCCCACCGCCTTGGCGTGCGCGATCACGTTCTGGGAGGGTCCCAGCCAGACCCCGATGCGCCAGGCGATCAACGATCCGAGCAGCCCGCCCACGGCCAGCGCCACGACCAGCGGCACCCCGCCGCGCCTGCGCACCAGGAAGACGATCAGGGCGCTGACGACACCGAAGCCGATGGCGAGCAGGGTGAACGTCCCGTCCACCCCGATGGCCTGCTCCCCCTCGGTGTCCTTCAGATAGACGACCCAGTTCTTGTCGACCAGGTCCCCGACCAGCGGCACACGGGGCGCCAGCCACGCCCACAGCACCCCGAGCAGCACCCCGGCGAGCGCGACGCCCACCGTGATCACGGCTGCGTCCCGCACCTCGGTCTTCATACCGGGGCCCTCCGTCCCGTACAGGGAGGTGGCACCGTGCGGGGCGGGTCCGGCTCCCGGCGGGACGGACATTGCTTGCCAGGCATGGGGCGAAGAATGCGGGGACTGTTCGTGCGGCGGCGGAGGCGGAGTCAACGGAGCGGTCACCTTCACATCCTGCCAGTCGAGTCTGTCAGAGGTGTCATCGGACGGCCGCCCGGCGGTAGGCCCAGGTCGCCAGGGCCAGCGAGGCCACACCGACAGCCGTGCACACGCCGAGGTCTCCGAGTACGGACGCCCAGTCAGGACGGTTCGCGAAGGTCCGCGCGAGCGCCTCCACACCGTACGTGGACGGCAGCAGATCCCGTGCGAACCGCACGGCCTCCGGCATCCGGTGCGCCGGCAGCACCCCGAGGAGCAGCGCTGCCGACATACCCAACTGGCCCAGCAGCGTGGCGAGCTCGGGCCGCGGTGCGAGCAGGCCGAGTGCGGCGCCGAGCCCGGACAGCGCGGCCCCGGCAAGGGGGATCACCGCGACCAGCACCCACAGATGGGCGAGCGGCAGCCCGAACAGCGCACTCCCGAACACGGCCGTCACCACGGTCCCCGGCACGGTGAAGGACGCGTACGCCCCCGCCGCTCCCAGCACCACCGCGGCCGCCGGCACCGGCAGGGTGGCGTAGTGGTCGAGCCCGCCGCTGCCGCGCAGCTGGCCGAAGTACTGCGCCAGCAGGTTCAGTCCGACGTACGCGACCACCAGCACGGACGACCCGGCGACCACGGAGCGTGCGTCGGCCCCGCCGTTCACCACTCCCCGCATCATGATCATGATGCCGACCGACTGGAACGTCGCCACGAAGAGCAGCGGGATCCGCGCGACCCGGGCCCTGGACAGCTGCGCCCGGTACACGGCGGCGAGCGAAGGCCACAGCCGCGCCCTGGGGCCGAGGGCGGCCGCGTCCTGGAAGCCGCCGTCCACCGCCGCTGCGCCGGGCAGAACCTGTGCGGGTACGACACTCACGTCGCGCTGCTCCTCTTCGTTCCTGCCGCCGCCCCGCCCCCGACGGACACGGCGCCCTTACCGCTGCGTACGGCCACGGTGCCCCGCGCGCTCATGCCTTCACCAGCCCCTGGGTGCTGCCGCCGCCGAGTGCGAGGTAGACGTCCTCCAGGCTCGGCGTGGCCAGTGTGAAGTCGTCGAGGGCGGTGAAGGCGGCACCGCCGGTGACGGTGGCGACGGCGGCGCGTGCCTCCTCGGGGGCCATCCGCAGCGACCATCGGCGGCCTGACTCGACGGCGCGGGCACGCAGCGCGGCCACCTCGGGCACCTCCAGCGGCGCCTGCTCGCGCCACACCAGTTCGACCCGCACCTCGCCCGCCACCCGCTCCTTGAGCCCCGCCGGGGTGTCGCAGGCGATGACACGGCCCCGGTCGAGCACGGCGACCCGGTCGAGCACGGTCTCCGCCTCGATCACGTTGTGGGTGACCAGCACCACGGTCGTCCCAGGCTCGGCCCGCCGCCGGTCCACGGCAGCCCACACGGCCCGGCGGGCGATGGGGTCCATCCCGGTGGTCGGCTCGTCGAGCACCAGCAGGGGCCGTTCGCCCACGAGCGCGGCGGCGAAGCAGGCGAGCCGGCGCTGACCGCCGGAGAGCTTCTTGAGCGGGCGGGAGGCGACCGCCGTGAGCCCGAGTTCCTCGAGGACGGCGTCCCGCTCCGCACGGGCCTGCCCGAGACCGAGACCGCGCAGCCTTCCGGTCGTCTCGGCGGCGAGCGAGACGGTCAGCTCGTCCAGGGCGCTGGACTCCTGCCCCAGATAGGCCAGGATGCGCGCGGCCCGCTCCGGGTGGCGCACGATGTCGTGCCCGAGGATCTCGACGCTGCCGCGGTCGGGGCGCATCAGTCCCGTCAGCTGCCGTACGAGGGTGGATTTGCCGGCGCCGTTCGGCCCGAGCAGCCCGAAGATCTCCCCGCGCCGGATGTCCATCCGCACGTCGTCGGTGGCCCGCACCTCGGGGGTTCCCGGCGTGCCGCGCCGGCCCCGTACCGCCGGGTAGGTCTTGGTCAGCCCGCGCACGGCGCACACGACATCGCGACCCTGCGGTTGTGCCTGTGCGGTGCGCGTACTCACAAGGGACGAGGGTACGGGGTGCGGCGCACCGCGCGGTTCCCGGGGCCCGGACACCGGCCCGGTGGGTCATTCCCCCGCGGAGGCGTGTTCCGTCGCCGTGCGCTGGTCGATCTCCCGCCAGAACCCCGCCCGGATGGCGTAGCGGTCGTGCTCGTCGATCTGGTCGTCCTTGTGCGCGAGCAGGCCGAACCGTGCCGCGTACCGGAGCAGTTCCCCGTCGATGCGGTGCGGCACGCGCGGATACATGCCCGACAGCTTCTGCAGATGCGACTGGTCGGCGAGCCGCCCGATCCAGCGCCGCGCGAACACCTGTCCCACCTCGTAGGGATCGCCGCCGACCGTGGTGATGTCCTCCTCGCGGTCGGCCCAGCGCTGCTCCGCTGTGGTCAGTTGAGCCAGCGTCGGCAGCGAGGCGGCGTCCGGCGACTCGGCCGCGACGGGCCGGTCCACCCAGCCCTTGTCGGAGGACCACCGCAGGGTGGCCCCTGCGGGCTGCACAGCCTGGGGTCCGGGTGCCCGCAGTGCCGCGAGGTCCTTCGGCGTGGGGACGCCCCTGGGGGCCTGTGTGCGCTCCTGGGCACCGTTCGGCGAGCCGGCCGCGACGGTGTGCTGCGGCTCGACGGACGGCCCCTCCGTGGCGGCGGGGGGCGCCGACTCGGGCAGCGGCGCCGACAGGATCGCGGCGATCTCCGGCCGCGGCGCGGGCGGGGGCGCGCAGATCCCGCCCAGTTCCTTGGCCCGTACGGCCTGGGTGATCCATGCCCGGTCGAGCACACGCCGTTCGTCGGCCTCGGCGACCAGGTCCTCGGACTGGTTGTAGTCGCCGTCGGCCGCCTGCACGGCCCACAGGTGCACGGCGACCCCGTGCTCCTTCGCGGCCATCATGCCCGGCAACAGGTCCCCGTCGCCGGTCACGAGCACGACATCGGAGCAGGCGCGGTTGCGCGCCAGCTCGGTCAGCTCGGCGTGCATCGCGGCGTCGACGCCCTTCTGGGCCCACCGCCCGTCACTGCGGGTCAGCGCGCCGAGACGCACGGTCACTCGCGGCATCACCCGCAGCCTGCGGTGCTCGGGCTGCGGTACGCGGTCGGGGGCGCCGTCGAACCAGTAGATACGCAGCAGCGGCCGTTGCGTGTCCGCCTCGGCGCGTTCGCGCAGCCCCTGGATGAGGGCCATGTGGTCGACAGTGATCCGGGACCTGGAGGGCTCCCCGGCGAGCAGGCTGGCGGCAGCCCCCAGCAGATACCCGGCGTCCACCAGGACGATGCAGCGGTCCACGCGTTCCACCCTCTTTCCGGGAGGTTTGCTTCGGGCTTCTTTCGAGTCTGCCCGACGGCGCCGAGGTTAACGGCCCGAACTCGATCTTCGGCGTGGCGGAACGGGGCCTTTCCTTCTCACTACCTTTGTCACACACGGTAATTGCACGAAATGCGTTCTTTATCAGCCTATGTGAATCTGGTCCCGGCCCTGGCCCCTAGATCCCCCACAGGAGGCATCACCATGGCCAAGAACAAGAACCGCAAGCAGGCCGGCCCGCAGAACCGCTCCTCACAGGCCAAGGAGACACAGGAGCAGGCACACAGGCCCGCAGCGGAGACACATCAGTCCTCGGTGCCGCAGGCCCAGGGCAGTCCCGCGGATGTCGCCCGTAAGAAGCAGAAGAGCTTCGGCCACAACTGAAGCCGGTGCCAGGGCCTTTGAAGCCCGGTGGGGCTGCTGAAGCCCCGATACGCACAGAGGGGCGCACCCATCAATGGGGTGCGCCCCTCGCGTCTGTGGGCGGTCCGGGCGATCAGCCCGCCAGGCAGGCGGGTCCGAGCAGGACCTTCAGATCGCCGTAGAGCGCCGGGTCCGCCTTGACCCGGTGGCGATCCAGCCTGAGGACGGTCGTCTTGCGTGGTCCCTGGAGTTTGATCCGCACCTCGCTGTCGCCCTTGTGCTGGCTGAGGATCTCGCCGAGGCGGCTCACCATCGGCGGGGTGACCTTCACCGCCGGGATGGTGAGCACCACGGGCGCGTTGGTGCCCGCGTTCGACAGGTCCGGGATCATCAGCTCCATCGCGACCAGCCGCGGCACGTCCTCGCGCTTGTCCAGGCGGCCCTTGACGAACACCACGGCGTCCTCGACGAGTTGGGTCGACACCAGCTGGTAGGTCGCCGGGAAGAACATGCACTCGATGGAGCCCGCGAGGTCCTCGACCGTGGCGATCGCCCAGGCGTTGCCCTGCTTGGTCATCTTGCGTTGGAGGCCGGAGATGATGCCGCCGATGGTGACCACCGCGCCGTCCGCGTGCTCGCCCCCGGTGAGCTGGGCGATGCCCGCGTCGGCCTTGTCGGACAGCACGTGCTCCAGGCCGAAGAGCGGGTGGTCGGAGACGTACAGGCCGAGCATCTCCCGTTCCTGGGCGAGCAGATAGGTCTTGTCCCACTCGTCGTCGGTGAAGGTGACGTCGAGGCCGAAGCCGGGCTCGCTGCTCTCCTCCTCCATGCCGCCGAAGAGGTCGAACTGGCCCTCCGCCTCCTTGCGCTTGACCGCGACCACGTTGTCGATCATCGGCTCGTACTGCGCGGTGAGGCCCTTGCGGGTGTGCCCCATCGTGTCGAAGGCGCCGGCCTTGATCAGCGATTCCGTGGTGCGCTTGTTGCAGACCACCGCCTCTACCTTGTCGAGGTAGTCCGGGAACGACGCGTACTTCCCCTTGGTCTTGCGGGTCTTGATGACCGACTCGACGACGTTCGTACCGACGTTGCGCACGGCGGAGAGGCCGAAGAGGATCACTTCGTCACCCTGGGCGGCGAAGTTCGACTCGGACTCGTTGACGTTCGGCGGGAGCACTCTGATGCCCATGCGCCGGCACTCGTTCAGGTAGACGGCCGACTTGTCCTTGTCGTCCTTGACCGAGGTGAGCAGCGCGGCCATGTACTCGGCGGGGTGGTTCGCCTTCAGGAAGGCGGTCCAGTACGACACCAGGCCGTACGCCGCGGAGTGGGCCTTGTTGAAGGCGTAGCCGGCGAACGGGACCAGCACGTCCCACAGGGCCTGGATCGCCTCGTCGCTGTAGCCGTTATTGCGGGCGCCCGTCTGGAAGATGGTGAAGTTCTTCGCCAGCTCCTCGGGCTTCTTCTTGCCCATCACACGGCGCAGGATGTCTGCCTCGCCCAGCGAGTAGCCCGCGATGATCTGGGCGGCCTTCTGCACCTGCTCCTGGTAGACGATCAGGCCGTAGGTGACGTCCAGGACCTCCTTGAGCGGCTCCTCCAGCTCCGGGTGGATCGGCGTGATCTCCTGCTGGCCGTTCTTGCGCAGCGCGTAGTTCGTGTGGGAGTTCATGCCCATCGGGCCCGGGCGGTACAGGGCCGACACGGCGGAGATGTCTTCGAAGTTGTCCGGCTTCATCAGCCGCAGCAGGGAGCGCATCGGGCCGCCGTCGAACTGGAAGACGCCGAGTGTGTCGCCGCGCTGGAGCAGATCGAAGGTCGTCGGGTCGTCCAGCGGCAGACTCAGCAGGTCGATGTCGGCGCCCTTGTTGGACTTCACCATCTTGACGGCGTCGTCCATGATCGTCAGGTTGCGCAGACCGAGGAAGTCCATCTTCAGCAGGCCGAGCGACTCACAACTCGGGTAGTCCCACTGGGTGATGGTCACGCCGTCGGTGTGCCTGACCCAGACGGGCACATGCTCGGTGATGGTCTCGCTGGACATGATCACACCGGCCGCGTGCACACCCATCTGCCGCACCAGGCCCTCGACGCCCTTGGCGGTGTCGATGACCTTCTTCACGTCCGGCTCGTTCTCGTACATCCCCCGGACCTCGCCCGCCTCCGAGTAGCGGGGGTGCTCGGAGTCGGTGATGCCGGACAGCGGGATGCCCTTGCCGAGGACGTCGGCGGGCATGGCCTTCGTGATCCGGTCGCCCATCGCGTACGGGTAGCCCAGCACACGCGCGGAGTCCTTGATGGCGTTCTTGGCCTTGATGGTGCCGTACGTGCCGATCATGGCGACCTTGTCGGCGCCGTACTTCTCCGTCACGTACCTGATCACCTCGACGCGCCTGCGCTCGTCGAAGTCGATGTCGACGTCGGGCATGGAGATGCGCTCGGGGTTGAGGAACCGCTCGAAGATCAGACCGTGCGGGATCGGGTCGAGGTCGGTGATGCCCATGGCGTAGGCGACGATCGAGCCCGCCGCGGAACCTCGGCCGGGGCCGACCGCGATGCCGTTGTTCTTGGCCCACATGATGAAGTCGGCGACGACGAGGAAGTAGCCCGGGAAGCCCATCGAGATGATGACGTCCATCTCGTAGTCGGCCTGCTTCTGGCGGTCCTCGGGGATGCCGCCCGGGAAGCGGCGCTCCATGCCGCGGCGGACCTCCTCCTTGAACCAGGTGACCTCGGTGTAGCCCTCGGGGATGTCGAACTTGGGCATGAGGTCGCGCTTCTCGAACATGCCGGTGGTGTCGACCATCTCGGCGACGAGGAGCGTGTTGGCGCAGCCCTCCTGCCAGGCGTCCGAGGAGTCGATGGCGTACATCTCGTCCGTGGACTTCAGGTAGTAGCCGGTGCCGTCGAACTTGAAGCGGTCGGGGTCGGAGAGGTTCTTGCCGGTCTGGATGCACAGCAGGGCGTCGTGGGCGCCGGCCTCGTGCGCGTACGTGTAGTGCGAGTCGTTCGTGACCAGGGGCGGGATGCCGAGCTTGCGTCCGATCTCCAGCAGACCGTCGCGGACCCGGCGCTCGATCTCGATGCCGTGGTCCATCAGCTCCAGGAAGTACTTGTCCTTGCCGAAGATGTCCTGGTACTCGGCCGCGGCCTTCAGGGCCTCGTCGAAGTGGCCGAGGCGCAGCCGGGTCTGCACCTCACCCGAGGGGCAGCCCGTGGAGGCGACGATGCCCTCGGACCACTGGGCGATGGTCTCCTTGTCCATACGGGGCCACTTCTGCAGCCAGCCCTCGGCGTACGCGTCCGAGGACAGGCGGAAGAGGTTGTGCAGGCCGGTCCTGTTCACCGCCCACATCGTCTTGTGGGTGTAACCGCCGGAACCGGAGACGTCGTCCCTCTTCTGGTGCGGCTGGCCCCACTGGATCTTGCGTTTGTTGCGCCGGGACTCGGGGGCGACGTACGCCTCGATGCCGATGATCGGGGTGACGCCGGCCTTCTTCGCGGAGTGGAAGAAGTCGTACGCCCCGTGGAGGTTGCCGTGGTCGGACATGGCGATGTGCGTCATGCCCATCTCGTTGCACGCGTTGAACATGTCCTTCAGCCGCGCGGCACCGTCCAGCAGTGAGTACTGGGTGTGGACGTGCAGGTGCGTGAACGGCGGCTTTGACACGGCTTCGGCCTCCAAGGCGAACAGGCGTCGACGGGGGTCCGACAGGCTGCGGACAGTCTGGGGGACAGCGTCGAAGTCTATGCCTCGGCACTGACACCCGGCGCTCTTCCACACGTACCTTCATCCGGGGGACACGGGCCGCGCAGCCGTGCCTTCATCCGGGGGACACGGGCCGCGCAGCCGTGCCTTCATGCGGCGGACACGGGCCATGCACCCGTACCTTCGTGCGACGGACACGGACCCTGTCGCCCGTGTCTTCGTGCGGGGGTCGCGGGCACTCGCGCGTACCGTCGTCCGTTGGAAGGGGGCGGACGGCTCCGTCCCACACGTCATGCACCACCTGTACCTGGAGGCACCCAGCGATGTCGGTTCCGCAGCTCAGCGCCGAGCAACGCGGCGAGGAGATCCTCGCCGTCTTCGACACCGCCTTCGGCGAGCTGCTCGCCGCCGACCCGGCCGCGTTCCGCGTGAAGTTCCGCAAGATGGCGGCTTCCGCCTTCGCGTTCTACCGGGGCACGGCGTGCCTCTTCTACCACGACGTGCACGCCGAGAAGCGCGGCGGTCCCTATCTGGACGAACGCACCTCGCGCGTGTGGATCCACGGCGATCTGCACGCGGAGAACTTCGGCACGTACATGGACTCCACGGGCCGCCTGATCTTCAACGTGAACGACTTCGACGAGGCGTACGTCGGCCCCTTCACCTGGGACCTGAAGCGCTTCGCCGCCTCCACGGCGCTGATCGGGTACGCGAAGGCGCTCAGCGACGAGCAGATCACCGAGCTGGTCAAGATCTACGCCGCGGCCTACCGCGAGCGCATCCACGCCCTCGCGACCGGCGCCAAGCAGGACGAGGTGCCGCCCTTCACCCTGGACACCGCCCAGGGCCCGCTCCTGGACGCGCTGCGCGACGCCCGCTCCCTCACCCGCTTCGGGCTGCTGGACTCGATGACCGAGATCCGCGACTTCGAGCGCCGCTTCGCGCCGGGCGGCGGCTCCATCGAGCTGGACGCGGCCACCCGCTACAAGGTGCTCGCGGCCTTCGACGGCTATCTGGAGACGCTGCCGGAGTCGTCCCTGGCCCGTCCGGACTCCTACCGCGTCAAGGACGTCGTCGGCCGCCGCGGCATCGGCATCGGCTCCGCGGGCCTGCCGTCGTACAACATCCTTCTCGAGGGCAACAGCGACGCCCTGGAGAACGACGTCGTGATCTACATCAAGCAGGCCCAGACCCCCGCCGTCTCCCGGCACATCACCGACCCGGCGATCCGCGACTACTTCCAGCACGAGGGCCACCGCACGGTGATCTCCCAGCGTGCCCTGCAGGCCCACGCCGACCCGTGGCTGGGCTGGACCGAGCTGGACGGCTCCGGCCAGCTGGTCGCCGAGGTGTCGCCGTACGCCGTGGACCTGGACTGGAGCGACATCGACGACCCGGAGGAGATCGCAGCCGTCGTCGCCGACCTGGGGCGGTCCACGGCCACGATGCACGCGGCGGCGGACGACCAGTCCGGAGAGTCCCTGGTGCCCTTCTCCACGGAGCGGGCCATCGACGCGGCGATCGCAGCCGACGAGGCCGGCTTCCCGGAGCTGCTCGTGGACTTCGCACACGGATACGGGGCGCGTACGCGTACCGACCACCAGATCTTCGTGGACCTGTTCCGCAACGGGCAGATCCCCGGCCTCTGAGCCGGCCCCGCCCGTCCCGCACAACGCTCCCGTAACGCATCCGGCCCTTTAAGGGGCCCTTACGGGAGCGCATGCGACACTCTCCACGCTATGGACATATCCGGGACCCAGCTCAGAGCCGTGCGCGCGGCGCTGTTCACGGCCGTGGTCGTGACGCTCAGCACCGCGTCGCACGTGCTGCTGTCCGAGGTCCCGCTCCCGGCGGCGGCGGTGGCCGCGACCGCCGCCGCCGTCTTCGCCGTCGCGTACATGCTGGCGGGCAGCGAGCGCGGCTTCGGGAAGATCGCCGCCCTGCTGGTCCCCCTGGAGCTCACCGCCGACACCCTGTTCACCACCGGCCAGCACGCCTGCTACGGCCCGGCGGGCGGCCCGGTCACCGGTCCGCTGCACTCGGTCGGCCTGGACGTGCTGTGCAGCGGCGGCAGCGTGGGCAGCCCGCTGACCCAGGTCACCGGCACCGGCACCGACCGGGTCGCGGCCTTGCTCGCCCACTCCGACCCGGCGACCGCCTGGCTGCTGCTCGCCGCGCATGTGAGCGTGGGGCTCCTCGCCGCCGTCTGGCTGCGCCGCGGCGAGCGGGCTCTGGCCCAGTTGCTGCGCGCAGTGGCCGCGACCACCTTCCGGCCGCTCCTGGTCGCGGTGGCCGCCGTGACGGTACGGCTCGCCCCGGCGGGCCGGGCTTCGCGCCCCCTCCACCGCGTCACCACCACCCGCACCCAGCTGTTCACGCACTCCCTGGGACGGCGGGGTCCGCCGCGCTCGGCCGCCTTCGCCTGAAGCATCCGAGCACCGGAAGTCCCCCTTACACATTCCGCGCACAGCGTGTGCGCGTTTCCCATGGAGATCACCCAATGAGCAAGCGAAACAGCCAGGACGCCAAGACGGCGGCCCGTGAGCGGCTGCGTGTCGAGCGCGAGCGGCAGGCCAAGCGGGCCAAGGTCAGGCGGCAGGTCATCGTCGCCTGTTCGGTCGTCGCCGTTCTGGCCGCGGCCGGTGGCATCGGTTACGCCGTCGTCCAGGCCAACAAGCCCGGCCACTGGGAGGCCATGAAGGACGAGAAGGTCGTCGCACCGGCCAACACCACGGGCACCGACGGCACGACCGTGGTCATCGGCAAGAGCAGCGCGCCCAAGACCCTCAAGGTCTACGAGGACCCGCGCTGCCCGATCTGCGCCCAGTTCGAGCAGACGGTCGGCTCGACCGTCAAGCAGGACATCGACGCCGGCAAGTTCAAGATCCAGTACATCGGTGGCACGTTCATCGACGGCGACGCCCTCGGCAAGGGCACGATCGGTTCGCGCGGCGAGGGCTCGAAGAACGCGCTGAGCGCCATGGGCGCCGCGCTCAACGTCAGCCCCGAGGCGTTCCTCGAGTACAAGACCGCGCTCTACTCGCAGAAGTGGCACCCCGACGAGACGGACGACAAGTTCAAGAAGGACGACTACCTCATCGAGGTCGCGAACACCGTCCCCGCGCTCAAGGACAACGCCAAGTTCCAGACCGCGGTGAAGAACGGCACCTATGACGCCTGGGCGATGGCGATGTCGAAGTCGTTCGACACCAACAAGGACGGCGTGACCGGCACCCCGAGCTTCGTCATGGACGGCAAGATGCTCACCACGCCGGGCAGCCAGAACCCGCCGATGACGGTGGCCGACTTCACCTCGGTGGTCGACGCGGCCCTCAAGGCCTGACCGACCGGCAGGGCACGGACACCGAGGGCCGTGGTGCGAGCGGGCGTTACCCGCCGCACGACGGCCCTCGTCCGTCGGGGCGCGAAGGCGCAGGACGACAACAACGGCTGCGGCAGCCGCTGTTGAACGGCGCGGTCTTCCACGACCGGATGCGATTCAACGCCGGTGGAAGAGCGGACGAACTTTTGTCGGTCCGCCCGCTCAAGCGCCTACTGGCCAGTAATCTGAGCGCCCGTGACCAAACCAAACAGACCACTGGAGAGTGACAACTCCCTCTCCCCGCGCCGCCGTACGGTCGTCAAGGCCGCGGCCGCCACCGCCGTTCTCGGTGTTCCCCTCGCGGCCGCCCTCCCCGCCCGGGCGGCCGCCGAGGCCCCCGCCTTCCTGCATGGTGTGGCCTCCGGCGACCCACTGCCCGACGGCATCCTGCTGTGGACCCGGGTGACGCCCACCTCCGACGCGCTGCCCGGCTCCGGAATCGGGCCGGACACCGAGGTGAGCTGGGTCGTCGCCAAGGACAAGGCGCTGACCGACATCGTCGCCAAGGGGTCCCTCACGGCGACCGCCGCCTCCGACCACACCGTCAAGGCGGACATACGTGGCCTCGCTCCCGCCACGACCTACTGGTTCCGCTTCTCCGCCGGCGGCACCGACTCCCCCGTCGCCCGCACCCGCACGGCCCCGGCTGCCGACGGCGCCGTGCCCGGGCTCCGCTTCGGCGTGGTCTCCTGCGCCAACTGGGAGGCCGGCTACTTCTCGGCCTACCGCCACCTGGCCGCCCGCGGCGACCTCGACGCCTGGCTGCACCTGGGCGACTACATCTACGAGTACAAGAGCGGCGAGTACGGGACCCGCGGCACGGTCGTCCGCCCGCACTCCCCGGCGAACGAGATCATCACACTCGCCGACTACCGGACCCGGCACGGCCGTTACAAGACCGACCCCGACCTCCAGGCCCTGCACCACACGGCGCCGGTCATCGCGATCTGGGACGACCACGAGTTCGCCGACAACGCCTGGTCGGGCGGCGCGGTCAACCACACCGAGGGCGCCGAGGGCACCTGGACGGCCCGCAAGGCGGCGGCGAAGCAGGCCTACTTCGAGTGGATGCCGGTCCGTCCGGCGATCGAGGGCACCACCTACCGCCGGCTGCGCTTCGGCAAGCTCGCCGATCTCTCGCTGCTCGACCTGCGCTCCTTCCGGTCGCAGCAGGCGTCCACGGCGAGCGGTTCGGTCGACGACCCGGACCGCACGATCACCGGGCGCGCCCAGCTCGACTGGCTGAAGGCGGGCCTGAAGGCGTCCGACACCACGTGGCGGCTGGTCGGCAACTCGGTGATGATCTCGCCGTTCGCCATCGGCTCGCTCACCGCCGACCTGCTCAAGCCGCTGGCGAAGCTGCTGGGCCTGCCCCAGGAGGGCATCGCCCTCAACACCGACCAGTGGGACGGCTACACGGACGACCGCCGCGAACTCCTGGCCCACCTGCGCGGCAACGCCATCAGGAACACGGTGTTCCTGACCGGCGACATCCACATGGCATGGGCCAACGACGTGCCGGTCGACGCCGGCACCTACCCGCTGTCGGCCTCGGCGGCCACCGAGTTCGTGGTCACCTCGGTCACCTCCGACAACCTCGACGACATCGTGAAGGTCCCCGAGGGCACCGTCTCGGCGCTGGCCTCGCCGATCATCCGCGCGGCCAACCGGCACGTCCACTGGGTGGACACCGACCGCCACGGCTACGGCGTGCTGGACATCACCGCCGACCGGGCGCAGATGGACTACTACGTCCTGTCCGACCGGACCAAGCCGAACGCCACGTCGTCCTGGACGCGTTCGTACCGCACGCGCACCGGCACGCAGACGGTGGAGCGCACCTACGACCCGGTATAACCCCGCGGATCCGTACCGCTACAGACTGTCGAGGAAGCCGAGCGCCACCCGCCAGGTGGCCTCGGCCGCCTCTTCGTCGTAGTCCGGCAGCTCCGGGTCGGTGTAGAGGTGACCCGCGCCGGCGTACCGGTAGATCTCCACGTCCGCGCCCACCCTGCCCATCTGCAGATACCAGGCGCTCAGCCAGTCGTCCGTCTCGAACGGGTCCGGCTCGGCGACGTGCAACTGGACCGGCAGCGCGTCCACCGAGGCCGTCGGCGAGATGTCCGAGGTGCCGTGCAGCAGCAGGAGTCCGCGGGCGTCGCTGTCGCCGAGCGCCAGGGTCTGCGCGGTGGCGGCGCCCAGCGAGAACCCCGCGTAGACGAGTCCTCGCCCCGCGTAGGGCGCGGCGGCCAGGACCGCCCGCTTGAGCAGCTCCTCCTTGCCGATCTCGTCCTTGAAGGCCATGCCCTCCTCGACCGTCTCGAAGGTGCGGCCGTCGAACAGGTCGGGGGTCCACACCTCGTGCCCCGCGGCGCGGAGCCGGTCGGCGGCGGCCCGGACGGCGGGCCGCAGTCCGTACGTCGAGTGGAAGAGCATGATGTTCATGAGGACATGGTGCCAGCCGGGACGGACGGTGCCGTCAGCAGCGCGTTCACGACGGGACCAAGGTCACAGGTTCAGGATCCCGTGGGCCTGGTTACGTTCGAAGGCATGGAGAACGTACTGCGCCCGGTGATCGTCGTCGGCGGCACGGTCGTGCTCACACTGCTTATCGGGTGGGGCACTGACCTGCTGCTGCGCAAGGCGAACGGCCGGCACCCCGAGACGCCCCTGTGGGAGCTGCTCCGGCGCGGCCGGGTCCCCTACCAGCTCGTCCTGTGCGCGGCCCTGCTCAGAGGTTCCTACGACCAGGCGGAGGTCCTCGAGGCGCACCGGGTCGGCGTCGGGCGGACCCTGACGCTGGTGCTGATCGGTTCCGCGGCCTGGCTGGTGATCCGTATCGCGGCCGCGGTCGTCGAGACCTCGTACACCCGCTACGCCCGCGCCCACCACGACCCGGCCCGGGTCAGGCGCGTGCGCACCCAGGTCTCGCTGATCACACGCGTGGTGGCCGCGGTCGTCGGAGTGGTGGCCGCCGCCGCCATGCTGCTGACGTTCCCGGCGATGCGGGCGGCCGGAGCCTCGCTGCTGGCCTCGGCCGGCATCCTCGGCATCGTCGCCGGTGTCGCCGCCCAGTCGACGCTCTCGAATCTCTTCGCCGGGCTGCAGATCGCGTTCGGCGACATGGTGCGGCTCGGCGACACCGTCGTGGTGGACGGCGAGTGGGGCACCGTCGACGAGATCACGCTGACGTTCCTGACGGTACGGACGTGGGACGAGCGCCGGATCACCATGCCGGTGTCGTACTTCACCTCCAAGCCGTTCGAGAACTGGTCCCGGGGCAGCCCGCAGATGACCGGCATCGTGTACTTCCACGTCGATCACGCAGCGCCCGTGGAGGCGATGCGCGACAAGCTCCGCGACATCCTGCGCGAGTGCCCCGCGTGGGACGGCCGCGCCTACGGCCTCCAGGTCACGGACACGACGCCCAACACCATGCAGGTGCGAGCGCTGGTGACCGCCAAGGACGCGGACGACATCTGGACGGCCCGGATCACGGTCCGCGAGCAGCTGATCCGCTGGCTCGTCGACCACCACCCGTACGCGCTGCCGCGGGTCAACACGGCGGAAGCGGAGCAGCCGCCGAGCCGGAACGGGCATGTACCGCCGGGCGGGCCGGTCCACAGGGCGTACGAGACGCCGCGGACGGGCCGGGGCTGAGGTACCGCCGCGTCAGTGGCCGCGCTCGGCGCCGCCGTTCACCTGGATCACCTGAGCGGTGATGTGGCTGGCCCCGGGGGAGGCCAGCCAGTGCAGGGTCTGTGCGATGTCGCCCGGCGTGCCTGCGCGGCCGGTCGACGTCTCCGCGATGCGCTGGTCGCGTCGCGCCGGGTCCATCGGGCCGCCGAAGAACTCGGTGTCCTCGATGTACCCGGGCGCGACCACGTTCACCGTGATCCCGCGCGGACCCAGTTCCCGGGCCAGATCGAAGGCGTACGGATGCAGCGAGGCCTTGGCCGCGGCGTACGCGCCGCTGCCGGAGCCGCGGTAGGCGGCGATGGAGCTGAGGAACAGCACACGGCCGCCGGGTGAGGCGAGCCGGTCCCGCAGCGCCTCCGTGAGAAGGACCGAGGTCAGCACGTTAAGCCGGAAGTTGACGGTCCAGGTGTGTGCGACGGCCTCGAGCGGCTCCTCGACGGCGGTGCCGGGCTCAAGACCGCCGTTTCCGCCCGCGTTGTTGACGAGGACGTCCACGGTGCCGAGCTCCTCGGCCACGAACCGGGCCACGCCGCGCACCGCGTGGGGATCGCTCAGGTCGGCGGCGTAGGTGAATGCCCCGGGCACTTCGGCCTTCTCCAGTACCTCCGCCCGCCGGCCGAGGAGCAGCACCCGGTCCCCGTCCGCGGCGAACGCCCGCGCCGACGCGAGCCCGATTCCCGTCCCGCCACCGCTGATCACCACATTGCGCGCCATGATCCCGATCGTACAAAGCCGGGCGCCCGCGAACCGATTGCTCGGCCGGGCCGTTCACGCGCGTCGGCCCCGCGCACCCGTCGTGGCGGTCAGCGCAGACTGCGTACGTCGAGGTGGCGCAGCACCCGGTCGACGACCTCCGGGTCCGCCCCGGGTTCGCTGCGCGCCGCGAGCACCTCGTGCCGTGCCGCGCTGAGCATCTCCTGCTGGATCCGGCGGAGCCTTTTCAGACGCCTGGCACGCTGCTGGTGTGCTTCGCGCCGCTCCTCGTCCGCGAGGTCGGGGCTGATCCGCACGCCGATGTCGGAGGCCCGCCGCAGGAGTTGCTCGGACAGGTCCTCCGGCAGCTCCTCGACCTCCTCGATCTCCCTCAGCCTCCGTTTCGCCGCCTTGGCCGCGCGGACCGCCAGCCTGCGCTCGAACGCCTTCTCGCTCTCCGGGTCGGCCCGCACCCCCAGCCCCTTCACCAGCCACGGCAGCGTGAGTCCCTGGAGCACGAGCGTCGCCATGATCACCCCGAACGCGATGAAGACGATCTCGTCCCGGTCGGGGAAGGGCGACCCGTCGGCCATCCGCAACGGAATGGCCAGGGCCAGGGCCACCGACGCCACTCCCCGCATCCCGGACCACCACATCACGATGGTCTCCCGCCAGGACGTCGGGATCTCCTCGTCGTAGTCCCGGATGGCGTGAAGGCGCTTCGTCAGCCAGGTCGCGGGCAGCAGCCACACGAGCCGTACCAGCACCACGACGGCCACGATCGCGGCGGCCCAGCCGAGCAGCTCGCCCCACCGCCCGGACGCCGTGCGGATCGCCAGGGGCAGTTCGAGCCCGATCAGACCGAAGGCGACCCCGGTGACCAGCGTGTCCACCACGTCCCAGAACGTGTGCCCGGCCAGGCGCATCAACACATCGTCCGGGTCCTTGGACTCGGCCAGGAACAGCGCGGTGACGAGCACGGCCAGCACACCGGAGCCGTGCAGTTCCTCGGCCAGGACGTAGGAGGCGTACGGCACCAGAAGCGTCAGGCCGACCTGCAGGGTGGCGTCGTCGAGCATGCTCAGCAGCCTGTTGGTGATCCAGCCGAGCGCAAGCCCGACAGCGAGGGCGACCACTGCGGAGAGCGCCAGTTCGAGCACGGCGCCCGGCAGCGAGAACGTCCCGCTGACCGCGACGGCGATGGCCACGTGGTAGAGCACGATCGCCGTCACGTCGTTGAACAGCCCCTCGCCCTCCAGGATCGACACCAGCCGGCGGGGCAGCCCGAGCTGTCCCGCGACGGCCGTGGCCGCGACCGGGTCCGGCGGCGCGACCAGCGCGCCGAGCACGACCGCGCCGGCGACCGGCAGCCCCGGCACGATCGTGTGGGCCACGACGGCCACACACACGGTGGTGATGAAGACCAGCGCCACCGCCAGCAGGAAGATCGGCCGCTTGTTGGCGGCGAACTGCCGCCAGGAGGTGCGGCGTACCGCGGCGTAGAGCAGCGGCGGCAGCAGGGCGGGCAGGATCAGCTCGGGCGGGATGTTCACGTTCGGCACGAAGTTGAGCAAGGCCAGCGCGATCCCGACCAGCGTCATCAGCACCGGGGCGGGCAGTTTCAGCCGGTCCCCGACCGGGACGCTGACCACGGCCCCGAGCAGCAGCAGGAGCAACAGGGCCAACTGATCCACGTCAGGCGCTCCGGGGGAGTTCGGCGTTCACACAGCGGACCCCCAGCCTGCCACGCGGCCCTCCCCACGGGGCTTTTCGGCACCTTCGGCTACAGGGTGCGCCGCATCGCTCGGTGCGCGATCCCCGCATCGGGGAACTCGGGTCCGTACGCCTCGTACCCCAGCCGCTCGTAGAACCCGAGCGCATGGGTCTGGGCGTGCAGGTCCACCGCCGCCAGCCCGCGCGCGCGTGCCGCGTCCTCGATCGCCCGCACCAGCGCGGCGCCCACACCGAGCCCACGCGCCTCGCGGGTCACCGCGAGCCGTCCCAGGGCCCCCACGGACGGGTCGCCGCCGTTCTTCGCCGCGGCAGCCTCCCCGTACAGCAGTCGGCCCGTGCCGAGCGGCAGACCGTCCTCCCGGACGGCCAGCACATGCACGGCGCCGGGGTCGTAGGCGTCGTACTCGATGTCCTCGGGGACGCCTTGCTCACGGACGAAGACCTCCTTGCGGACCGTGAAGCACGCTTCCCGGTCGCCGGGGTCCTCGGCGACCCGTATCACGTAGGCGGCGGTCATGCCCAGCTCTCCTCACGTACCTTGTCCAGCGCCTTCTGCAGGTCGGCGGGGTAGGCGCTCTCGAACTCCACCCACTGTCCGTCCGCCGGGTGCTCGAAGCCGAGCCGCACGGCGTGCAGCCACTGGCGGGTCAGGCCGAGCCGCTTGGCGAGCTTCGGGTCCGCGCCGTACGTCAGGTCGCCGACGCAGGGATGACGGTGCGCGGCCATGTGGACCCTGATCTGGTGGGTGCGCCCGGTCTCCAGCTTGACGTCGAGCAGGGAGGCCGCGCGGAAGGCCTCCACCAGGTCGTAGTGGGTGACCGAGGGCTTGCCGTCGGCCGTGACCGCCCACTTGTAGTCGTGGTTCGGGTGGCGGCCGATGGGCGCGTCGATGGTGCCGCTGGTGGGGTCGGGGTGTCCCTGGACGAGAGTGTGGTAGCGCTTGTCGACCGTGCGCTCCTTGAACTGGCGCTTGAGCGAGGTGTACGCGCGCTCCGACTTGGCCACGACCATCAGACCGGAGGTGCCGACGTCGAGCCGGTGCACGATGCCCTGGCGCTCGGCGGCGCCCGAGGTCGAGATGCGGTAACCGGCGGCGGCGAGACCGCCGATCACGGTCGGCCCCGACCAGCCGGGCGACGGGTGCGCGGCCACGCCGATCGGCTTGATGATCACGACCACGTCCTCGTCGTCGTGCACGATGTCCATGCCCTCGACGGGCTCGGCGACCACCTGCACCGGCGCGGGCGCCTGCGGCATCTCGACCTCGAGCCAGGCACCCCCGCTCACCCGCTCCGACTTGCCGACCACCGCCCCGTCGACGTGTACCTTGCCCGCCGCGGCCAGCTCGGCCGCCTTCGTGCGGGAGAAGCCGAACATGCGGGAGATGGCGGCGTCGACGCGCTCGCCCTCCAGGCCGTCGGGTACGGGCAGGGTACGGATCTCGGGAAGCGTGCTCACCCGTCGAGTATGCCGGACGGTGCAGACACAGCCGTACGAGAGTCCCGGGTGCTCAGTCCTTGTGGACCGTTCCGTCCGGGTCCAGGCCGCGGAAGGACAGCAGCACGATCAGGATGCCGCCGCAGACGATCGCCGAGTCGGCCAGGTTGAAGACGGCGAAGTGCTTCGGCGCGATGAAGTCGACCACGGCCCCTTCGAAGACTCCCGGCGACCGGAAGATACGGTCGGTGAGATTGCCCAGGGCGCCTCCGAGCAGCAGGCCGAGCGCGATCGCCCAGGGCAGGCTGTAGAGCTTGCGCGCGAGTCGGGCGATCACCACGATCACGACGGCCGCGATCACCGTGAAGATGATCGTGAAGGCCTCGCCGAAGCCGAAGGCCGCGCCCGGGTTCCGGATCGCCTCGAGCTTCAGCCAGTCCCCCACGATCTCGATCGGCGCGTGGTGCTCCAGCTTGGCGACCACGATCAGCTTGCTGACCAGGTCGAGGGTGTAGGCGAAGGCGGCGACCGCGAACAGGACCGCGATCCTGCGCCTGCCCTTGGGGCGCTCGGCTGCGCCGGACCCCGACTCTCGCGGGCCGGGGCCGTCGGCGGGTGCCTGTCCGCCGGACTGCTCCGGCCCGGCCCCCGACGCGTCTGGGATGTCCGGCGTACCGATGATGCGCTCCGCCTCTGCCACGTGAGTCCCTCAACCTAGGTGCCCTGACTGAGGACGAGACTACGACACCACCCGACTCTGCCAGATGCTCAGGAGGGGATCGTCAGCGGCGTTCCTGCTTCTGCTTGCACTCCACGCACAGCGTGGCACGGGGAAACGCCTGCATACGGGCCTTTCCGATGGGGTTGCCGCAGCTCTCGCACAGCCCGTAGGTCCCGGCGTCGAGGCGGTCCAGGGCACGTTCGGTCTGCTCGAGCATCTCGCGCGCATTGGCGGCGAGCGCCAGCTCGTGCTCGCGCGTGATGTTCTTCGTGCCGGTGTCCGCCTGGTCGTCGCCCGCGCCGTCTCCGGAGTCGCGCATCAGGCCGACCAGCGCCTGCTCGGACGCCTCGAGCTCACCGCGCAGCCGCGCCTCGTCCGACTCCAGCTCCGTGCGCGCCTCGGCCACCTCCTCGGCGGTCCAGGGGTCCTCGCCGGGGCGCACCGCAAGCTCGCCGGGCTCCGCGGCGACGACCCGTGCCTTGGGGACCGCGGTGGGGTTCTTCGCCGCTGTGGCCGTGCCAGGTGTCTTCTTCGCAACCACCGTCGTGGCTCCCGTCTGCTTCGCGGCCTTCGCGACGCCCGCCTTCTTGGCCGTGCTCTTCTTGGCCGCACTCCCTGTGGGCGTGCTCTTCGTGGTGCCGCCTTTCGCGGCGTTCTTCGCGGCAGCGGCCTTCCGAGGGGCCGCCTGAGGTGCGGCGGTCTTCCCGCCCGCCGCCTTCTTGCTGGTCGCCTTCTTGCCGGGGGGCCTCTTCGCCGCCGTCTGCTCGGCGGCCGCCTTCTTGGCCGCCGTCGCCTCGGCGGCGGGCTTCTTCGCCGCTGCCGCCCGGTCGACGGCGCTCGGGGCCGCCTTCTTGGCGGCGGGCTTCTTCGCCGCTGTCGCCTTCTTCACGACGGTGCTGGTCACGGCTGCCTCCTTGGCGACGGACCTCTTCGCTGCCGGCCGCTTCGCCGCCGCCTTCCTCACGCCGGCACCGGCCTCCGCTGCCTCCTTGCCGGCCGCCTTCCTCGCGACCGGTTTCCTGGGCCCGCCTTTCTCCTCGGCCGCCTTCTTCGACGGGGCCGCTTTCCCGGCCGTCCCGGCAGGGGTCCGCTTCCCGGCAGCCGCCTTCTTGCCGGCCGCCTTCTTGCCGGTTGCCTTCCTCGCGGGACTCCTCTCGGCGGCCGACGTGGTCTCGCCCGTCTGGGAGAGCGGTTTTCCGCCCGTCGGCGTCGTGGCCACCGCCTTTCCCGCGGCCGCCGAACGAGCGGCGCCCGTGGTGGAGGCCGTCCTGCCGACGGTAGTCCTGGCGGCGGCCGTCTTCCTCTCGGCAGCCGTCCGGTCGGCCGTCCGCTTGCCGGAGGCCGCCTTTCCAGGCGTCTTCGTCGAGGCCGCCTCGGCCGCCGTCGCCGCGGACGTCCCCTTCGGGGCCTTGGCTCCCGTGGAGGCCGCTCTCCCGGCGGTCGGACCCGCCGTGGAGTCCGCCCGCCCGGCCGTCGCCCTCGCCCCGGCCTTCTTCGCGGGACCCGCCGCTTCCGACGACGCCCCCTTCGCCGCACCCGCCGCCCGTGGGGCCTTTCCCTCCTGGGCCACCGCCTCCGCGATCCGCGTCTTCCCCGCAGCGGTCCGCCCGGCCGACGTCCTGGCGGCGACCCTCCCTCTGCCGCCCCCGGAGACCTTCCCCGCACCGCGCGGGTTCCCGGCCGGCGCCCCTCGCCCCGTCGCACCCGTGCGTCCCCGTGCCGCCGTCCGGGCGACGCCCGGCTTCTCCTTCCCGGCCTCGGTGCCTGCCCCCCTCGGGGCCACGCCGACAGCCGCGCCCAGCCTCTTGACCAGCCCCGCCGTCCGGCTCGCCAGAGTCCTCCCGCGCGTGTCCTTGGACAGCGAGCCGCCGGAGGCGGCCGCATCCGAGGTTCTGCCGGACGCGGACTGCTGTACGGCGGTCTTTTTCGCCACCATGGGAGCAGCCCCTTCACATATTGTGATCTTGCGCGCGAATCGTGCTGGGACGATAAATCGACTTCCGGTCCGCGGCAACGGGGCACGCCAACGATTCGCCCGCCGCGCGCGTGCCGCACGGCGAGCCTGCATCCGTTGTGCCCAGCTCTCCGCCGGGTAATCCGCCGTCTCCGGCGTCCTGTGCGATCCGGGAACCCGCGTCGCGCCGTTCGGGGCATCTGCAAGCAGATGCGTCCCCCGGCCACGGGAGAGGAAATCCGGTCGGCCGCCGTCCGTGTGGCGCCGTACACTGGGCGGAGCGAAAAGCGTGGATGGGGACGAGTAGCGGCGTACGCAGCCATGAGCGACCCGGGGACGGTGGAAGCCCGGGGGCGAGCGCGACGTGAACATCACCCCGGAGCCGCCGGAAGAAAGCCTTGGCCAGTGGGCTTCGCCCACGGGACGGCCAGGGCCGGTAGAACCGGCTTCGCGATCCCAATGAGGGGGTTCACCGGCGCGTTCGGCGCACCGGGGAGCCAAGGAGGGTGGTACCGCGGGAGCGCGCCGCACAGGGCGTACGGAGAATGCACGACATTCCCGGCTCTCGTCCCTCCGACGGAAGGCAGCACATCCGCCGGAGGAAGATCGATGACGCAGTACCGCCAGGTGCCCGCCCAGGTCGACCTGCCCGCGCTCGAGCACGCGGTGCTCGACTTCTGGCGCGAGCAGAAGATCTTTGCCAAGAGCCTGGAGCAGTCCGAGGGCCGCCCCGAGTGGGTGTTCTACGAGGGCCCGCCCACCGCCAACGGCATGCCGGGCGCTCACCACATCGAGGCCCGCGTCTTCAAGGACGTCTTCCCGCGCTTCCGCACCATGCGCGGCTACCACGTGGCCCGCAAGGCCGGCTGGGACTGCCACGGCCTGCCGGTGGAGCTGGCGGTCGAGAAGGAGCTCGGCTTCAGCGGCAAGAAGGACATCGAGGCCTACGGCATCGCCGAGTTCAACGACAAGTGCCGCGAGTCCGTGCTCCGCCACACCGACGCGTTCTCCGAGCTGACGACCCGTATGGGCTACTGGGTCGACCTCGACGAGGCGTACGTCACGATGGAGCCCGAGTACATCGAGTCCGTGTGGTGGTCCCTGAAGGAGATCTTCAAGAAGGGCCTGCTGGTCCAGGACCACCGCGTGGCCCCCTGGTGCCCCCGCTGCGGTACGGGCCTGTCGGACCACGAGCTGGCGCAGGGCTACGAGACGGTCGTCGACCCGTCGGTCTATGTCCGTTTCCCGCTCACGTCCGGCCCGCTCGCCGGTGAGGCCGCCCTCCTGGTGTGGACCACGACCCCGTGGACCCTGGTCTCCAACACCGCGGTCGCCGCGCACCCCGAGGTCACCTACGTCGTCGCGACGAACGGCGAGGAGAAGCTCGTCGTCGCCGAGCCGCTTGTCGGCAAGGCGCTCGGCGAGGGCTGGGAGACCACGGGCCAGACCTTCACCGGCGCCGAGATGGAGCGCTGGACGTACCGGCGTCCCTTCGAGCTGGTCGAATTCCCCGAGACCCCGGGCGGCACCCACTACGTGGTGAACGCCGAGTACGTCACCACCGAGGACGGTACGGGTCTGGTCCACCAGTCCCCCGCCTTCGGTGAGGACGACCTCAAGGTCTGCCGCGCCTACGGCCTGCCCGTCGTCAATCCGGTGCGCCCCGACGGCACGTTCGAGGAGGACGTCCCCCTGGTCGGCGGGGTCTTCTTCAAGAAGGCGGACGAGCGGCTCACCGAGGACCTCCAGCAGCGCGGACTGCTCTTCAAGCACATCCCGTACGAGCACAGCTACCCGCACTGCTGGCGCTGCCACACCGCCCTGCTCTACTACGCGCAGCCGTCCTGGTACATCCGCACCACGGCCATCAAGGACCGCCTGCTCGAGGAGAACGAGAAGACCAACTGGTACCCGGAGACGGTCAAGCACGGCCGCTTCGGCGACTGGCTGAACAACAACATCGACTGGGCGCTCTCCCGCAGCCGCTACTGGGGCACCCCGCTGCCGATCTGGCGCTGCGAGGACGACCACCTCACCGTCGTGGGCTCGCGCGCCGAGCTCAGTGAGCTGACCGGCACCGACCAGTCCGAACTCGACCCGCACCGCCCCTTCATCGACGAGGTCACCTTCGGCTGCCCGCAGTGCGGCAAGACGGCCACGCGGGTGCCCGAGGTGATCGACGCCTGGTACGACTCCGGCTCGATGCCGTTCGCGCAGTGGGGCTACCCGTACAAGAACAAGGAACTGTTCGAGTCCCGCTACCCGGCGCAGTTCATCTCCGAGGCCATCGACCAGACCCGCGGCTGGTTCTACACGCTGATGGCGGTCGGCACGCTGGTCTTCGACAAGTCCTCGTACGAGAACGTGGTGTGCCTGGGCCACATCCTCGCCGAGGACGGCCGCAAGATGTCCAAGCACCTGGGCAACATCCTGCAGCCGATCCCGCTCATGGACCAGCACGGCGCGGACGCGGTGCGCTGGTTCATGGCAGCGGGCGGCTCACCGTGGGCGGCCCGCCGCGTGGGCCACGGCACCATCCAGGAGGTCGTCCGCAAGACGCTGCTGACCTACTGGAACACGGTCGCCTTCCAGGCGCTGTACGCCCGCACCTCCGGCTGGGCGCCGAGCGAGGCCGACCCGGCCCCGGCCGACCGCCCGGTGCTGGACCGCTGGCTGCTCTCCGAGCTGCACGCGCTCACCGACCAGGTGACCCAGGCTCTGGAGTCGTACGACACCCAGCGCGCCGGCAAGCTCCTGTCGGCCTTCGTGGACGACCTCTCGAACTGGTACGTCCGCCGCTCGCGCCGTCGCTTCTGGCAGGGCGACAAGTCGGCGCTGCGCACGCTGCACGAGGTCCTCGAGACGGTCACCAGGCTCATGGCGCCGATCACCCCGTTCATCACCGAGCGGGTCTGGCAGGACCTGGTGGTGCCGGTGACCCCGGGCACCGTGGAGTCCGTGCACCTGGCGGCCTGGCCGGAGGCGGACCTGTCCGCGATCGACCCGGAGCTGTCGAAGCAGATGGTGCTGGTCCGCCGCCTGGTGGAGCTGGGCCGTGCCACGCGCGCGGAGTCGGGCGTCAAGACGCGCCAGCCGCTGTCCCGCGCGCTGATCGCCGCGGCCGGCTTCGACACCCTGGACGGGGAGCTGCACTCGCAGATCACCGAGGAGTTGAACGTCGAGGCGCTCGCCTCCCTCGCCGAGGTCGGCGGCTCGCTGGTCGACACCACGGCAAAGGCGAACTTCCGCGCGCTGGGCAAGCGCTTCGGCAAGCGCGTCCAGGATGTGGCCAAGGCCATCGCGAACGCCGACGCGGCGGCGCTGTCCCTGGCGCTGCGCGAGGGCACGGCGTCGGTGGACGTCGACGGGGAGAGGGTCGACCTGGCCCCCGACGAGGTGATCATCACGGAAACCCCGCGCGAGGGCTGGTCGGTGGCGTCCGACGCCGGCGCGACGGTCGCCCTCGACCTGGAGATCACCGAGGAGCTGCGGCAGGCGGGCCTCGCCCGTGACGCGATCCGGCTGATCCAGGATGCCCGGAAGAACAGCGGCCTGGACGTCGCCGACCGGATCGCGCTGCGCTGGACCGCGACGGACCCGGAGGTCATCGCGGCCCTGAGTCGGCACACGGAGCTGCTGGCCGAGGAGGTGCTCGCCACGGACTTCGCCCAGGGCGAGGCGGACGACAGCTACGGTGAGCCGTTCACCGACGAGTCCCTGACCCTCACCTTCCGCCTGCGCAAGGCGTAGCGGCACACGCGAACGCCCGGGCCCACCGAAAAATCTTGGTGGGTCCGGGCCTTCGGCGTTGCGTACGACGCACAACCGCTCCCACACTCGAACACAGAGGGCATAACCCCCGAACACGCGTAGCAACAGGGCGGGGCTCCGGATCGAATCCGGAGCCCCGCCCTGAATGTTGCCGACGCCTACGGCCTGGTCGTTCCCGTCAGTTGTCGTCCTCGTCGATGAGGAACCCGCGCATCGGCGAGGGTGCCTGACCCATCGGTCCCGGACCCTGCGGACGCACCGGCGCCATCGGCTGGGTCATCGCCGGGGACATCTGCTGCTGACCGCCGTAGGACGGAGCAGCGGGACCACCGTGACCGTGACCGCCCATCGTCTGGTTGCCGCCGTACGACGGGGCGCTCGCCCCTGCGGGAGCCATCGAGGGCGCCGCCGGCGACGGCAGGGAGGGCGCGGCCGGGGTGCGCGGCGGGGCCAGCGAGTCGTCGGCCTGGGTCTCCAGCTGGCGCAGCTGCGACTCCAGGTACGACTTCAGCCGCGTGCGGTACTCGCGCTCGAAGCCACGCAGGTCCTCGACCTTGCGCTCCAGCGTGGCGCGGGCGGACTCCAGGGAGCCCATCGCGACACGGTGCTTCTCCTGCGCGTCCCGCTCCAGGGCGTCGGCCTTGGCACGGGCGTCGCGCTCCAGACCCTCGGCGCGGCTGCGGGCCTCGCCGACGATCTTGTTGGCCTCGGAGCGGGCCTCGGCGATCGCCTGGTCGGCGGTCTGCTGGGCCAGCGAGAGGACACGCGCGGCGCTGTCGCCGCCAGGGCCCTGACCGGGCATGCCCGGACCGCCCATGGGGCCGCCCATCGGACCGCCCATGGGCCCACCCATCGGCTGCTGCATCGGGGGCTGGCCCATCGGCCCCGGACCCATCGGACCCTGGCCCATCGGACCCTGGCCCATCGGACCCTGGCCCATCGGACCCTGGCCCATCGGGCCGGGACCCTGCGGACCGCCCGGTCCACCCGGACCGGGGGGCAGCTGCGGGGCACCGCTCGGCAGCTGGGGCGGGCCACCCATGGGGCCACCCATCTGCTGCTGCGGCGGGCCCGATATCCCGGCGGGGACGGGAGCACCCGGACCGCGCATGCCCTGCGGCTGGTCCTGCGGCTCCGGGGGCTTGCGCATGTTCTGCTGGTTCTGCGCCGCGGCACGCGTGGCAGCGGCCAGCTTGGCGCGCAGGTCCTCGTTCTCCCGCAGCAGGCGGGTCAGTTCGGCTTCGACCTCGTCGAGGAAGGCATCGACCTCGTCCTCGTCATAGCCTTCTCGGAGGCGGACGGTCGTGAACTGCTTGTTCCGCACGTCCTCGGGGGTCAACGGCATCTCTTCACCTCAACGTAGTCATCGGCAGTCGACAAGACCGTATCGTCCACATTCACCTCGCGAGACTGCCCACGATAGAGATCAGGATGTAGACGATGATCATCAGAACGAAGAAGGACAGGTCAAGCGCCACGCCCCCGAGACGCAGCGGCGGAATGAACCGCCGCAGAAGCTTCAACGGTGGATCGGTGACAGTGTAGGTGGCCTCCAGAACGACCACCATCGCCTTGCCGGGTTGCCATGAGCGGGCGAACTGGAAGACGTAGTCCATGACCAACCGGAAAATCAGCACGACGAGGAAGCACATCAGCACGATGTAGACAACCTCCAGGAACACGCCCATGATCCGTGTGCTTCCCTCTCCCCTGTTCCGCGCTCTCTCCGGTGGTGCTCTCAGCTCTGGTTGAAGAACCCGCCCTCTGCGATGCGGGCCTTGTCCTCCGCCGTGACATCGACGTTAGCAGGAGACAACAAGAACACCTTCTGCGTCACCCGCTCGATACTTCCATGAAGACCAAACACCAAACCGGCCGCAAAGTCGACAAGTCGCTTCGCATCTGTGTCATCCATCTCAGTCAGATTCATGATCACCGGCGTGCCCTCACGGAAGTGTTCCCCGATGGTACGGGCCTCGTTGTAGGTCCGGGGGTGAAGCGTGGTGATCCGGTACGGCTCTCGTTCGGACACGACCTTTGGCATGATCACCGGCGCGTTCTTCTCCAGACTCTGACGTTCTTGTGTGATGGACGCCACGGGCGCGATGCGAGCCGGACGCCCTGATTCCGCGGGCAGCGACGCCGATTGGGGTGCCGGATCACGCGGTGCCGGCGGCTGCACCATTCGCACCGATTCGTCTCTTTGAGGCTGAAGTGCCTGATGTGACGGATCATGCCGCCTGCGATCCCGCTCCGGCTCCGGGTCGAGCTCGGGCTCGAAGTCGTCGTCGGGGTCGAAGCCCCGGCCGTCGTACCCATCGTCCTCCACGAGGCCGAGGTAGACCGCCATCTTGCGCATCGCGCCGGCCATGCTCTGAGTCCTCCGCTCTGTGGTGGATCTGCTGACGACTGCCAAGTGCCTGCGATCCACGAGGTCGTTATGCCCGTCTATGGGCGGTAATGACCATATTTTCTGCTGTGGTCCGACTTCTTGGCGACGTTACCCGAGCCTGGGGCGGACTCCGAGTACCGCAGTGCCGACGCGCACATGTGTCGCCCCGGCGGCCACGGCCTCCTCGAGGTCCGCACTCATTCCCGCCGAGACCATGGTTGCAGCCGGATGGGCTCGGCGCAGGTCGGTCGACAAATCCATCAACCATCCGAACGCCGCCCGTTGACGCCCCGCGTACTCTCCGGTGAGTGGCGCGACGGTCATCAGCCCGTCCAGCCGCAGTCCCGGAGCGTCCGCGACAAGGTCGCCCAACTCTTCGATTCCCGGGGGCGCCACGCCCCCGCGCTCTCCGCGCTCGCTCTCGTCCGCGTCGAGCGCGACCTGGATGAGGCAGCCCAACTCGCGGCCGGTCCGCACGGCCTCCTTCGAAAGCGCCGTGACGAGCCGGGAACGATCGACGGACTGCACGAAATCCGCGTAACCGACCACGGATCGCACCTTGTTGGTCTGCAACTGACCGACAAAATGCCATCTGAGCGGCAGATCCGAGCAAGCGGCCGCCTTGGGCGCCGCGTCCTGGTCGCGATTCTCGGCGACGTCCCGGACGCCCAGTTCCGAGAGAATGCGCACATCGCTCGCGGGATAGGTCTTGGTGACCACGATCAGGGTCACCTCCTCGCGCTTACGCCCCGCGGCCGCGCACGCAGCCGCGATGCGGTCCTCGACCTTCGCGAGGTTCGCGGCGATTTGATCCTTACGGTCCGTCATGCCCCATCAGTCCAGCCAGACATATCCCGCGAGTCGCCCTGTGGTGCGGTCGCGGCGATACGAGAAGTGATCGCCCGATTCCAGCGTGCACACCGGCGACTGCGCCCGGTCGCACACCCCGAGCCTTTCGAGCTGCGCGTGCACGCCGGCGGCCACGTCGACCGCGGGCGTACCCCAGCTGGTCTCGGAGTGTGCGGCCGGTTCGACGGCGGCCACCTCGGCGCGCATCGTCTCCGGCACCTCGTAGCACCGGCCGCAGACCGTGGGTCCCGTGCGGGCGACGATCCGGGACGGCTCGGCGCCCAGTTCCATCATCGCTCGCACCGCGGCGGGGACGACTCCGGCGACCATGCCGGGCCGGCCCGCGTGGGCGGCGGCGACGATCCCGGCGACCGGATCGGCGAGCAGGACGGGGGTGCAGTCCGCGGTGAGCACGGCGAGAGTGAGTCCGCGCCGTGCGGTGACGATCGCGTCAACCTCGGGCACCGGGTTTTCACCCCAGGGTGCGTCCACCACGGCGACGCCGGACCCGTGCACCTGGTTCATCCAGACCACGTGGCCGGGGTCGAGCCCCAGCGACTTCGCGGCCAGACCCCGGTTGGCGGTCACGGCCCCGGGGTCGTCCCCGACGGCGCCGCCGAGGTTGAGCTCCTCGTACGGAGCGGCGCTCACCCCGCCCCACCGGTCGGTGAAGGCGAAGTGCGCGCCGCTCGCGGTGTCGCGCTGTCCTATCACTTGAGGAAGTCCGGGACGTCCAGCTCCTCGGCCGTGCTGTCCGAGTAGGTCCGCGACGAGGGGATCGGCGGGGTGATCGGGCGCTCGCTCACCGGCTCCGGGGCGGGGGCGGGCTCGGGCACCTCCTTCGGCGTGACGCTGCCGAGCGAGCCGAAGGACGGGCGGCTGTCGGCGGGACGCGACGGAGCCGGCTCC
The DNA here is from genome assembly GCF_040644975.1 of Streptomyces sp. NPDC046900. Classification (NCBI taxonomy): domain Bacteria; kingdom Bacillati; phylum Actinomycetota; class Actinomycetes; order Kitasatosporales; family Streptomycetaceae; genus Streptomyces; species Streptomyces sp. NPDC046900. Next base: position 146,834 of record NZ_JBEYXD010000004.1, on the reverse strand, counting down.
TCGCGCCGGGCCGAGGACGAGCCGAGGACGTTCTCCCGCTTGGCCGGGGGCTGGCCGCCGTCGAAGCCGGCGGCGATCACGGTGACCCGGACCTCGTCGCCGAGGGCGTCGTCGATGACGGCACCGAAGATGATGTTCGCCTCGGGGTGCGCGGCCTCGCTCACCAGCTGGGCGGCCTCGTTGATCTCGAAGAGACCGAGGTCGGAGCCGCCGGAGATGGACAGCAGCACCCCGCGGGCGCCGTCGATGGAGGCCTCGAGCAGCGGCGAGGAGATGGCCATCTCGGCCGCGGCCACCGCGCGGTCGTCGCCGCGGGCCGAGCCGATGCCCATGAGGGCCGAACCGGCTTCGGACATAACGGACTTCACGTCGGCGAAGTCGAGGTTGATCAGACCGGGCGTGGTGATGAGGTCGGTGATGCCCTGGACACCGGAGAGCAGGACCTGGTCCGCCGACTTGAAGGCGTCGAGCACGGAGACCTGGCGGTCCGAGATGGACAGCAGCCGGTCGTTCGGGATGACGATGAGGGTGTCGACCTCTTCGCGAAGCTCGGCGATGCCGTCCTCGGCCTGGTTGGCCCGGCGCCGGCCCTCGAAGGTGAACGGGCGCGTGACCACACCGATGGTGAGGGCGCCCAGCGAGCGAGCGATGTTGGCCACGACGGGCGCGCCGCCGGTGCCGGTGCCGCCGCCTTCACCGGCCGTCACGAAGACCATGTCGGCCCCCTTGAGGACCTCCTCGATCTCCTCGCGGTGATCCTCGGCGGCCTTGCGGCCGACGGCCGGGTTGGCTCCGGCGCCGAGTCCGCGGGTGAGTTCGCGGCCGACGTCCAGCTTGACGTCGGCGTCGCTCATCAACAGAGCTTGCGCGTCGGTGTTGATGGCGATGAACTCGACGCCCTTGAGACCGACCTCGATCATCCGGTTGATGGCATTGACACCACCGCCGCCGACACCGATGACCTTGATGACTGCGAGGTAGTTCTGCGGTGCTGCCACGTCGAAGGCCTCTCGCCTCGAATTACGTGCCGCCGTCCCGCGGGTGCTCCGCGGCCCGACGGCTGATGCCGAATGGGACGGTCCGAACGCCGACCCGAACCCTAACCCTGAAGTTTAGGGTTACCAGTGTGTCTGTTCCTTGGACTCTTCCGAACAGGACACTAAGTCGACAAGTGGCGCACGTTCAACGAACACGCCGAACCTCCCGTCTTTCTTTTCACCCTATGTGATCAGCCGTAGCGCTGCCCAATCAGGGTGCGGGCCTGTTTCGACGGGCGTCAACTCCCCGATGACGCAGGGGCGGTGGGAACACTCACGTCGAAGTGCCGGGCGCCGGGAGCCGCTTTCATCAGCGCAATCAGCGTGACCGCCTTCGCCCGGCCCTTCTCGCTACTGCCCCACATGACGGTCCGCCCGCCGCTCAACTCCAGGGAGATGGAGTCGTAGGAGCCGACCTTGACGTTCCTCACGTCGCGGGCCACTGCGGCGGGAATGTCCTGGACCACTCGGGCCGCGGCACGGTCGAGCCGGCCGACGCCGAAGCGCCGCTGAGCGGCGGAGTGCCCCACGGTCAATTGCAGCGCGGGAACGGCCTTCGGAGGGCTCGAAACCGTGGCGAACCGGACGCCTTCCCGGTCCACTTCGATGAACTTTCCGGCGTTCCCCACGAGCAGAACCGGAGTACGCTCAGTCACTTTCAGCCCGATGCCCTGCGGCCAGGACCGGGCGACCTCGACCGAGTCGATTCGCGGCAATTTCCGGCGCAGCCGCGCCTCGATCGCATCGGTGTCCAGTGAAATCAGGGGCGTTCCGAGCCGTACGCCGGCCGCCTCACGCACCTCGGCGCGGGTGAGGACGCGCGTACCGGAGACGGAGACGTGCCGCACGCGCAGCCACGGAGAGCCGTACAGCAGCCAGATGGAGCCGCCACTCGCCAACACCACCGCGAGCGTAAGGATGATGAGCATACGAAGACGGCGCAATCGCCACAGACGGGACTGCCGGGGCGAACCGGACTCCAACTTCTGCCGTTCGCCGCGTTCGGCGGTGGTCGGTCCGGCCACGCTCCCTGCCTTCCCTCGTTCCGGTGCGGTTCGCCTCCGGGGCGCGCCGTCCGGTGCCGAGAGCCCGGTCGTGCTCAGCCCTGCGGGCTTCCGCGTTCCCCCGGTGTCCCGGCCTCGCCGGAGCGGGGGGAACCCCACGACCTCCCGGCACCGGTGCGCGCCCCTTCGGCTCACTCACCGATGCGTTACTGGTGGTGACGCGAGGCGATCGCCTCGTACACCATGCCGACGAGCAGGTCGTCGGCGTCCCGGCGGCCGAACTCACCGGCGGCACGGGACATCTCGTAGAGCCGGTGCGGGTCGGCGAGCACGGGCAGAACGTTCTGCTGGATCCACTCGGGCGTGAGTTCCGCGTCGTCGACCAGCAGCCCGCCCCCGGCCTTGACCACCGGCTGGGCGTTCAGCCGCTGTTCGCCGTTGCCGATGGGCAGCGGAACGTAGGCGGCCGGAAGTCCGACGGCGGAGAGTTCGGCGACGGTCATCGCGCCCGCGCGGCAGAGCATCAGGTCGGCCGCGGCGTACGCGAGGTCCATCCGGTCCACGTACGGTACCGGGATGTACGGCGGCATCCCCGGCATCTGGTGCACCTGTGGCAATTCGTTCTTGGGGCCGACCGCGTGGAGGATCTGGATACCGCACTGCTGGAGGTACGGGGCGACCTGCTGGATCACCTCGTTCAGCCGGCGGGCGCCCTGCGAGCCACCGGAGACCAGCAGTGTCGGCAGATTCGGGTCGAGCCCGAATGCGGCGCGGGCCTGCGGACGTACGGCGGCACGGTCCAGGGTGGCGATGGAGCGGCGCAGCGGGATGCCGATGTAGCGGGCGCCCCGCAGCTTGCTGTCCGGGGTGGAGACGGCGACCTGGGCGGCGTACCGCGAGCCGATCTTGTTGGCCAGACCGGGCCGTGCGTTGGCCTCGTGGATGATGATCGGCACCCCGAGCCGCTTGGCGGCCAGGTAGCCGGGGAGGGCGACATAGCCGCCGAATCCGACGACGGCGTCCGCCTTGGTGCGCTCCAGGATCTGCTCCGCCGCCTTGATCGTGCCACGCAGCCGCCCGGGGACGGTGATCAGCTCGGGGGTGGGCCTGCGCGGCAGAGGGACGGCGGGGATCAGCGCGAGCTCATAGCCCCGCTCGGGGACGAGCCGGGTCTCCAGGCCGCGCTCAGTACCCAGGGCCGTGATCCCCACGGTCGGGTCCTGCCTGCGCAGAGCGTCCGCGAGGGCGAGCGCGGGCTCGATGTGGCCGGCGGTCCCCCCACCGGCGAGTACGACATGCACCGAAATTCACCGCTCTCCGGACGAACGCGCCACTCAGGCACGCCGTCGCATCGTGTTCCATCTCCGAGGCCCCCGGTTGAGCACGGCGCCTCCAGACCGCTTTCTACCAAAGCGGGGTTGCCGCATGGCAAGCGCCGCCCGCGCAGCGGGCTCCTCGCGCGCGAAGGCGATCAGCAACCCGATGGCGAACATGGTCGGCAGCAGGGCGGATCCCCCGTAGGAGAACAGCGGGAGGGGGACACCGGCGATCGGCAGCAGGCCGAGCACCGCGCCGATGTTGATCACCGCCTGAGCGATGATCCATGTCGTCACACCTCCTGCGGCATACCTCACGAAGGGGTCCTCCGTGCGTCCGGCCACGCGGATACCCGCATAGCCTAGAGCCGCGAAGAGGGCGAGCACCGACAGCGTCCCCGCGAGACCCAGTTCCTCACCGGTGACGGCGAAGATGAAGTCGGTGTGCGCTTCGGGTAGTTGGCCCCATTTCTCCACACTCGCACCGAGTCCGGAACCGAAAATTCCACCCGAGGCCAGGGCATAGATGCCGTGCACGGCCTGCCAGCAGTCGACGGGACCCGCCTGCGGTTCGGTGGCTCCGATGCAGTCGAGGCGAGCCATGCGGTTCGGGCTCGTCTTGATCAGGAGGAAGCCGATGGCCGCGGCGACGGACAGCACCCCGGCGAACATCCGGGTCGGCGCCCCGGCCAGCCACAGCAGCCCGAAGAGGATCGCCGTAAGGATGATGGCCGTGCCCATGTCACCGCCGAGCATGATCAGCCCGAGCAGCAGGAACGCCACCGGGACCAGCGGCACCAGCATGTGCTTCCACTGCCCGAGCAGCCGCTTCTCCTGCTTGCGCGCGATCAGGTCGGCGCCCCACAGCACGAGCGCGAGCTTGCCGAACTCACTGGGCTGGATCTGGAAGGAACCGCCCAGCGAGATCCAGTTCTGGTTGCCGTTGACCGCCATCCCTATCCCCGGCACCTGCACCAGCACCATCAGGAAGACGGCACCCGCCAGGATCGGGTACGCCAGCGCCCGGTGCAGCTTCACCGGCATCCGGGTGGCGACGAGCAGCAGCACGGCACCGATGGAGGCGGCCAGGAACTGCTTGCGGAAGAAGTAGGACCCGGGCAGCGACATCTGCAGCGCGGTGATCTGGGAGGCCGAGTAGACCATCACCAGCCCCAGCACGGTGATCAGCAGACTCCCGCCGAGGATCAGGTAGTAGGCGGTGAGCGGCCGGTCCCAGGCCCGCCGGGCGCGGAGGAAGAGACGGACCACCGCCTTGTGACGCGGGGCCCGGGAGCCTGCGGGCCGCTTGGGGGTGCGCTGGACGGGAGGACGGCCCGTACGGCTATCGGCCACCGGCGCTCACCCCATCCCGCCGTCGCAGAACGTCCCTCCCCGGGGCTGGGCTTCGCCCGCCCCGGGGGCACCCCCAGGGCGGCAGCGGCTGGCACGGCACCGTGCCACCGGCGGGAAACCGCCGACGACGCCCCGACCACATCCGAGTCACGCGTCCCTCCAAGGGTCCCCGAAGCGCACCCGCCGTGGCGGAGACCCGCCGTCAGGCGCCCGCTGAGCCGAGCTCGCGCACCGCTTCCGCGAACGCGTCCCCGCGCTTGTTGTAGTTCGCGAACATGTCCATGGAGGCGCACGCGGGGGCCAGCAGCACCGTGTCCCCGGCGTGTGCAAGCCGTTGCGCCTCCCGCACAGCCGCACGCATCGCCCCAGTGTCGGTCCGTTCGAGGTCGACGACGGGTACCTCCGGCGCGTGTCGCGCGAGGGCCTCGCGGATCAGCGCACGATCCGCGCCGATGAGCACCGCGCCGCGAAGCCGCTTCGCCGACGCGGCGACCAGTTCGTCGAAGGTCGCGCCCTTGGCGAGCCCTCCCGCGATCCAGACGATCGACTCGTACGCGGCCAACGAGGCCTGCGCCGCATGCGTGTTGGTGGCCTTGGAGTCGTCGACGTACGCGACCCCGTCCACCTCCGCCACATGCGCGATGCGGTGGGCGTCCGGGGTGAAGGCCCGCAGGCCGTCCCGTACGGCCTGCGCGGGCACCCCGAAGGCGCGCGCGAGGGCCGCCGCGGCAAGGGCGTTGGCGATGTTGTGCGGGGCCGGCGGGTTGACGTCGGAGACCTCGGCCAGCTCCTGCGCGTTCTTCTGCCGGTTCTCGACGAAGGCGCGGTCGACCAGGATGCCGTCCACGACGCCGAGTTGGGACGGGGCGGGCGTGCCCAGCGTGAAGCCGACGGCCCGGCAGCCCTCCTCGACGTCCGCCTCGCGCACCAGGTCCTCGGTCGCCTTGTCGGCCACGTTGTAGACGCAGGCGACCCGATTCCCCTCGTAGATGCGGCCCTTGTCGGCGGCGTACGCCTCCATGGAGCCGTGCCAGTCGAGGTGGTCTGGCGCGAGGTTGAGCACGGCGGCCGAGTGGGCGCGCAGCGACGGGGCCCAGTGGAGCTGATAGCTCGACAACTCCACCGCGAGGACGTCGTACTGCTCCTCGCCGAGGACGACGTCCAGCAGCGAGACCCCGATGTTGCCGACGGCGGCCGTGCGCAGGCCCGCCGCCTTCAGGATCGAGGCCAGCATCTGCACGGTCGTGGTCTTGCCGTTGGTGCCTGTCACCGCGAGCCAGGGCGCGGCGGCCGGGCCGCGCAGCTGCCAGGCCAGTTCGACGTCGCCCCAGACCGGGACGCCCGCCTTCGCCGCGGCCGCGAAGAGCGGCTTGTCGGGCTTCCAGCCGGGTGCGGTGACGATCAGCTCGGTGCCTTCGGGCAGGGTCGCTCCGTCGCCGAGCCGGACCGTGACGCCGAGCGCCTCCAGCTCCGCGGCCTGCGCCCGGGCCCGCTCGTCGTCGCCGTCGTTGACGACGGTGACGATCGCGCCGAGCCCGTGCAGCACCTTGGCCGCCGGGACGCCGGAGACGCCGAGTCCGGCGACGGTGACGTGCTTGCCCTGCCAGTCGGTCACTTTTCCGCTGCCCATCCCGCGTAGAAGATGCCCAGACCCACGATGACGCAGATGCCCTGAATGATCCAGAAACGGACCACCACAAGGACCTCGGACCACCCCTTGAGCTCGAAGTGGTGCTGGAGTGGAGCCATCCGGAAGACCCGGCGGCCGGTGAGGCGGAACGAGCCGACCTGGATGACCACCGACATGGTGATCAGGACGAAGAGGCCGCCGAGCAGCGCGAGCAGCAGCTCTGTGCGGGAGCAGATCGCGAGACCGGCGAGCGCGCCGCCCAGGGCCAGCGAACCGGTGTCGCCCATGAAGATCTTGGCGGGCGAGGTGTTCCACCACAGGAAGCCGAGGCAGGCGCCCATCAGCGCGGAGGAGACGACCGCCAGGTCGAGCGGGTCCCGTACCTCGTAACAGGCGGCCGGGTTGGTCAGGGTCTGCGCGTTGGCGCAGGACTCCTGGAACTGCCAGACGCCGATGAACGTGTAGGCGCCGAAGACGAGCACGGAGGCGCCGGTGGCGAGGCCGTCGAGACCGTCGGTGAGGTTCACGCCGTTCGACATGGCGAGGATCATGAAGATCGCCCAGACCACGAAGAGCACCGGGCCGATGGTCCAGCCGAAGTCCTGCACGAAGGAGAGCTTCGTGGAAGCCGGGGTGTTGCCCCGGGCGTCGGCGAACTGCAGGGCCAGCACGGCGAAGGTGATGCCGACGATCAGCTGGCCGGCCATCTTCGCCTTGGCCCGCAGACCGAGCGAGCGCCGCTTGACGATCTTGATGTAGTCGTCGAGGAAGCCGACCAGGCCCATGCCGGCCATCAGGCCGAGCACCAGCACCCCGGAGAAGGTCGGCGGCTTGCCGGTGATGACCTTGGACAGGAAGTACGCGGCGATCGTCGCCAGGATGAAGGCGATACCGCCCATGGTCGGCGTACCGCGCTTGCTGTGGTGCTCGCGCGGGCCGTCGTCACGGATGTACTGGCCGTAGCCCTTGCGGGCCAGCAGCTTGATCAGCAGCGGGGTGCCGATCAGGGTGAAGAACAGACCAATGACTCCTGCGAACAGGATCTGCTTCATCATCGGGCGGCAACCTCACCCTCGGCACCGGTCTCGAGCAGCGCCTGCGCCACGCTCTCGAGTCCGACCGACCGGGACGCCTTCACGAGCACGACGTCTCCTGGGCGCAACTCGCTGCGCAACAGGTCGACCGCCGCCTGTGCGTCGGACACGTGCACCGACTCCTCACCCCACGAACCCTCGTTATATGCGCCCAGTTGCAGCCAGGACGCTTCCCTGCCCCCGACCGCGACGAGCTTGCTGACGTTGAGTCGGACGGCGAGCCGTCCGACGGCGTCGTGCTCGGCGAGCGCCTCGTCCCCGAGCTCGGCCATCTTGCCGAGCACCGCCCATGTGCGCCGCCCCTTGCCCATCGCCACGAGCGCGCGCAGGGCGGCCCTCATGGACTCGGGGTTGGCGTTGTAGGCGTCGTTGACGACCGTCACGCCGTCCGGGCGCTCGGTGACCTCCATCCGCCAGCGGGAGAGGGTGCCCGCCTCGGAGAGCGCGGTGGCGATCTCTTCCGCGGACATGCCCAGCTCATGGGCGACGGCGGCCGCGGCGAGCGCGTTCGACACGTGGTGCTCACCGTACAGGCGCATGGTCACATCGCTGCACCCGGAGGGTGTGTGAAGGCTGAAGGCAGGCTGTCCACTGTCCGTGAGTCGCACATTCTCGGCGCGTACGTCCGCTTCGTCGGACTCTCCGAAAAGCAGCACCTTCGCCGGCGTACGGGTCGCCATGGCCCGTACGAGCGGATCATCAGCATTGAGTACCGCGACGCCGCCCTCGTCCTTGGAGGGCAGGCTTTCGACGAGTTCGCCCTTCGCCTGGGCGATCTGCTCCCGGCCGCCGAACTCGCCGATGTGGGCGGTGCCGACGTTGAGCACGACGCCGATCCTCGGCGGGGTCAGCCCGGTGAGGTACCGGATGTGGCCGATACCGCGCGCGCCCATCTCCAGGACGAGGAACCGCGTCTCCTCGGTGGCGCTGAGAGCCGTGAGCGGCAGCCCGATCTCGTTGTTGAACGAGCCGGGCGTCCACACCGTCGGCGCCTTGCGCTGGAGCACCTGGGCGATGAGGTCCTTGGTGCTGGTCTTGCCCGCGGAGCCGGTGAGGGCCACGAGGGTCACCCCGAGCCGTCGTACGACGTGCCGCGCGAGGGCGCCGAGGGCGGCCTGTACGTCGTCCACGACGATCGCGGGCACACCCACGGGGCGGGACGCCAGGACGGCGGCGGCACCCGCCTGCACGACCGCGGGCGCGAAGTCGTGTCCGTCCACGCGCTCACCGACGAAGGCGACGAAGAGGCAGCCGGGCTCCACTTCGCGGGAGTCCCGGACGACGGGCCCGGTGACCCGGGCGGACGGGTCCGGTATGTCATGCATCTGCCCGCCGACGACTGTTGCGATCTCGGCGAGGGAGAGGGCGATCACAAGTTCATCCCTGGGTCTTCTGGATAGCTGCGCGAAGCACCTGGCGGTCGTCGAAGGGACGGATCACTCCGGCGATGTCCTGGCCCTGTTCGTGGCCCTTGCCCGCGACCAGCACGGCGTCCCCGGGCCGCGCACGGGCGACGGCGGCGGCGATGGCGGCGGCACGGTCCTCGAAGACCTGCACCTCGCCGCGCTCGTGCGCGGGTACGGACGCCGCGCCCTCGAGCATGGTGGCGAGGATCGCCAGGGGGTCCTCGGAGCGAGGGTTGTCGGAGGTCAGCACGGCGGTGTCGGCGAGCCGGGCCACGGCGGCGCCCATCGGGGCGCGCTTCGTGGTGTCCCGGTCGCCGCCGCAGCCGAGCACGACGTGCAGCTTGCCCTCGGTGACCTTGCGCAGGGCGCGCAGCACCGATTCGACGGCGTCGGTCTTGTGCGCGTAGTCGACGACCGCGAGGTAGGGCTGCCCGGCGTCCACGCGCTCCAGGCGGCCCGGGACACCCGGCACCGCGGCGACGCCGTCGGCGGCGGTCTGCGGGTCGATGCCGGCCTCGGCGAGGGCGACGATCGCGGCGAGGGCGTTGGCCACGTTGAAGGGGCCGGGGAGCGGCGACCTGGCGGCGACGCGCCGGTCCTTGGGACCGATCACGGTGAACGTGGAGTCCAGCGGGCCGACCTTGACGTCCTCGGCGCGCCAGTCCGCGTCGGGGTGCCCCTCGGCGGAGTACGTGACGACCGGGACGTCGGCGTCCTTCACCAGCCTGCGGCCGTACTCGTCGTCGTGGTTGACGACGCCGAGGCGGCTGCGCCTGCGGGTGAACAACTGTGCCTTGGCCCGGTAGTAGTCCTCCATGTCGGAGTGGAACTCCATGTGCTCCGGGCTGAGGTTGGTGAAGACCGCGATGTCGAAGACGCAGCCGTCGACCCGGCCGAGAACCAGCGCGTGGCTGGAGACCTCCATCGCGACCGCCTCGACACCGCGCTCGCGCATGACCGCGAACAGGGCCTGCAGATCGGTCGCTTCGGGGGTGGTGCGCTCGGACTTGATGCGCTCGTCGCCGATGCGCATCTCGACGGTGCCGATGAGTCCGGTGCTGCGGGTGGTCCGCAGACCGCCCTCGACGAGGTAGGCGGTCGTGGTCTTGCCGGAGGTGCCCGTGATGCCGATCTGGAGCAGGTCCCGTCCCGGATCGCCGTAGACGGTGGCCGCCAGTTCGCCCATCCGCCCCCGTGGATCGTCGGCCACCAGGACCGGGAGTCCGGTGGCGGCGGCGCGCTCGGCGCCGGCCGGGTCGGTCAGCACGGCGACCGCACCGAGGCCGGCGGCCTGGGTGACGAAGTCGGCGCCGTGGGCCCGGGCACCGGGCAGGGCGGCGTACAGGTCGCCGGGGCGGACGGCGCGTGAGTCATGGGTGATGCCCGTGACCTCGGCGGCGCTCTCCGGGGCGGCGACTCCCAGCTGATCGGCGAGCTCCGCGAGGGATGCGGCGGAGACGTGCACCGGTCGCGGCGGTCCCGGATATGTCACGGAAGCGCCTTTCTGGGTGGTGGGGGACTGATCGGCGTGTGGCACGGCGGTGAGCGTACCGGGAGTACCCCCGACGGGGCTAAAAGGGAGCCCGGCCGAAGCGTGGTCCGGTGGCGCGGCACGGGTGGGCGGGGACGAGGGCGGGGCGTGGTTTCCCGGATCTGGGGTGATCGTTGTCACGAGCTGGTTCCTGGTCGGTCTTTCCCGTAGTGCTGATCATGGCGTGAACGTGACGGGCAGGTTCGCGGCGGGTGCCCCGGTGGGCGGGACCTGGAGCGTCTTCAGGGCGAACTCCATGACCTGCTTGAAGATGGGGCCGCAGATCTGGCCGCCGTAGTAGCTGCCCTTGGTGGCGTTCTGGATGGCGCAGTAGACAGTGACACGGGGGTTGTCCGCGGGGGCGAACCCGGCGAAGGAAGAGGTGTAGCCGCGGTACTTGCCGGTGGCCGGATCCACGCGGTTGGCCGTACCCGTCTTGCCCGCCACCCGGTAGCCGGGGATACGGGCCTTGGTGCCCGTGCCCTCCTGATCGTCCACGACGGACTCCAGCATCTGGGCGAGGGTCTTCGCCGTCCGGTCGCTGACGACCCTGTTCTCCTCGGGCTTGGGTGCCGGTGTGAAGCGGCCGTCCGGGCCCTTCGTGCCGCGCACCAGGGTGGGCTCGACGCGCACGCCGCCGTTGGCGATGGTCGAGTACACGGATGCGGCCTGGACCGCGTTGATCGACACGCCCTGACCGAAAGGAATCGTGTACTGCTGCGACGTCGACCACTTGTCCGGCGGTGCGAGAATGCCGTTCGTCTCGCCGGGGAACCCGAGGCCGGTGGGGCTGCCGATGCCGAACTTGCGCAGATACGAGTAGAGGACCCGGTTCGCGTCCTGCTGCGTCTTGCCCAGCTGGCCCGTCGCGAGGATGGTGCCGATGTTGCTGGACTTGGCGAGGACACCGTTGAGCGTCAGGTCCCAGGTCGCGTGGTCGACGTCGTCCTGGAAGAGCCGGTCGCCGCGGTGCAGCCGGTTGGGCACGACGACGTGGGTCATCGGAGTGGCGACGTTCTCCTGGAGCACGGCGGCCATCGACATGACCTTGGCGGTGGAACCGGGCTCGTAGGCGTCCTGGAGGGCCGCGTTGCCGAGCGACGAGGCACTGGCCCTGGACAGGTCGTTGGGGTCGAAGCCGGGCGAGTTCGCCATGGCCAGGATCTGGCCGGTCCTGGTGTCCTGCACCACCACGTATCCCCGGTCGGCCTTGGACTGCTTCACCTGCTCGGTGATGGCATTCTGGGCGGCCCACTGGATGTCGCGGTCGATGGTCAGCTCGACTTCGGAGCCGGCCACGGCGGGTGTCTCGGCGGAGCCCGCGGTGGGCACCAGCCGCCCGCCCGACTGGGCGTAGCGGATCTTGCCGTCCTTGCCGGCCAGCTCCTCGTTCAGCTGCTGCTCGACACCGCCGCCGCCCTTGCCCTCGGCGTTGACCCAGCCCAGTATCCCGGCGCCGAGGTCGCCGTTGGGGTAGACGCGCTTGGTGGTGGGCTCGGCGAGGACGCCCGCGAGGACGTTGACCGTGCCCTTGTCGGTCCTGGCCTTGGTCGCGAGCGTGTTCTTCAGGTCCTTGATCTGGTTCCACACCTGAGGGGTCTGCCGGTGGGCCAGCAGGACATAGCGGGTGTGGGGGGTCCTGAGCTTCTTGGTGACCGCGTCGGTGTCCTGGCCGATGATCGGGGCGAGCAGCGCGGCGGCCTGCTCGGGGGCGTCGGGGACACCGGTCGAGTCCGAGGTGAACAGGGTCGGGTCGGCCGTGATGTCGTACGCGTCCTCGCTCGTCGCGAGCTCGACGCCGTTGCGGTCGACGATCTCGCCGCGGACGGCGGCCAGGGTGCGGCCGACATACCGGTTCTGGTCCGCCTTGGCCGCGTACGCGCTCGCGTCCACGGCCTGCACCTGGAGCAGCCGAACGACAAAGGTGATCAGCACCAGGGTCAGGGCGAGTCCGACCATCCGCAGCCGGGGGCGGGGGCTGCCGAGCCGGATGGCACCCCGCGCGGCGCCGCGGGCCTGGACCGGGCGCCGCGCGGGGCGTGCGCCGGGACTCTGCCGGGCGCCTGGGCTCTGCCGGGCGCCCCGGCTCTGGCGGGCGCCCGGGCTCTGGCGGCGCCGGGGGTCGGGGCGTGCGGGGCCGGGCACGCGGCGCCGAGGCGGTTCCCTGTCGGACACTTCCGTCACCTGCCGGGGGTCGTGGAGGGGTGTGCGGACAGGGTGGAGGACGCCGTCGGGGAGGTGGGTGCGGTCGGTGAGCCGGACGCGGCCGAGGGGCGGGCCGCCGGGCGCCCGCTCGGTGACGGCGCCGCCGTGCTGGGGTTGGGGCCGAGCACCTCGGGCGGGCGCAGGGCGGCGGGGCCCGCAGCGGGCTGCTGGGGGGCGGCCGAGGGCACGCCCTTGACGCCTCCGCCGGGATTGAGGAAGGCGGGGTCGCCACCGGGGACCATGCCGAGTTCACGGGCGCGGCGCTGAAGGGCGTCGGGGGCCGAGTAGGCGTCCACGTCGCGCTGGAGAGCCTGCTCCTCGTCGGTGAGGTTCTTGGTCTGCCGCTGCAGGTCGTCGAGCTGGAACGACCCCTCGCTGAGCGCGGAGTTCAGCACCAGGAGCCCGATGAGTCCGCCGCCGAGCAACGCGACGACGAGCAGGACGAAGGGGGTGCGGGCGGCTCCGGAGCCACCGCCGACGGGGATCAGCCGGGCGAGCCGCGCGGCCCGCCCCTTGAGTACGGGTTTCCCGCTCACACACCCTCCCGCCGCGCGTTCACGTCCGCACGTCCCCTCGTCATCGGCAACCGGCGCCCTAGAGGTGGCCCGGTGGCGGCGCAGTACCGCTTCCCGGGCGTCCGGGGCCCGGGCGGGCGCCCGGCGGCCGTCCGCACGCCCGCGGGTACGCCGGGTCTCCTGGTCACTCCCCCACCCCTCCCGTCCGGCTCACTCGGCGTCCTCACGGATGCGCTCGGCGCCACGCAGACGTGCCGGGGCCGCCCGGCGGTTCACGGCGACCTCCTCCTCGGTGGGCAGTTCGGCACCGCGGGTGAGGAGCTTGAGCCGGGGCTGGTAGCGCTCGGGGACGACCGGCAGCCCGGGCGGGGCGGTCGTGGCGGCTCCGGCCGCGAACACCTGCTTGACCAGGCGGTCTTCGAGGGAGTGGTAGGACAGGACAGCGATCCGGCCCCCCACGGCGAGCGCCTTCACGGCCGCGGGGATCGCCCTCTCCAGGACGGCGAGTTCGCCGTTGACCTCGATACGCAGCGCCTGGAACGTGCGCTTGGCCGGGTTGCCGCCGGTCCGCTTGGCGGCCTGCGGCAGCGCGTCCCGGATCAGCTCCACGAGGCGTGCGCTGTTGCTGAAGGGCTCCTTCTCGCGCTCGCGCACGATCGCGGACACGATCCGCTTGGCCTGCTTCTCCTCGCCGTAGGTGCGCAGGATCCGCACGAGTTCGCCCGCCGGATAGGTGTTGAGGACCTCGGCGGCGCTCATGCCCGTCGTCTGGTCCATGCGCATGTCGAGCGGGGCGTCCTGGGCGTAGGCGAAACCGCGCTCCGCCTCGTCGAGTTGCATGGAGGAGACGCCGAGGTCGAACAGCACTCCCTGGACCCTGGGGATGCCCAGCCGGTGGAGCACGACGGGGAGTTCGTCGTAGACGGCGTGCACCAGGGTGGCGCGCTCCCCGAACGGAGCGAGCCGCTCACCGGACAGGCGCAGCGCCTCCTTGTCACGGTCGAGCGCCACGAGCCGGGCCTCGGGGAAGCGCGTCAGCAGCGCCTCGCTGTGGCCGCCGAGCCCGAGGGTGCAGTCGACGACGACGGCCCCCGGCTCGGCCAGGGCCGGGGCCAGCATGTCCAGACACTGCCGGAGCATGACGGGCACGTGTCGACTCTTGCTCAACGAGGCCTCTCAGTCCGGCGCGGCCGGGTCCGCGCGGCCGGTCCCCGCCCTCACCCGGCCGCCGCCGGGGACCCGGCGAATGGGATGGCTGCCGGCGCCGGAAGCGTCAGCCGACCGGGACGGGAGGAGGCCGAGCCGTACGTACGCGCCGCGCACGCGGGGAGAAACCGGCGCGCTGCCGGTGTCTCCGGGGTGAACAGTCCGCAGGGAGATCATTTCGTCTCCCGTTCGCGTCACTTTAGTCCACCCTGTCTTGCGGTCAATCAACCGCCCTGCGCGTCGTGCTTCCGGGCCTCACGGTGGCACGGTTCGAAGGGATTCACACGTCCGGCGGAGGTTTCGCCTTCTGTGTGGGTTGCCTCACAACAAGCATCGAAGACGTTCTTTGTGCGCTCTCACAGCAGGCCGGGATCATCTGTGACCAGTAACGTCGTGGGTATGACGACTTCCGCATCCGTTCCCGCCGGTCCCGAAGGCGCCATAGTAGGCACCGTCACCGATCGCCTCGTCGATGCCAATGAGCGGTACGCCGCCGCGTTCACCGATCCCGGGATGGACGCCCGCCCCGTGCTGCGCGTGGCGGTGGTGGCGTGCATGGACGCCCGGCTGGACCTGCACGCCGCGCTCGGCCTCGAACTGGGCGACTGCCACACCATCCGCAACGCGGGCGGCGTCGTCACCGACGACGTCATCCGTTCCCTCACCATCAGCCAGCGGGCGCTCGGCACCCGCAGCATCGTCCTCATCCACCACACCGGCTGCGGCCTCGAGTCCCTGACCGAGGAGTTCCGGCACGACCTGGAGATGGAGGTCGGCCAGCGGCCCGCCTGGGCGGTCGAGGCCTTCCGCGACGTCGACCAGGACATACGGCAGTCGATGCAGCGGGTGCGCACGTCGCCGTTCCTGCTGCACACGGACGACGTACGCGGCTTCGTGTTCGACGTGAAGACCGGACTGCTGCGCGAGATCGACCCCGCATGACCCGACGGGCGGGGACCCACCCGGTCCCCGCCTCTGTCATCTGCGAACATCCATTCGGGAAAAAAATCATGGCTGCGGTGCGCCAAAAAGGCCGTAAGGCCGACATATCGCAGTCAGTTATCCACAGGCGAGTGACACGAACCGGTAACGGCAACAAGAATGCGGTTGTGGCGTCACGCGGAACTATCCCCGCGTGCTGTCCGTGTTTCGGGGTGGGCCGGTCCGCATCGCAGAGCGTCGGCCCGGAGCAATAACGGGCCGAGGAGGGCCGGGTGACGACCTATGACGATCGAGCGAGCCTTACTGATCTGACTGCCACTGTGGAGCGCGTCCGCAGCTCGGTGGAAGGAGTGATCGAGGGCAAGCCGGAGGTCGTACGGCTATCGCTGACCGTGCTGCTCGCCGAGGGTCATCTTCTGATCGAGGATGTCCCCGGCGTCGGCAAGACGATGCTCGCCAAGGCGCTGGCGCGATCCATCGACTGCTCGGTACGGCGTATCCAGTTCACTCCCGACCTGCTGCCCTCGGACATCACGGGTGTCTCCATCTGGGACCAGCAGCGCCGGGACTTCGAGTTCAAGCCGGGCGCCATCTTCGCCCAGATCGTGATCGGCGACGAGATCAACCGCGCCTCGCCGAAGACGCAGTCCGCGCTGCTGGAGTCGATGGAGGAGCGCCAGGTCACCATCGACGGCGAGACGTACGCACTGCCGAACCCGTTCATGGTGGTCGCCACCCAGAACCCGGTGGAGATGGAGGGCACCTATCCGCTGCCCGAGGCCCAGCGCGACCGCTTCATGGCCCGCGTCTCCATCGGCTACCCCAGCGCGGACGCCGAGCTGCAGATGCTCGACATCCACGGCGGGGTGAACCCGCTGGACGACCTCCAGCCGGTGGCGCACGCACACGAGATCGTGAAGCTGGTGGAGGCCGTCCGGGGCGTCCACGTGGCGGAGGCGGTCCGGCGCTATGCCGTGGACCTGGTCGCGGCCACGCGTACGCACCCCGACCTCAGACTCGGCGCCTCCCCGCGCGCCACCCTGCATCTGCTGCGCGCGGCGAAGGCGTCCGCAGCCCTCAGCGGCCGGGAGTACGCGCTGCCCGACGACGTGCAGGCCCTCGCCATCGCCGTCCTGGCGCACCGGCTGCTGCCCACCGCACAGGCCCAGCTCAACCGCCGGACCGCGGAGCAGGTCGTCGAGGAGATCCTGCAGCGCACCCCGGTACCCGCGGCACCCCAGCAGGGCCTCACGCTGGGCCGCGGCTACGGCGAGCAGCCGCCCCGGAGGCTGTGATGGCACCCGCGGGGACGGCCCGCACCGGCGCGGAGGACAAGGGCGGGCTGCGCACGACGCTCGCCGGGCTGACCACGCGGGGGCGCTCCTTCCTGGCCGCCGGAATCGCGGCCGCGATCTGCGCCTATGTCCTCGGCCAGAGCGATCTGCTCCGGGTCGGGCTCCTGCTCGCGGTGCTGCCCCTGTTGTGCGCGACGGTGCTCCACCGCACGCGCTACCGCGTCGCGGGCAGCCGCCGGCTCTCCCCCTCGCGGGTGCCCGCGGGGTCGGAGGCCCGGGTCCATCTGCGGATGGACAACGTCTCGCGGCTGCCCACCGGTCTGCTCATGCTCCAGGACCGGGTGCCCTACGTGCTCGGACCGCGCCCCCGCTTCGTCCTGGACCGGGTGGAGGCGGGCGGCCGGCGCGAGGTGTCGTACCGCGTGCGCTCGGACCTGCGGGGCCGCTATCCGCTGGGTCCGCTGCAGCTGCGCCTGACCGATCCGTTCGGGATGTGCGAGCTGACCCGCTCCTTCTCGACCTACGACACCCTCACGGTCATCCCGCGCGTGGAGCCGCTGCCGCCGGTACGGCTGACGGGTGAGGCGAGGGGGTACGGCGACGGGCGGCAGCGCTCGCTGGCGCTGGCGGGCGAGGACGACGTGATCCCCCGGGGTTACCGGCACGGCGACGACCTGCGCCGGGTGCACTGGCGCTCCACCGCGCGCTACGGCGAGCTGATGGTGCGCCGCGAGGAGCAGCCGCAGCGGGCCCGGTGCACGGTACTGCTGGACACACGGGCCATCGCCTACCGCGGTTCGGGGCCGGACTCGTCCTTCGAGTGGGCGGTGGCGGGCGCGGCGTCCGCGCTGGTCCACATGCTCGAACGGGGCTTCTCCGTCCGGCTCTTGACCGATACGGGCAGTTCGGTGCCGGGTGAGGGCGCGGACGGCTTCGCGGGCGCGAGCCAGGAGTCCGCGGACGCGGCCGGGCTGATGATGGACACGCTCGCCGTGATCGACCACTCCGACGGGGCCGGCCTGTCGCGCGCCTACGAGGTGCTCCGCGGCGGCAACGAGGGCCTGCTGGTTGCCTTCTTCGGGGACCTCGACGAGGAACAGGCCACGGTGGCCGCCAAGATGAGCAAACGCAGCGGCGGAGCCCTCGCCTTCCTGCTGGACAGGGATGCCTGGGGACGCGAAACAGCCGACGCTCAGGGCTCGTTGGACCGGAGTGAGGAGCGGCTGCGGATGCTGCGCGAGGCGGGCTGGACCGCGCTGACGGTGCCGAGGGGCGTCTCGCTGGCGGAGCTGTGGCGCGAGGCGGACCGGCAGCGCACGGGTGTGGGCTCCCTGAGCGCCATGGAGGGACGTTCATGAGCGGAAGGGCCCGGATGACGCTGTGCGCCGCGGCGGCGACGCTGCTGGCGTCCTGCGCCCTGCTGCCGCTGGTGTCACCGGCCACCTGGATCCTCCAGGCGGCGTTCATGGTGGCTGTGCTGAGCGGCGTGGGGGCGCTGGCCCGCCGGGTGCCGCTGGCGCGTCCACTCACCATCGTCTGCCAGGCGGTCGCCGGTCTGCTGCTGCTGACGCCGGCCTTCGCCCATGAGCAGGCCATCGCCGGGTTCATCCCCGGCCCCGAGGCCTTCCGCCACTTCGGCGAGTTGCTGCAGTCGGGCGGGGAGGACGTCGGGCGCTACGCGATCCCGGCGCCGCTGACCTCAGGGATCCGGCTGATGTTGGTCGGCGGCGTGCTGGTGATCGGGCTCCTCGTGGACGCCCTGGCGGTGACGTTCCGTGCGGCGGCTCCGGCCGGACTGCCGCTGCTCGCGCTGTACGCGGTGGCCGCGGGCCTCTCGGGTGGCGGCACCGACTGGCTGTGGTTCCTCTTCGCCGCGGTCGGCTATCTGACGCTGCTGCTGGCCGAGGGCCGCGAGCGGCTCTCCCAGTGGGGCCGGGTCTTCAGCGGTGCCTCCCGCAGCGCGGGCGCGGACACCGGCGGCGCCGTCGCCCCGGTGCGCACCGGACGGCGCATCGGCGTGGTCGCGCTGGGCACCGCCCTGGTGGTGCCGCTCGCTCTGCCCTCGCTCTCCGGCGGGCTGCTGCACGGCGCCGGGGCCGGCGTCGGCGCGGGCATCGGCGACGGCAGCACCATCTCCGCGGTCAACCCCCTGGTGTCGCTGCGCGACAGCCTGAACGTGGACCAGGACCGCCAGGTCCTGGCGTACCGCACCAACACGGACGACACCCAGGACATGTATCTGCGGATCGTCGCCCTGGACGACTTCGACGGCACGACCTGGAAGCCCGCCCAGCGCCACATCACGGGCGTGCCGGACACGTTCCCCACACCGTCCGGCCTCGCGGGCGGTGTCCGGCGGACCGAGATCGAGACCCAGATCTCGGCGGCGGACTGGTACGCGCAGGACTGGCTGCCCATGCCGTACCCGGCGACAGGCGTGAGGATCAAGGGCAGCTGGCGGTACGAGCCGGTGGGCCGGACGCTCGTCGGCGACCACGGGCAGAACACGCGCGGCCTGCAGTACACCGTGAAGAGTCTGATCGTGCAGCCGACCGCGGAGCAGCTGGCCACGGCACCAGAGCCGTCGGCGGCGCTGAAACGCGAGTTCACGAAGGTGCCGGGTTCCCTGCCCTTGGTGGTGGCCCAGACGGCCCGCAAGGTGACGGCGGGAGCGTCGAACCACTACGAGGAGGCGGTCAAGCTCCAGGACTACTTCTCGCTCGACGGCGGCTTCACCTACAACACGCAGGTGCAGGTCGGTACGGGGCCGGGCGCGATCGCCCGGTTCCTGAGGGACAAGCAGGGTTTCTGCGTGCACTTCTCCTTCGCGATGGCCGCGATGGCACGGACGCTGGGGATACCCGCGAGAGTCGCGGTGGGCTTCACCCCGGGCTCGCCGGAGGCCGACGGCTCCATGGCGGTGGGCCTGCGGGACGCGCACGCATGGCCGGAGCTGTACTTCGAGGGCGTGGGCTGGACCCGTTTCGAGCCGACCCCGAACCGGGGCACGACACCGGCGTACACGCAGTCGACCGCACCGACCGGTCAGAACCCGATCGCGCCGCATCCGTCGCTGTCGTCGTCCACGGCGTCCTCCAGCGCCCCGTCGGTGAGTGAGAGCTGTTCGCGGGTGGCGCGCAAGCTGGACGCGTGCCCGAGCCAGTCCGCCGGCGCCGCGGTGGTCTCCGGGGATGGCGGGCCTCCGTGGTACCAGATCCTCGCCTGGACGCTGCTGGGACTGGCCGTGGTCGCGGTACCGCTGACGCCGATGCTGTACCGGCTGCGGGCCAGGTCGGTACGCCTGTCCTCCGCCCGGCACGCGTCGTTCGCCCGGTCGGCCCGCCTGCGCCCGGGGAATCGCGGAGCGGCCGATCAGTACACGGACGACGTCTCCGTGACGACCCTGCCGGGCCGGACAACTCCTCCGGAGCGGATGACCGAACTGGCCCTGGGACACACCCTGGCCGTGTGGCGCGAGCTCACGGACACGGCGTGGGACTACGGCATTCCGCCGGACGACGCGCTGACCCCGCGCCGGGCCGCCGAGCGCATCGTGCGGCTGGGCCGGCTGGAGACACCGGCGGCCGAGGCCGTGCACCGGGTCGCGGGCGCCGTCGAGCAGGTGCTCTTCGCACCCGAGCCGCGCCCGCAGGCCGGTCTGGTCGACGATGCGCGCAAGCTGCGGACGGCACTGCGGTCCACGGCGAGCTGGCGGACCCGAGTACGAGCCGTCGTGGCTCCGCGCTCGGCCATGCGTGCCGTGTGGGCCATGAGCGACCGCTGGGCGGACCTCAAGGACCGCTGGACGGCACGCTGGTCGACCCTGCTGCGCCGCCCCTCGGGACAGCAGAGCAGCTGACGCCACGGCCCCGCCCGCGCGGGGCCGTGCGCGGTGGTTGGGACGCGGGTGGCTGCGTGCCGGAGACCGGGCGGGCAGGGTCGTGTGCACCGCCCGGAACCGGCCCGCTCCGCGCCGGACAGAGCGGTCTGCACCGCCCGGGACGGCCGATTCCATGCCGGACAGGGGCCGTGAGCACCGCCCGGGACCGGCCCGCTCTGCGCCGGACAGAGCGGTCTGCACCGCCCGGGACAGCCGATTCCATGTCGGACAGGGACGGGGCACCGCCCGGGACGGTCGTCTCCGGACCGGAAACCGGGCGGGCAAGATCGTGTGCACGGCCCAGGAAAGCCGACTCCGCATCGGAGACTGGGCAGACAGGACCGCGTTGCCGCCCGAGACGGCCGGCTCCGCGCCGGGAGACCGGGGCCGGCAGGGCCACGCTTACCGCCCAGGACGAGCCGACGGGGCTGCGTTCACCGCCCGAGACGCGGCCGGTTCCGCGCCGCGCGGCAAGGCGGAGGGGGCTGTGCTCACCGCCCCCGAGACGGCCGACTCCGCCCCCGGAGACCGGGGCTGGCAAGACCGTGTGCACGGCCCAGGACGGCCGCCTCCACGTCCACGCCGCAGACCAGGGCGGACAAGGGGCCTACGCGGTATGCGAGGGCCGCGGCGCTCGCATGCCCAGGAGGCGCGGCGCGAGTCGCCCTGGGGGCGCGGGCGCCGCAGGTCTCCGTGGGCGGCCGTGCGAGCCCTGGGCATGGCACAAGGGGGCGACCACCTCACCGGTGGTCGCCCCTGCGCTTGTGTCTGTGTCGCCCTGTGGGCTAGTGGCCCTGTTCGTCCCGGCGGCGCTGCCACCGCTGCTCGATACGGTCCATGAACGAGCGTCGCTGCCGGGTCTGCCTGCGCACACCCTGCGTGCCCGGCGCGCTCTGCTCACCCGGCTTGGGAACCTTGCGCCAACCGGTCACCACGAGCACCGCACAGCCCAGCATGACGAGGAAACCCACCACGCTGATCCAGATCTGCTTCGCGACCATTCCGGCCATGAGGAGCGCGATACCTACCAGGAAGCCCGCGGCCGCCTGGTAGACCCGTCGCCGGGTGTACGTACGCAGCCCGCTTCCCTCAAGCGCTGTCGCGAACTTGGGATCTTCGGCGTACAGCGCTCGCTCCATTTGCTCGAGCATTCGCTGCTCGTGCTCCGAGAGCGGCACGGAGTCCTCCTCATCGTGCAGTCGCCTGGGCGACCGGGGGTCCCCTCCAGGATAGGCAGGGAATCGCCCCCTTGAAACCCGCCCCTCTACGCCAATTGGCCAACCGGAACCCGCCATGGGCGTCCCGGCTCACTGAAGCTTCCATTCCCCAGCGGCCGACCCGTCATGCCGGGTGGTCTCCCTCGATCATACGGCGCGGGCCGTCTGTTCGGAGGGCCTGTGGCGTACTCCATCTGCCGCCAAGGCGCTGATCAGCGGGGCGCCTCTCCTTTGAGGGCTCGCCGACCCGCTGGGCGCCCCGGCCGGCTTCGAAGAAACCCACCGTGCCCAGCCCTGCGGACCTCCGCCCTCCCCGGGGCGCTCGGCACCGCCCGCCCTGCCGGGGCCCCACGGCCTCCGCGGCACCGGCGCGCCCCTACGGCTCGCTCTCGCGCCGCAGGCGGGCGTCTCAGCCCTCGGCCGCCTCCTGGGTCTCACCCAGGACATGGAGTTGCGTGGCCACCGAGTGGAAGGCGGCGACCTCGGCGGCCGCGGCCTCCAGTTTGAGCAGCGCCTCCAGGGCCCCGGGCTCGGTGTCCACCAGGACCCCGGGCACCAGGTCCGCGAAGACCCGGACGCCGTGGACGGCGGCGACGCGCAGCCCCGCGTCCTCGACCAGGGCGGTGAGCTGCT
Source organism: Streptomyces sp. NPDC046900 (assembly GCF_040644975.1). Classification (NCBI taxonomy): domain Bacteria; kingdom Bacillati; phylum Actinomycetota; class Actinomycetes; order Kitasatosporales; family Streptomycetaceae; genus Streptomyces; species Streptomyces sp. NPDC046900. Next base: position 124,570 of record NZ_JBEYXD010000004.1, on the reverse strand, counting down.
CGGCGGTGAAGCGGTGCGGCACGGGGTCGCTCTCGCCCCAGCGGCCGTCAGGATCCTCCAGGGCCCGCTTGGCCTCCTTGAAGTGCCCGGCCAGGGCCCGGGCGAGCACGGCACCGCCGAGCCCGGCCGCGAGAAGGCTGAGGACGCCGTCGGGGCGCAGGGCGGCGACCGTGTTGCGGACGCCTTCGGCGGGGTCCTCCACGTACTCCAGGACACCGTGGCACAGGACCACGTCGTAGCCGCCTCGCTCGACGACGTCGAACAGGCCGTGGGCGTCGCCCTGGACGCCCTGGACCCGGTCGGCGACGCCGGCCTCGGCAGCCCGGCGCTCCAGTGCGAACAGCGCGTTCGGACTGGGGTCGACGACGGTGACGCGGTGGCCGAGGCGGGCGAGGGGCACCGCGAAGTTGCCGCTGCCGCCGCCGGTGTCGAGGACGTCCAGCACGTCCCGCCCCGTGGCCTTCACGCGGCGGTCCAAGGCGTCCTTGAGTACCTCCCAGACCACGGCGGTACGGAGAGAGGCGCGGGGGCGCAGCGGGTCCGACACGGCAGTTGACTCCTCGGCGCGGCACCGCCTGGTGTTCGGCGGAGCGATCGGACGGCTTTCCGGCCCCGGTACCAGGGGGAAAGGCTTCAGGCGCCTCCAGCCTATTGCCTACGCGCCCATGGCCGACGCCCCGTCCACCCGCCGGACGACGCGCCGCCCACACCGTCCACCGCCGCCGGAAGACGTCCGGCGGATGCGCCCCCGCGAGCAGGCCCGGCACCCCCCCGGCGGCGGCGCGGCGCGTGGCTCTGGCCCCGTACGGCTCACCCCGCGTCCGGTATCTCGTGGTCGGTCCCCTGGCGTGGCTGCGGCAGCACCGGCTGCAACACCAGCATCCGCTCGACCAGGCGCAGGAACATCGCCACGTCGCGGATCAGGTCGTCCGCGTCGCGGGTGCTGGCCGCGCCCTGTATGCCGGCCTCGGCGCGGGCGCGTCGGGGGGCGCCGGAGGCGAACAGCGCGCTCCATTCCGTGAGTTCGGGCGCGATCTCAGGAAGCACTTCCCACGCGCTCCTGATCCTGGCGCGGCGTCGCACAGTGGGCTCCGGGCGCCCGCGGGCGGCGAGCACGGCGGCCGCGGTTCGCAGGGCCGCGAGATGGGCGGTCGCGTACCGCTCGTTGGGCGTGCGGAGAACAGCCGCCTCGTCGAGTCCGGCGCGAGCCTGGGCGAGCAGGTCGAGCGCGGCGGGCGGGGCCGTGGCCCGGCGCAGCACGGGGTGCACGTCGCTCGCCGGGCCGGTCAGTGAGGGGGCAGGGCCGGTGCCGCGGCGCCGGCGTGCGGCGGCTGCGGGGTGGCTGGCCATGACGAACCTCCTGTCGTCTGCGTGACGGCACTGTGGCCGTATGTGCCCATCGTGAGGTATGCCACTGACAATCCGTTCTGACCTGGGCTTTTGCTTCGCTCAGGAGTTCGGAGTAGTTTTTGCACTGACCAGTCAGTTCAAAAGGGTCGCCGTGACCTGGCGGCCCGCCAGAGGAACGAGGGGGACGGGCGCATGCGCGAGCACGAGAAGGCTGCCGGGGTCGCCGTCGCTGCCGCGGACTTCGGGCTGCAGGGACCGCGGGGATGGGCGTTCCGGGGTGTCGGCTTCGATGCCGAGCCCGGCTCGCTCATCGCGCTCGCGGGACCTTCCGGCAGCGGCAGGACGAGTCTGCTGCTCGCGCTCACCGGGCGGATGAAGCCGAGCGAGGGGCGGGCCACGGTCGGCGGCCACCTGCTGCCGAAGGACATGTCCGCGGTGCGCCGGCTCAGCGCGCTCGCGCATGTGCCCGGCGTCACCGACCTCGACCCGGCCCTGACCGTCGGCGAGCACCTGCGCGAACGGGCCCTGCTGGAGAGCCGGTTCGGGGACTCCCTGCGCGCGCTGCTGCGCCCGCGGGCCGACCGGGCGGCACAGGCGGGGTGGCGGATCGACACCGCCCTCGCATCCGCCCGGCTCGACCTGGCGGCGCTGCCCAAGGGCTCCCGGACCGCCGTACGCGACCTCGAACGTCTGGAGGCGCTGCGGCTGTCCGTGGCCCTGGCCCTGATCGGCCGTCCGCGCCTGCTGGCCGTCGACGACGCCGACCTGAAGCTCGCCGGCGCCGAACGGTCCGCGGCCTGGGCCCTGTTGAGGTCGCTCACCGAGGCCGGCATCACGGTTCTCGCGGTGTGCGCCGAGGCCCCCGAGGGCGCGGTCGTGATATCGACCGCACCCGAGACCGGCGGACGACCCGACGACGGCGACAAGCACTCCCCCGAGGGCAGCCGGTCCGGCAACGGCGAACGACCCCCTGCGGACCGGCGGTCCAGCGACGACGAGCGGTCCCAGCGGCCGGACGAGGGCGAAGACCCGGCGAGAACCGCACCCGAGGAGCGGCAGACACACCGGCAGCCGGACGCGCGTCCCCAAACCACCCCCGAGAAGCCGTCCGAGGACGGCGGAGACGACGACAAGGAGACGGCGGATGCGCTCGCCGAGACTCGCCGCGCTTGAGCTCAGGCGCTTCGGCAGGGGGAAGCTGCCGCGCGCCGCGCTGGTCGCGCTCCTGCTGCTGCCGTTGCTGTACGGGGCCCTGTATCTGTGGTCGTTCTGGGACCCGTACGGACGCCTCGACCGCATCCCGGTCGCCCTCGTCAACAGTGACCAGGGCGCGACCGTGGCCGGCCGGAAGGTCGCTCTCGGCGACGACCTCGTCAAGGAGCTGCGCAAGAGCGGCACCTTCGAATGGCACGAGGTGAGCCCGGCAGAGGCCAGGAAGGGTGTCGAGGCGGGCACGTACTACCTGTCGCTGACCATGCCGTCCGACTTCAGCAGGCGGATCGCCTCGAGTTCCGGCGACACCCCCGAGACGGGGGCCCTCCAGGTGCGTACGAACGACGCGAACAACTACATCGTCGGGCAGATCTCCAAGACGGTGTTCAACGAGGTACGGGCGGCCGCGTCCACGAAGGCGTCGCGGTCGTTCCTGGACAAGATCTTCATCTCGTTCTCGGACATCCACGGGGCGACCGCGAAGGCCGCGAAGGGTGCGGACCAGCTCTCCAGCGGCATCGGCAAGGCGGAAAAGGGCTCCAAGGACCTCGCCGACGGCCTGCGGGAGGCCGAGAAGGGCAGCGGAAAGCTGTCGAACGGCCTCGGGAAGCTGGGCCGGGGTGCGGGAGACCTTGAGGACGGCGCGCAGCAGCTCGCCGACGGCACCGGGGCGCTGGCCTCGCGGGTGGACGGAGCGGCCGACGAGGTGCGTCCCTTCCTCAAGAAGAACGGCAGGCAGATCGCCGACACCGCCACCCTGGTGGCCGACTCGGCGGACGTGATCAGCGACCACCTCGACGCGTTCGTCACCACGGCGCCGGTCGCCGAGAACGGAACCCGCACGGCGTACGAGGCGCTGGACGCGGTCTACGAGAAGCGCTGCCTCCAGCAGCTCGTGCCCGACCTCGCGTGCGACGACCTCAAGAAGGCGAAGGACGCCGCGGCGCAGGCGGCCCGGCTCGCCAAGGACGTCAACACGGTGGTGCGGGACTACCACGGTGACATGACCACCATGAAGCAGGACCTCAAGACCCTCCAGCTGCAGGCCCGAGCGCTGGCCAAGGCCGCGCCGCACCTCTCCGACGACCTCGACGACGCGGTCGCCAAGGTGGACGCGCTCCACAAGGGCGCCGCCGAGGTCGCCAAGGGAGCGAGGACGCTGCACACCGGTCTGGGCACGGCAGGCACGGCGGCGACGGACCTGAACACGGGCGTCGGCACGCTGAGCACGGGCGCGACCGACCTCAACGGAGGCATCTACAAGCTCGGGGACGGCTCCGGCAGGCTCGCCGGCAAGCTGCACGACGGCGCGGAGAAGATCCCCGACTACGACAAGAGGGACCGCGACCTGCGCACCCAGGTCATGGCCGACCCGGTGCAACTCGCCTCCAGGGACCTGCACCACGCGCCCAATTACGGCACCGGCTTCGCCCCGTACTTCATTCCGCTCTCCCTGTGGGTCGGCGCGATGGTGGCGTACATGCTGATCCCGCCGATGAACCGACGCGCGCTGGCCGCAGGCGCCGCCGCCTGGCGCATCGCGCTGGCGGGATGGCTGCCGGTGGCCGTCGTGGGCGTGCTCCAGACCTCCGCGCTCATGGCGGTGCTGCACTGGGCGATCGGCCTGCAGATGACGCGGGCGGCCGGGACGATCGGCTTCCTCTTCCTCGTGGCGGCGTGCTTCGCGGCGCTCGTGCAGTGGCTGAACGCACGCTTCGGAGCGGCGGGCCGCATCCTGGTCCTCGCCCTGCTGATGCTCCAGCTGACGTCCGCGGGCGGCACGTACCCCGTACAGACCAGTCCGGGGTTCTTCAACGCGATCCACCCCTTCCTGCCGATGAGTTACGTCATCGAGGCACTCAGAAGGCTCATCACCGGCGGCGGCCTCGGGCCGGTGTGGCAGGCGTGTGCCGTGCTGACGGCGTTCACCGCGGGCGCCCTCGCACTGACCGCCCTGTCGGCCCGCCGCAAGCAGGTGTGGACCCTCGACCGGCTGCACCCGGAGCTGAACCTGTGAGCGGGGCAGCCGGGCCTGTGCCCTCTCGCGCGGACGCTGCTGTGACAATCGACGCCATGGAACGCAGCAGCACCGCCGCGAGCGGCGGCTCGAGCCGTCGCGAGGCGACCCGGCAGAAGCTCTACGAGGCGGCCGTCACCCTCATCGCGGAGCAGGGCTTCTCCGCCACGACCGTCGACGAGATCGCCGAACGGGCCGGGGTCGCCAAGGGCACGGTCTACTACAACTTCGCGAGCAAATCCGTTCTCTTCGAGGAGTTGCTGCGGCACGGCGTGGGTCTGCTCACCGCGTCCCTCAAGGAGGCGGCCGAGCAGACCCGCCTGGCCGGGGGCACCAAGGTGGACGCCCTGGACGCGATGATCCGCGCGGGACTCGGCTTCATCGGCCGCTACCCGGCCTTCACCCAGCTCTACGTGGCCGAGCTGTGGCGCACCAACCGGGCCTGGCAGTCCACGCTCATGGTCGTGCGGCAGCAGGTCGTCGCGGTCATCGAGGACGTGCTGCGCGAGGGCGTGGCGAACGGCGAGTTCAGCGACGAGATCGACGTGCCGCTGACGGCGTCGGCGCTGGTCGGGATGGTCCTGGTGGCGGCCCTGGACTGGCAGGCGTTCCAGCCGGAGCGGTCACTGGACGACGTCCACGCGGCACTGTCGCGGCTCCTGCAGGGCCGTGTGAGCGGCAGCCGGCAGGGCAACCCGGCACACCGCAGCAGCAACCGGTAGGGCGACCCGGCACACCGCAGCAGCAACCGGTTGGGACAGCCCGGCGCACCGGAGCGCCGGCCCGGCAACCCGGCAACCGGCAACCCGGCACACGAAAGCGCCGGTCCGGGCCGGCCGCGTCGTCCGCGAGCCGCCTGGAACCGGCGCTCCGTCGTGCTCCCCCGTCGAGCCCCCCGTTCGGTCGTTCCCCCGGGTCCCCCCGTGCCTCGCTTCCGCCGAACCAGGCCGGCGGAAGGAACGGCCGAAGGGCGGGCACCGTTCCGCCGCCCCGTGCCGGCGGTGCCGGAGCCGCACCCCTCACCGTGTCTCCACTCTTTCGTTCCCGCAGGTCGGGGCCCATCCGCGCGGGTACTCAACTCATCGACTGGGTACGGATACTCAGTCCTGCGCACTCACCCCCAGGACGCTCCGGGGCCCCCTGGTGACCATCGCGTCCGTTCCGGTGCTCCCGCCGCCCCGCCCCGAGCGGGCCGAAGACGGTTCCACGGGTCGATGAACGCCCTGGTCACAGGCCCCCGACGGGATTGTCGGCGGTGGCCGATAAAGTCACGGACATGGCACGGATTGCGGTGATCGGCGCCGGGACGGGCGCGATGGCGGCCGCCGCCCGGCTGGCCGTCGCGGGCCACCGGGTGGTGGTGTACGAGCGTTCGCAGACGTACGGCGGCGCGGTCCGCCGTTTCACACGCGACGGCTTCCGCTTCGACACCGGCCCGGGCCTGCTGCCGCTGCCCGCCGTCTACCGCGATCTGTTCGTCAAGACCGGCAAGGAGCCCCTGGAGGCGTGTGCCGAGTTGGTCCAGGTGGACCCGTCGGCACGGCACGTCTTCGCCGACGGCACGGAGGTATCACTGCCCAACGCCTCACGCGCGGGCACGGTCTCCGCGTTGAACACGGCGCTCGGCGCGGGCGCGGGCGACCGCTGGAGCGACTTCCTGGTGCGGGCTCGCGAGGCCTGGGACCGTACGCGCCGCCCGCTGCTGGAGGAGCCGCTGTGGCCCGACTGGCAGGTGCTCGCGGAGCGCGAACCGTATCCGGCCGTGCCGCACAAGCGGCTGCTGCGCACCCGGCGGGCCTCCACGCTCGCGGAGATCGGCGCCTGGGAGCTGCGTGACCCGCGGCTGGCGGCCCTTCTGGAGAGCCATGCGCTGGCGTACGGCCTCGACCCCCGGACCGCTCCGGCGAGCGCGGCCGTGCTGCCGTACATGGAGCATGCCTTCGGCACCTGGTACGTGCGCGGCGGGCTGCGGGAGCTGGCGCGTGCCGTGTACGAGCGGTGCGTGGCCCGGAAGGTCGAGTTCGTCTTCGGGGCCGAGGTGGCCGGGATCGTCGAGAAGGACGGCCGGGCGGCGGGGGTGCGGCTCGGGGACGGGTCGGTGGCGGAGGCGGACCGTGTGGTGGCCGGGGTCGCCCCTGCTGTCCTGGACCGTCTGCTGCCGGGAACGGCGGGTGGATCGGGCCCCGGTGAGGTCCCTGCGCAGCACGGGATGCCCAGCCGGCTGACGGTGCTGCTGGCGCTGCGCGGCGGCCGGCCGGAGGGCACCGCGCACCGCACGGTGGTGCACACGCCGGACCGCGAGGGCGAGTTGGGCAGCCTGTTCGGGGAACCCGCAGGGCTCCCGTCCGCTCCCACGGTGACCGTGCTGCGCCCGGACGATCCCGCACTGGTGCCCGACGCCGAACACGAGGCGGTCACCCTGACGGTCACGGTGCCCTCGGGCCTGACCGTGTCGGCGTCGGATGCGGACCGGATCGTCGGTACCGCCGAGCGGGCGATACCGGGCCTCGGCGACCGCGTCCTGTGGCACGAGGTGCGCACTCCCGCCGATATCGCCGAGGACACCGGGGCGCCCGGCGGCGCGGTCCCGGCACCGGCCCTGGCCGCGGCGGCCGGCGCTCTGCTGCACCCGTCGAACAGCACCCGCGTCCCGGGCCTGTTCACAGTCGGCGGCTGGTCCCACCCCGGGGGCGGTCTCCCCCACGCCGGCATGTCCGGCGCCCTGGTGGCCGGGCTGATCGTGGAGGGGCCGGACTTCCGGGGCTCGCAGTGAGGTCACCGGCGCGCCGGTGACCTCGACCGCGGTCGCTCAGAAGCGGTACTGCTCGTCGAAGCCGTGACCGTGCCCGTGCCCCTGGGTGGTCTGGTCGGCCTGACCCTGGTAGGGGTACTGCTGCTCCGGCGGGAGCTCACCGCCGTACCCGTCCTCCGTGGTGCGCTGTTGGGGGACCCAGACACCGCCGGCCGGGGTCTCGCCATAGGTACCGGTGGCGTACTGGTCCTGGCCGTAGGCCTGCTGGCCGTACTGCTGCTGCCCGCCGTAGGACTGGTCGTACGAGCCGCCGTAGGTCTGCGTGCCCTGATAGGGGTCGGTGTAGGCGGCGTACTGCTGCTGGCCGTTGTCGTAGCCGTACTGCTGCTGGCCGTATCCGGCGTAGCTGTCGTACGCGTAGGCCTGCTGGTCCTGGGGCTGACCGGTACCGGCGTAGGACGCGTCGGCCGCGGCCGCATACGTCTCGTGGGTGTAGACGCCGTAGGAACCGGTGTCCTCGGGCATGGGCTGCGGCTCGTACACGGCGGTCGACTCGGCCGCGCTCTCCATGGGCTGCTGCCCGGAGAAGACGTTGTCGTGGTCGTCGTCGTACGCCCCGCCCTGGTGGTACGTTCCGGCGCCCGTCGTCTCGAGGTCGCCGTCCTCCGGCTCCAGCTCCGGGTCCTGGTGGGCGCCCTCGCCCCGGCGGCGCTTGCTGTCGCCGTCCTCGCGGGAACGGTTGCCGACCGCCCAGCCCGCGGCGAACCCGCGGCGGAACGACAGTGTGACGTAGGTCTGTCCGACCGCGAATGCGGCCGCACCCACTCCGATGACCACCACGGAGGGGATCAGCACGCCGAACACGACGCCGAGGAAGCCGGCGAAGGCGAGCAGTCGCCAGCGCAGGCGTGCCTTGTACTGCAGCAGCACCTCACCGAGCAGCCACAACGCGACGATGCCGAACGCGATATAGAGGACCGTCCAGCCCATGTACGCCCCTCTCCCAGTGGCCGCTACGCAGTGTGTCGTATGGCGGTGCGGCCGGTCTAGGCCCGCTGTGGATGGTGCAGACCCAGATTTTCGTAGATTTCCAGCGTCGCCGTGGAGTTGTTGAGTGTAATGAAGTGCAGTCCGGGGACCCCCTCGGCCAGCAGCCTCGAACAGAACTCGGTGGCGAACTCGATCCCGATGGAGCGTACCGCCGCCGGATCCTCTTTCGCTGTGAGGATCCGCTCTTTCAGTCCGGAGGGGATCCCGGCGTTACTGAGCTGAGGCAGCCGCTCCAGCATCCGGACGCTGGTGACCGGCATGACCTCGGGAATGACCGGGGTCGCGCAGCCGGCCGCGGCGACCCGGTCGCGTAGACGCAGATACGACTCCGGCTGGAAGAACATCTGTGTGATTGCGTAGTCGGCGCCGGCCCGGCACTTGTCGACGAAGTGCGTGACGTCCGTCTCCCAGTCCTCGGAGCGCGGGTGCATCTCGGGGAACGCGGCGACGCCCACGCAGAAGTCGCCCGACTCCTTGATGAGCCGGACGAGTTCGGCCGCGTAGGTCAGACCTTTGGGGTGCGCGACCCAGTCGCCCATCGGGTCGCCGGGCGGGTCGCCGCGGACGGCGAGCATGTTACGGATCCCGGCGTCCGCGTACTGGCCGATGATGTTGCGCAGCTCCGCGACGGAGTGGTTGACCGCGGTGAGATGGGCGACCGGAGTGAGCGTCGTGTCGGCGACGATCTGCTGGGTCTCCCGCACCGTGCCCGCACGGGTGGAACCACCTGCTCCGTACGTCACGGAGACGAAGTCCGGGGCGACGGCCTCGACCCTCCTCAGCGCACTCCACAGGTTCCGCTCGCCCTTGGGGGTCTTCGGCGCCGAGAACTCGAACGAGTACGTCGTCTTGCCGGTGGCGATGATGTCGCGCACGGTCCGCGCGCGATCAGTCCTGGTGGATGCGGTTCCGAGGGCCATAGTCGCAGGTTAACCAGGGGGCGGCGGTCACCCAACCGAAAGCCGGAATATTGCCCGAATTGTCGACTTGTTGTCCACCTGTCGGACAGCCTCCGTTCGGCTAGGCGGCGCGCAGCCGCTTGGCGAACTCCGCTGCCGCGGCACCCGGGTCGTCCGCCTCCGTGATCGCGCGCACGACGACGACCCGGCGGGCACCGGCCTCCAGCACCTCGTCCAGGTTCCCGAGGTCGATGCCGCCGATGGCGAACCAGGGGCGGTCGGTGCCCAGGGCGGCGGTGTGACGGACCAGGCCGAGACCGGGGGCGGGGCGGCCTGGCTTGGTCGGAGTGGGCCAGCAGGGGCCGGTGCAGAAGTAGTCGACGCCCTCCTGTACCGCGGCGGCCTCCGCCTCCGCCTCAGAGTGCGTGGAGCGGCCTATGAGAACGCCGTCGCCGAGGACGGCGCGGGCTGCCGGCACGGGAAGGTCGCCCTGGCCGAGGTGCAGGACGTCGGAGGCTGCGGCATGGGCGACGTCCGCGCGGTCGTTGACCGCCAGCAGCTTGCCGTGGCGGGCGCAGGCGTCGGCGAAGACCTCGAGGTGCGCCAGTTCCTCGGCCGCTTCCATGCCCTTGTCGCGCAGCTGCACGATGTCCACGCCGCCGCTGAGGACCGCGTCGAGGAACTCCGCGAGGTCGCCCTGGCGCTTGCGGGCGTCCGTGCACAGGTAGACACGGGCGTCGGCGAGCCGGGCGGTGCGGGCGGTGTCGGGCACGGTGGGTCCCCCCGTGGTCGGTGGCGTACGGGCCGCGGCGGCGCGCGGTCGCCCAGGGCCGTGGCCGGTGGACCGCAGCCCGTACGCCGGACGGTTGTTCTCAGATCGGATCAGACGGCGAGCGCCTGAGCGCGGCGCTTCACCTCCGTACCCCGATTCTCGCTGAGAGCCTGCGCGGGGGTGCCAGGCAGGGTCGGGTCAGGGGTGAAGAGCCACTCGATCATCTCTTCGTCCGTGAAGCCGTCGTCCCGCAGGAGCGTCAAGGTGCCGGACAGGCCCTTGACGACCTTGTCCCCGTCGATGAAGGCGGCGGGGACGTGCAGCGCGCGGTTCTCACCTCGGCGAACGGCGATGAGCTGGCCCTCCTTGACCAGCTGCCGCACGCGGGTCACCTCGACGTCCAGCGCTTCGGCGATGTCGGGCAGGGTGAGCCAGGCAGGGACGAGAGCATCGATGTTTGCGTCAATCTCGGTCACGGGATCAAGCGTGCCATCCCGGACCGACAGTCGGAAGCGGGGCACCTCCGGAGGAGGTCCGGTTGCCTCCGGCGGCGGATGCGGTGTCGCCGGTACGGGCCACCTCCGGACCGTGTGGTCAGCCGCGCGGCAGCACCGTGACGGGCGCCGACAGCGGCTTGCGGAGCCGTGCGCCACCCACGCAGCCGCGCACCACCACTGGCTGCCGACCCCCGGAACCGGTGGTCAGGCCGTCGCCTCTTTCAGCGGGCGGGACGGGTCCGACAACAGGTCCGGGTCCATGGGGGTGCCCGATTCGATCAGGCGGCGACCCTGGGCCAGGTCCCGGGGGCGGCCCACCGCCAGGAGCGCCACCAGGCGGTCCGAGCGCAGCCAGCACACCGACCAGGCGGCGCCCTCCGGGTCACCGCGCCACACCGTCGTGTCGGCGCCCGCGTGGTGACCCACGTACTGGACGAAGCGGCCGAACTGCTCGGACCAGAAGTAGGGCACCGGGTCGTACGCCACCGGGGTATGGCCGATGATGTTCGCTGCCACCGTGCGCGGACCCTGGAGGGCGTTGTCCCAGTGGTGGACCAGCAGGCGCTCCTCATAGCGGCCGGACGGGAACGACGCGCAGTCGCCGACCGCGTACACGTCCGGCAGCGAGGTGCGCAGGTGTTCGTCGGCCAGCACCTCTCCGTGGACGCCCAGGGCGATGCCCGAGCCGGCGAGCCACGCCGTGGCCGGGCGCGCCCCGATACCTACGACCACCGCGCCGGCGGGCACCCGCGAGCCGTCGTCGAGCACCACGGCCCCCGGTTCGACGCGCTCCACGCGCGCGTGTGTGCGCAGCTCCGCGCCGCTGTCCGCGTACCAGGCGGTCATCGGCGCGGCCACCTCCTCGGGCAGCGCTCCGGCCAGCGGCCGGTCGGCGGCCTCCACGACGGTCACCGCGCAGCCCGCCTCGCGCGCGGCGGTGGCGAATTCGGCACCGATCCAGCCCGCGCCCACGACCACGATGTCGTGCTGCTGGGCGAGGACGGGGCGCAGCCGCTCGGCGTCGTCCAGCGTGCGCAGCAGGTGCACTCCGGGCGCGCCCTCGGCACCCGGCAGCTGGATCGGTTCGGCGCCGGTCGCGAGCACGAGGACGTCATAGCCGACGGCCCCCTCGGCGGTGTCCAACTCGTGGTCGCCAGGGCGCAGCCCGACCACTTCGCAGCCCAGCCGGAGTTCGATGTCGAGGGCCTCGAAGTCGACGTCGAAGGCGGAGCCCTCGGCCCTGCCGAGCAGCACCGCCTTGGACAGCGGCGGCCTGTCGTACGGCTGGTGCGGCTCCGCGCCGATCAGCGTCACACCGCCCGTGAAGCCCTGCTCCCGCAGGGCGACCGCGGTCTGCACCCCGGCCATGCCCGCGCCCACGACGACGACGCGCCGTGCCCCATCGCTCCGTGCCTGCGTCTGCTCGCTCACCTGATCACCATAGTCAACTGACAAATCGTCAGTCAGCGGGCGTGCTGAGTGACCTCTTCCACAACACTCGTCCCGCTGCCCGACTGGGACTCCCACTCCCACGACTCCTCCAGGCGCACCCGCCCGTCGGGAAGTTCCAGGACCTGCGAGACACAGTGCCCGGACGAGGTGGTCCCGTCCTGCTTGAGCTGCACGTACCGGAAGTCGAGGAGGTCACCTTTTCTGGTACCCACCAGATGACCGCGTACGACGTCGCCGCCCGCGTACTGCGCCCAGATCTCGCCGTCCTTCTCGTGGTAGGCAAACCGGGTACGGGTACCCACCTGACCCGGCGCCTGGTCCCGCACCGGGGCGAAGGTGAGACCGTCGAGCGATCGGGTCATGTACGGAGGCTCCCTTACTGAGGCAAACGGCACAGGTTAGGGTGGCCAACGTAAAGCACTCGCGGGAGCCCGGGCGCACCGGGCTGAGAGGGAGGCTGGCGGCCTCCGACCGTACGAACCTGATCCGGGTCATGCCGGCGAAGGGAGGGAGCTGGACGCCCATGTCGTCTACACCCACGTCAGACGTCCTCGTCGTCGGGGGCGGGATCATCGGACTGGTGACCGCCTGGCGGGCGGCGCAACGCGGTTTCGCCACCGCAGTGGTGGATCCCGAACCGGGCGGCGGAGCGGCCCAGGTGGCCGCCGGAATGCTCGCCGCCGTCACCGAACTGCACTACGGGGAGCAGACCCTGCTCGCCCTCAATCTGGAGTCCGCGCGCCGCTACCCGGACTTCGCCGCCGAGCTGACCGAGGCCACCGGCCAGGACCTCGGTTATCGCAGGTGCGGCACGCTCGCCGTCGCGCTCGACGCCGACGACCGCGCCCACCTGCGCGAACTGCACGCCCTCCAGCAGCGGTCCGGCCTCGCGTCGGAGTGGCTGAACGGGCGGGACTGCCGCCGCCTGGAGCCGATGCTCGCGCCGGGAGTGCGCGGGGGGCTCAGAGTCGACGCCGACCACCAGATCGACCCGCGCCGCCTGGTCGCCGCCCTGGTCACGGCGTGTGAACGCGCCGGGGTCGTCTTCCACCGGACGTGGGCCGAGCGGCTCACGGTGGTGCGCGATCGGGCGACCGGGATCAGGACCGGCGAGGGCACGGACCTGACCACCGCCCGGATCGTCCTCGCCGCCGGCAGCCTCAGCGGTCGGCTCGCGGGGGTCCCGGACGAGGTTCTGCCGCCCGTGCGGCCGGTGAAGGGCCAGGTGCTGCGGCTGACGGTGCCGAAGCGGTACGCACCATTCCTGAGCCGTACCGTCCGTGCCGTCGTCCGGGGCAGCCAGGTCTATCTGGTGCCGCGCGAGAACGGCGAGCTCGTCGTGGGCGCCACCAGCGAGGAACTGGGCTGGGACACCACGGTCACCGCGGGCGGTGTGTACGAGCTGCTGCGGGACGCCCACGAGCTGGTCCCCGGGATCACCGAGCTGCCGCTCACCGAGACCCGCGCCGGACTGCGCCCGGGCTCGCCGGACAACGCGCCGCTGCTCGGCCCGACCGAGCTCGACGGCCTTCTCCTGGCCACCGGGCACTACCGCAACGGCGTCCTGCTCACCCCGGTCACCGGTGATGTCATGGCGCACGTCCTGACCACCGGCGACCTCCCCGACGAGGCCCGTCCCTTCACCCCCCGGCGCTTCGCCGCCGCAGCACTCACGGAGCAGCCCGTATGAACATCTCGGTCAACGGCGAGCGCCGCCAGGTGACCCCCGGTATCGCTCTCGACGCCGTCGTGCGGACCCTCACCGCGGCGCCCTCGGGAGTGGCCGCCGCCCTCAACGAAACCGTCGTCCCGCGTACGCAGTGGCCGTCGACGTCCCTCTCGGAGGGTGACCGTGTCGAGGTCCTCACCGCAGTCCAAGGAGGCTGACCCATGGCCGACGATCCCTTCGTCCTCGGTGGTACCACCTACTCGTCCCGGCTGATCATGGGCACCGGCGGCGCACCGAGCCTCGATGTGCTGGAGCGGGCGCTGGTGGCCTCCGGCACGGAGCTGACGACGGTGGCGATGCGGCGCGTCGACGCCTCGGTGCACGGCTCGGTCCTCTCCGTGCTCGACGGGCTGGGCATCCGGGTGCTGCCCAACACGGCGGGCTGCTTCACCGCGGGCGAGGCCGTGCTCACCGCCCGCCTCGCACGGGAGGCGCTCGGCACGGACCTGGTCAAGCTGGAGGTCATCGCCGACGAGCGGACCCTGCTGCCCGACCCGATCGAGCTGCTGGAGGCGGCCGAGACCCTGGTCGACGAAGGCTTCACGGTGCTGCCGTACACGAACGACGACCCCGTCCTCGCCCGGAAACTGGAGGACGTCGGCTGCGCCGCGATCATGCCGCTCGGCTCGCCGATCGGCTCCGGGCTCGGGATCCGCAACCCGCACAACTTCCAGCTGATCGTGGAGCACGCGCGTGTGCCGGTCATTCTGGACGCGGGCGCGGGTACCGCGTCGGACGTGGCCCTCGCCATGGAGCTGGGGTGCGCGGGTGTGATGCTCGCCTCGGCGGTGACCCGGGCACAGGAGCCGGTGCTGATGGCGGAGGCGATGCGGCACGCCGTGGAGGCGGGCCGGCTGGCGCTGCGGGCGGGCCGTATCCCGCGGCGGCACTTCGCCGAGGCGTCGTCCCCGACCGGTGGTGTGGCCCGGCTGGACCCGGAGCGGCCCGCCTTCTGAGGGCGCCTTCCGTGGGGGCGCGCGCATGCGGCGTGCGTCACAGGACGGCTGCAGTCGTGCCCCGGTGGAGCAGTAACACCGGGGCCCGTCAGTGCGCCCTCGTAGACTCACCTGCGTGGATACGACCCTTCAGGACCCCCTCGTCGGCCAGGTGCTCGACGGCCGCTACCGCGTCGACGCGCGCATCGCGGTCGGCGGGATGGCCACGGTCTACCGGGCCGTGGACACCCGCCTCGACCGTGTGCTCGCGCTGAAGGTGATGCACCCGGCGCTGGCCGCCGACGGCTCGTTCGTCGAGCGCTTCATACGCGAGGCCAAGTCGGTCGCCCGCCTCGCCCACCCGAACGTGGTGCAGGTCTTCGACCAGGGCACCGACAGGTCGTACGTGTACCTCGCCATGGAGTACGTCGCCGGGTGCACCCTGCGTGACGTGCTGCGCGAGCGCGGGGCGCTGCAACCGCGCGCCGCCCTCGACATCCTCGAGCCGGTGCTGGCGGCGCTCGGTGCCGCGCATCGCGCCGGGTTCGTGCACCGCGACATGAAGCCGGAGAACGTGCTCATAGGGGACGACGGCCGGGTGAAGGTCGCCGACTTCGGTCTCGTCCGGTCCGTGGACACCGTCACGAACACGACCGGTGCCGTGCTCGGCACGGTCTCCTATCTCGCGCCGGAGCAGATCGAGCAGGGCACCGCGGACCCCCGGGTCGACGTGTACGCGTGCGGGGTCGTCCTCTACGAGATGCTCACCGGCGCGAAGCCGCACCACGGCGACTCCCCCGCCCAGGTGATCTACCAGCACCTGAACGAAGACGTGCCGCCGCCCTCGGCCGCCGTGCCGGGGCTGTCCGTCGAGTTCGACGAGCTGGTGGCGTCGGCGACCGCCCGCAACCCCGAGCTGCGTCCCCACGACGCCGTGGCGCTGCTCGGCCAGGTGATCCGGGCGCGCGGCGCGCTCAGCCCCGACCAGCTGGACGCCGTACCGCCGCAGGCGCTCGCCCAGGCGCACGACAACGCGCACGACCGTACGAGCGTGCTGCCGAGGCTGCTCCCG
Organism: Streptomyces sp. NPDC046900; assembly: GCF_040644975.1. Classification (NCBI taxonomy): domain Bacteria; kingdom Bacillati; phylum Actinomycetota; class Actinomycetes; order Kitasatosporales; family Streptomycetaceae; genus Streptomyces; species Streptomyces sp. NPDC046900. Next base: position 108,833 of record NZ_JBEYXD010000004.1, on the reverse strand, counting down.
GTGAACCCGGTGAACGAGGACGAGGACGAGAAGGCGGTGCTCCACCGCACGAGCCGGCTGGAGATACCGCCGCCCGAGCCCGCCGGGCGCCGGAGACGCCCCCGCCGCGGGATGCTGGCGCTGATCATCGCTCTGCTGGTGGTCTTCGGCGCGGGCGCCGGCCTCTGGTACATCAACTCCGGCCAGTTCACCAAGGTCCCCCCGCTGCTGGCGAAGACGGAGGCCGAGGCCCGGCACCGGCTCAAGGAGGCCGGGCTCGAGGTCAGGCAGGTCAAGCACGCCTACAGCGACACGGTCAAGCGCGGCACGGTGATCAGCAGCGACCCGGCGACGGGCGCACGGATCCGCGCCAACGACTCGGTGACGCTGACCGTGTCGGACGGTCCCGAGACCGTGCGGGTCCCCGATCTGAAGGGCTACCGGCTGGACAAGGCCCAGGCCCTGCTGAAGCAGGCCGGTCTGGCCGCGGGCATGGTCACCCGGGAGTTCAGCGAGGACGTGCCCAAGGGCTTCGTGATGGGCACGGACCCGGAAGCGGGCACCGAGCGCCACAGCGGCTCGGCGATCGCGCTGACCGTCAGCAAGGGCAGCCCGGTGGAGGTGCCCGATGTCACGGGCTCGTCCGAAGACGACGCCAGGGCCGAGCTGGAGGACGCGGGGCTGCGGGTGCGGATCGCCGACACCCAGGTCACGTCCGAGTTCGACGCCGGACAGGTGGCCCAGCAGTCGCCGGGCGGGGGCAAGGAGGTCGGCGAGGGCGACACGGTCACGCTGACGATCTCCAAGGGCCGTGAGATGGTCGAGGTGCCGGACGTGGTCGGCGACAACGTGGACGACGCGAAGAAGACCCTGGAGGACGCGGGCTTCCAGGTCGAGGAGGACCGGGGTCTGCTGGGCCTGTTCGGCGACACGGTCAAGAAGCAGTCGGTGAAGGGCGGTCAGAAGGCCCCGAAGGGCTCGACGATCACGATCAGGATCCGCTGACGGGCGCGCCCGGTGATCACCCGGGGAGACCGGCCGGCAGGGCGCCGGGGGGCGCATGACACCCTGGAAGGGTGACGACCCAGCAGTCCCGTGGCCCCCTTCGCGGGTCCGGTGGCCCCCGCAACCCGATCGGCGCCCACGTACCGGTGGCCGGTGGTCTGAACGCGGTCGGGCTGGCCTACGCACGTGATCTCAAGGCCGAGACCGTACAGGTCTTCGTCGCCAATCCGCGCGGCTGGGCGACACCCACCGGCAGCCCGCGGCAGGACGAGGCGTTCCGGGCCGCCTGCGCCGCCGGGTCCATCCCGGTGTACGTCCACGCCCCCTACTTGATCAACTTCGGCTCGCACACCGAGGCGACCGCCGAAAGGTCCGTGGAGTCACTGCGGCACTCGCTGCGCCGGGGCCGTGAGATCGGGGCGCTGGGTGTGGTCGTGCACACCGGCAGCGCCACCGGCGGCCGGGAGAGGACCGTCGCGCTGAAGCAGGTGCGCGAGCATCTGCTGCCCGTGCTGGAGGAGCTGACGCACGACGACGACCCCTTCCTCCTGCTGGAGTCGACCGCGGGCCAGGGTGCCTCACTGTGCTCACGCACCTGGGACTTCGGACCGTACTTCGAGGCCCTCGACGCCCACCCCAAGCTGGGCGTCTGCCTCGACACCTGTCATGTCTTCGCCGCCGGGCACGATCTGACCGCGCCGGGCGGGATGCACCGGACGCTGGACCTGCTGGTGGAGACCGTGGGTGAGGGACGGCTCAAGCTGATCCACGCGAACGACTCGAAGGACGTGGTCGGCGCCCACAAGGACCGCCACGCCAACATCGGCCAGGGCCATATCGGCGAGGACGCGTTCCGCGCCCTGATGACCCACCCGGCCACCGAGGGCGTGCCCCTGGTCATCGAGACGCCGGGCGGCAAGGAGGGGCACGCGGCGGATGTGCAGCGCCTGAAGGACCTGCGCGCTTTCTGAACCCCTGGGGGCACAGGTTCCCGGCTGGTTGTGGAATACCCCCGGGGGGTATACCGTTCCAGCCCCGTACGGGAACCGTAGCCACACCCTGGGGGCATCCATGCAGCACGGATCGCACGCCGAGCACGCTCGGCACAACGAGGGGCACATCGAGCACGAAGAGCACGACGACGGGCACCCGCACCCGGAGGAGGAGACCCACCACGGCGGGCAGCACCACCACCCTGACGCGAGGTGGAACGTGGCCGTGCAGGCGACCCTCCACTGCCTCACCGGCTGCGCCATCGGCGAGGTGCTCGGCATGGTGGCCGGCACGGCGTTCGGCTGGAGCAACCTGGCGACCACCGTCCTGGCGATCGCGCTCGCCTTCTTCTTCGGCTACGCGCTCACCCTGCGCACGGTCATCCGCGCGGGCGTGGGCTTCCGCACGGCGTTCCGTGTCGCGCTGGCCGCGGACACCCTGTCGATCGCGGTGATGGAGCTGATCGACAACGGCGTGATCGCCCTGTGGCCGGACGCGATGGACGCCCAGCTGGACGACGCGCTGTTCTGGTCCTCACTCGCCCTCTCGCTCGCGGCCGCCTTCGTGGTGACCACCCCGGTCAACAAGTGGACGATCGGCCGCGGCAAGGGCCACGCCGTGATGCACCAGTACCACTGACGCAGGCGCGGGGACGGACCCAGGGGTCAGAGCTCGGGGCCGTCCCCGGGCTCCTCCTGGTACGAGTAGCGCTGTTCCTTCCACGGGTCGCCGAGGTTGTGGTAGCCGCGCTCCTCCCAGAAGCCGCGGCGGTCGGCGGTCATGTACTCGACGCCACGGACCCACTTGGGGCCCTTCCAGGCGTACAGGTGCGGGACGATCAGGCGCAGCGGGAAGCCGTGCTCAGCGGTGAGCAGCTCGCCGTCCTTGTGGGTGGCGAAGATCGTACGGTCCGAGGCGAAGTCGGCGAGGCGCAGGTTCGAGCTGAATCCGTACTCCGCCCAGACCATGACATGGGTGACGGTGGGCGCCGGCGGGGCGATCTCCAGGATCGTACGGGCCGGGATGCCGCCCCACTCGGCCCCGAGCATGCTGAACTTCGTGACGCAGTGCAGATCGGCCACCACGGTCGAGTACGGCAGCGCCGTGAACTCCTCGTGGTTCCAGCTGTGCTTCTCGCCGTCCGCGGTGGCGCCGAAGACCCTGAACTCCCAGCGCTCGGGTCGGAACTTGGGGACGGGACCGTAGTGCGTGACCGGCCAGCCCCGCTGCAGTCGCTGTCCCGGCGGAAGCTCGGACCGTACTGCTTCTCCAGATTCGCGCTCCACCGGATGACCCATGACTCCATCCTGACAGACCGCGGAGGGTGCACATGACCAGCGGGATCCCTTTTCCGGACAACCCATACTGAGTGTGCACTTACTGGACGCCTCTCGGTGCCAGTGAAATCATGCGGCGCAACCCGCCAGTCCCCGCTCGGAAGGAGCCCGCGTAATGCAGGGCGACCCGGAGGTCATCGAGTTCCTCAACGAGCAGCTCACCGGTGAGCTGACCGCGATCAACCAGTACTTCCTGCATGCGAAGCTGCAGGAGAACTACGGCTGGTACAAACTCGCCAAGCACACGCGGGACGAGTCGTTCGACGAGATGAGGCATGCGGAGGTGCTCACCGACCGCATCATCCTCCTGGAGGGCCTGCCGAACTACCAGCGGCTCTTCCATGTGCGGGTGGGGCAGACCGTCACCGAGATGTTCGAGGCGGACCGGCAGGTCGAGGTGGAGGCGATCGACCGGCTCAAACGGGGTGTCGCGATCATGCGGGAGAAGGGCGACATCACGTCCGCGAAGATCTTCGAGTCGATCCTCAAGGACGAGGAGGAACACATCGACTATCTGGACACCCAGCTGGCCCTGGTGGAGAAGCTCGGTGAGGCGCTCTACATCGCACAGCTCATCGAGCAGCCGGACAGCTAGGCGGCCTCTCCCAGACCTTCCGGCGCCTGCGGCCCCTCCGGACGGCGTGGGCCGCTCAGCTCGGTGAGCACCGGCTTCCCCTGGTCGGCGAGCTCACGGCGAGGGCAGGAGCCGCGACCCAGCAGGGCCTGGATCCGGCGGACGCACGAGCCGCAGTCCGTGCCCGCCTTACAGGCGGACGCTATCTGCCGGGGGGTGCAGGCACCGTCTGCCGCGTGCTGCTTGACCTGCTGCTCGGTGACACCGAAGCAACTGCAGACGTACACGCGGTTCACCTCCCGGCGGGATCGAGGGTCATGCCGTCCCGACTGATCGGTGAGGCAAACCTAACCTTACCCGTGGCGCGCGGGTGGGAAAAGTGCGGTGGGGCTGGATCGCATGTGATCCACGCCCCACTTCGACTGCCGGTGACGACCTCGCCGGCTACTGGTCCCGGTACATCTCGGCGACGAGGAACGCCAGGTCCAGGGACTGGCTGCGGTTCAGCCGGGGGTCGCACGCCGTCTCGTAGCGCTGGTGCAGATCGTCGACGAAGATCTCGTCGCCGCCGCCCACGCACTCGGTGACATCGTCGCCGGTCAGCTCCACGTGGATACCGCCCGGGTGGGTGCCGAGCTCCTTGTGGACCTCGAAGAAGCCCTTGACCTCGTCGAGCACGTCGTCGAAGCGGCGGGTCTTGTGCCCGGAGGCAGCCTCGAACGTGTTGCCGTGCATCGGGTCGGTCACCCAGGCCACCACCGCGCCCGACGCCGTGACCTTCTCGACCAGCTCGGGAAGGCGGTCGCGGATCTTGTCGGCGCCCATACGGACGATGAAGGTCAGCCGGCCCGGCTCCCGCTCGGGGTCGAGGCGCTCGACGTACCGCAGCGCCTCCTCCGCAGTGGTGTTCGGGCCCAGCTTGATGCCGAGGGGGTTGCGGATCCGCGACGCGAACTCGATGTGCGCGCCGTCCAGCTGCCGGGTGCGCTCACCGACCCACACCATGTGCGCGGAGACGTCGTACAGCTGCCCGGTGCGCGAGTCGGTACGGGTCAGCGCCGACTCGTAGTCCAACAGCAGCGCCTCGTGCGAGGAGAAGAACTCGACGGTCTTGAACTCCTCCGGGTCCGCCCCGCAGGCGTGCATGAAGTTCAGCGCGTTGTCGATCTCGCGCGCCAGCTGCTCGTAGCGCTGCCCGGACGGCGACGACTTCACGAAGTCCTGGTTCCAGGCGTGCACCTGGCGCAGGTCGGCGTAGCCGCCGGTGGTGAAGGCGCGCACCAGGTTAAGCGTCGACGCGGACGCGTGGTACATCCGCTTCAGCCGCTCCGGGTCCGGGATCCGGGACGCCTCGGTGAACTCGAAGCCGTTGACGGAGTCGCCCCGGTAGACCGGCAGGGTCATCCCGTCGCGGGTCTCGGTCGGCTTCGAACGCGGCTTGGAGTACTGACCGGCGATACGGCCGACCTTCACGACCGGCACCGAGGCGGCGTACGTGAGCACGGCACCCATCTGGAGCAGCGTCTTGAGCTTGTTGCGGATGTGGTCGGCGGACACCGCGTCGAAGGCCTCGGCGCAGTCGCCGCCCTGGAGCAGGAACGCCTCGCCCCTGGCGACGGCTCCCATCCGGGCGCGCAGCTGGTCGCACTCGCCCGCGAAGACGAGCGGCGGATACGACTCGAGGTCCGCGATCACTGCGCGCAGAGCCTCGGCGTCGGGGTACTCGGGCTGCTGCGCCGCGGGCAGGTCTCGCCAGGTGTTGCCAGCGCTCGCGCTGGTCTTAGCGTTCACGGTCACCCCATCAACATTACGGGGTCGGGCCGGGCCCCCCGCCGCACGCCCAGCAAATGAGACACCGAGTACACCACGTGGACATGGGGTAAGGTGCCTCGCATGTTCGCGCACACGACCCAGAACTGGTGGTGGACCGCTTCTCCGGCGGCCCACTGACGCGCGTACACACGACATCGCGAAGGCCGCCCGAGGGGCGGCCTTCAGTGTTTTCGGCACCGGAGCCGTTCCCTCTCACCTCACCGAGAAGGAAACGGACCATGCACCTGGCCGACCTGCTGGACGACCCCCGCCCGTTCGCCCTGCTGCGCCGCCGCACACCCGGACGCGACCACGACACCGTCGAGGTGCTGATCGGCCCGGTCGCGCACTACGAGCGCCTCGCCGACCTCCCCGACCGGGGCCTGGCCCTCGTGCCCTACCGCCAGATCCGCGAGCGCGGCTTCGACGTCCGCGACGACGGCACGCCGCTCCTGGCCCTGCTGCCCGATGAGTCGTACGAGGTACCGCTCGGCCGGGCCCTGGACCAGCTCCCCGGACACCGGGTCCGGGTCGAGGACGGCGGCTTCGACGTCACCGACGAGGAGTACGCCGGGATCGTCGGCCGGGTGCTCGCCGAGGAGATCGGGCGGGGCGAGGGCGCGAACTTCGTGATCCGGCGGACCTACCAGGGCCGGATCCCGGGGTTCGGCCGGGCCGACGCGCTCGCGCTGTTCCGGCGGCTGCTGGTGGGCGAGCGGGGCGCGTACTGGACCTTCGTCGTGCACACCGGCGAGCGCACGCTGGTGGGGGCCAGCCCCGAGGTGCATGTGCGCATGTCCGGCGGGACCGTCGTGATGAACCCGATCAGCGGGACGTACCGCTACCCGGCCGGCGGCCCGACGCCCGAGGACCTGCTCGCCTTCCTCGCCGACGGCAAGGAGATCGAGGAGCTGTCGATGGTGGTCGACGAGGAACTGAAGATGATGTGCACGGTCGGCGACATGGGCGGGGTCGTCGTCGGGCCGCGGCTGAAGGAGATGGCCCATCTGGCCCACACCGAGTACGAGTTGCGCGGGAAGTCCTCGCTCGATGTGCGCGAGGTGCTGAAGGAGACCATGTTCGCGGCGACCGTCACCGGCTCGCCCGTGCAGAACGCCTGCCGGGTGATCGAGCGGCACGAGGTCGGTGGCCGCGGCTACTACGCGGGCGCGCTCGCGCTGCTCGGGCGCTCCTCGGGCGGTGGGCCGGAAGGATCCGCGAGCACCCAGACCCTGGACTCCCCCATCCTCATCCGGACCGCCGACATCGACGCGGAGGGACGGCTGCGGGTGCCCGTCGGCGCCACCCTCGTGCGCGGCTCGGACCCGGCGGGCGAGGTCGCGGAGACGCACGCGAAGGCGGCCGGGGTGCTGGCCGCGCTGGGCGTGCGGCCGGCGCGGCCGCGCGAGGAGCAGGCCCGGCCGAGGCTGGCGGACGACCCGCGGGTCCAGGCGGCGCTCGACGGGCGCCGGGGCCGGCTCGCGCCGTTCTGGCTGCGGATGCAGGAGCGGCCCGCGGAGACGACGGGGCACGCCTTCGTGGTCGACGGCGAGGACACATTCACGGCGATGCTCGCGCACGTCCTCACGTCGTCGGGGCTGGAGGTCACCGTTCGCCGGTACGACGAGCCCGGGCTGCGGGAGGCGGCGCTCGCGCACGAGGGACCGCTGGTCCTCGGGCCTGGGCCCGGCGACCCGTCGGACCTCCACGACCCCAAGATGCGGTTCCTGCGGGGCCTGGCCGCCGAGGCCGTGCGGACGCACCCGCACGGAGTCCTCGGCGTCTGCCTCGGTCATGAGCTGATCGCGGCCGAGCTGGGCCTGGACATCGTGCGCAAGGAGGTTCCGTACCAGGGCGCGCAGACCGAGATCGACCTGTTCGGGCGCCGGGAGACCGTGGGCTTCTACAACAGCTTCGTGGCGCGGTGCGACGACGAGGCGGCGGCCGCGCTGGCCACGCACGGCATCGAGGTCAGCCGCGGCGACCGCGGCGAGGTGCACGCGCTGCGCGGGCCCGGGTTCGCGGGAGTCCAGTTCCACCCGGAGTCGGTGCTGTCGGTGGGCGGCACCGCCGTCGTCCGGGAGTTGCTGGGTCAGCCGGCCGCCGTGGGCACGAGCACGTTCTCGGAGCGGCGCCCGGCCAGGTAGTCGAGGACGTTGCGCACCGTGACGTCGACGATCTGACCGACCGCGTCCTCGGTGTAGTAGGCCTGGTGCGAGGTGACCAGGACGTTCGGGAAGGTGACGAGGCGGGCCAGGGTGTCGTCCTCGACGGGCTCCAGGGACTTGTCGAGGAAGAACAGGCCCGCCTCCGCCTCGTACACGTCGAGGCCCACTCCGGTGAAGCGGCCCGCGCGCAGCTCGGTGACCAGGGCCCGGGTGTCGACGAGCCCGCCCCGGCTGGAGTTCACGAGGATGGCGTCGTCCTTCATGGTCTTCAGGGCCGCCGCGTCGATGAGGTGGGTGGTCTGCGGCATCAGCGGTACGTGCAGGCTGACCAGGTCGGATTCGGCGAGCAGCTCCTCCTTGGAGACGTATGTCATGCCGAGGGCGGCGCAGGCCGGGTTCTCGGCGATGTCCCAGCCGAGGAGCCGCATGCCGAAGCCGTGGGCGATCCGGGTGAACACCTCGCCGATCTTGCCGGTGCCGAGCACACCGGCCGTGCGCCCGTGCATGTCCCGGCCCATCAGGCCCTCGAGGCGGAAGTCGAAGTCACGGGTGCGGTTGCCGGCGCGGACGATGCGCCGGTTGACGGCCATGCCGAGCGTCCAAGCGAACTCGGCGACGGAGTAGGGCGAGTAGGAGGAGACCCGGGCGACCGTGATGCCGAGGCGTTCGGCGACCGGGAGGTCGACGTTGTTGAAGCCGGTGGAGCGCTGGGTGACCATCCGGGTGCCGCCGGCCGCGAGGGTTTCGAGGACTCCTCCGCCCAGTTCGCAGTTGACGCTGCTGCACACGATCTCGTGACCGACGGCGATGGGAGCCGTGTCCTCGTTGAGGAACACGTCAAGACAGCGGAGGTCGGAGTACCCCTCGAACGCCTTCTCGAGCAGGGGCTTCTCGTCCGCCTGCACACCGAACGCGAGGATCTCCACGGGGCCCTCCGGGGTCTGGCCGGTATCGCCTGGTACCGCCGAATATACGGCGATGCGGGTGCGTGTGCGGCGGGCGCCCCGGAGGGATGCTGCTGGGGGACGGCGGGCAGGCCGCGGATGTCAGCCGAAGAAGACCCCGACCTCCTCGTACAGCTTCGGGTCGACCGTCTTCAGCTTGGCCGTGGCCTCGGAGATCGGCACCCGGACGATGTCCGTGCCGCGCAGGGCGACCATCTTGCCGAAGTCGCCGTCGCGGACCGCCTCGATGGCGTGCAGACCGAAGCGGGTGGCGAGCCAGCGGTCGAAGGCACTGGGTGTACCGCCGCGCTGGACGTGCCCGAGCACGGTCGTGCGGGCCTCCTTGCCGGTGCGCCGCTCGATCTCCTTCGCCAGCCACTCGCCGACGCCCGACAGCCGGACGTGCCCGAACGAGTCCAGGGACCCGTCCTTGAGCACCACGTCGCCGTCCTTCGGCATCGCGCCCTCGGCCACCACCACGATCGGCGCGTACGAGGCCTTGAAGCGGGACGTCACCCAGGCGCAGACCTGGTCGACGCCGAAGCGCTGCTCGGGGATGAGGATGACATTGGCCCCGCCGGCCAGCCCCGAGTGGAGGGCGATCCAGCCCGCGTGACGGCCCATCACCTCGACCACGAGCACCCGCATGTGGGACTCCGCCGTCGTGTGCAGGCGGTCGATCGCCTCGGTCGCGATGTTGACGGCGGTGTCGAAACCGAAGGTGTAGTCCGTGGCGGACAGGTCGTTGTCGATGGTCTTCGGTACGCCGACGACATGGACCCCGTACTCGTCGGCCAGACGCGCCGCGACGCCCAGGGTGTCCTCGCCGCCGATCGCGATGAGCGCGTCGACCTCCTCCTTGGCGAGGTTCTCCTTGATACGCCGGATTCCGTTCTCCTGCTTGAGCGGATTGGTGCGCGAGGAGCCGAGAATCGTCCCGCCACGGGGCAGGATGCCGCGCACCGCCGGGATGTCCAGCCGTACGGTGTCGCCTTCGAGGGGGCCCCGCCATCCGTCCCGGAAGCCGACGAAGTCGTAGCCGTACTCCTGCACGCCCTTGCGCACGACGCCCCGGATGACGGCGTTGAGCCCGGGGCAGTCGCCGCCTCCGGTCAGTACTCCGACCCGCATGGAAATGTCCCTTCGCCGCGGTTGCCTGATGCGGGTCACGCTAATGGTGACGCACGTCACTTCGGCATGGCGCGGCCGGTCAATTCCGGTGAAATGTCAGCTGGTTGATCACCGTAAATCCACTCGAAAGTGGTATGCCACAGCAATGGTTCACTCGGCGTCGAGCCCCTGCTCGATCGCGTACCGCACCAGTTCCACCCTGTTGTGCAGCTGGAGCTTGCCCAGGGTGTTCTGGACGTGGTTCTGCACGGTGCGGTGCGAGATGACCAGGCGCTCGGCGATCTGCTTGTAGCCCAGTCCCTTGGCGACCAGCCGGAGCACCTCGGTCTCCCGGTCGGTCAGCCGCGGCGCCTTCGGTTCGTCGGCGCCGGTGGCGGGGGCGGGCTCCGAGGCGAGGCGGCGGTACTCGCCGAGGACCAGACCCGCGAGGCCCGGGGTGAACACCGGGTCGCCGACCGCGGTGCGGCGCACCGCGTCGATCAGCTCCTCCGTGGACGCCGACTTCAGCAGATAGCCCGTCGCACCCGACTTCACCGCCTCCAGCACGTCCGCGTGCTCGCCACTCGCCGACAGCACGAGGACCCGCAGCGCCGGGTCGGCGCCGACGAGCTCCTTGCAGACCTGCACGCCCGGCTTCACCGGCAGGTTCAGGTCCAGGACGAGCACATCGGGCGCGGCCGCCCGGGCGCGGCGCACCGCCTGGTCGCCGTCGCCCGCCGTGGCGACCACGTCGAAGCCTGACTCGGCCAGGTCGCGCGCGACGGCGTCCCGCCACATGGGATGGTCGTCTACCACCATGACCTTGATCGGGTCCCGCCGTTCGCCGGCCGTGTCCGCCGTCATCGCCCCGCCGCCTGTCGCACGGCGCCGGCCGGGCCGGGGAGCGGCGCCGCTCCGTGCGGCACCGTCGCGTCTCCTGCGGAACGCGGGCCCGGCGGCCGGCCGTCGGACATCGCCTCCCGGACCGGTCCCCGGCCCGGCTGCGCTCCCGTCATCGCTGCTCCGCCTTCCCCCGTGACCCCTGCGGGTCCTTCACGGCCTTCGGTACCTTCAGTTCCACTTCCGTGCCCTGGCCCGGGACCGAGATCACCTCGGCCGTGCCGCCGATGTCGCGCAGCCGGCCGCGGATCGACTGGGCGACCCCCAGCCGCCCCTCTCCCTCCGCCTCGGCGAGCCGCCCCTCCGGGATGCCGGGGCCGTCGTCCCGTACGGTCACCACGATCCCGTCCAGCTCGTCCTCGACCAGGATCCAGGCGTGCGCCCCGTCCCCCGCGTGCCTGCGGACATTGTCCAGGGCGGCACCGACGGCGGCGGTCAGTTCACGGGCGGCGGCGCGGGGAAGCGGTACCGGCACGCCGGGTCCGGAGAGGGTCACCCGGGCACCGGCGTGCGGGGCGAGCAACGAGAGCAGGTCGACGGGGCCCTCCTCGGCGGCCGGCTCCTCGACCGCACGGACGACCGCGCCCAGCGCCGCGTCCTCCGACACGCGGGAGACCGGCACGAGTCCCGTGGAGACCAGGGTGCGCAGCGCGACCTCCTGCTCACCGGCCAGCCGGCCCAGCTCGGCGGCCTCACCGCCGAGCGCGGAGCCGCGCCGCTGCACCATGGCGAGCACCTGGAGCACGCCGTCGTGGATGTCCCGGGCCAGCCGCTCCCGCTCGCGGGTCGCGGCCTCGATCTCCAGGGCCCGGGCGAGGGTGCGCTCGGAGGCACGGGCGACCTCGACGACGTATCCGATCCCGATGGAGGCGACCCAGACGAGGACCACGTTGTGGACGGTGTCGCGGGCCGGGGCACCGCGCTCGATCAGGTTCGCCGCGGCGACCGGTGTGGAGGCGAGGCCCGCCCACCGCCAGCCGCCCTTGATCGCGTACGCCAGGACGGATCCGGCGGTCCAGATCGAGGGCAGGGTGGGGCCGCCCGAGACGATCCGCTCGTGCGTCGCGGCGAGCGGCGTCAGGAGGATGCCGGTGAGCGCGATGGCGAGGTCGGCGGCGAGGAACCGCTTGGTGCAGCTCGCCGCGTTCGCGACCCTGGGGAGCGTGGCGAGTGTCCACACGCAGAGCACGACGTAGTACGCGATCGCCAGCCAGGGCCGGGCGAACGCACTGTACGCGGTCGCGAAAAGCCCGATCGCATAGACCATCGTCAGGACCCGGTACGCCGTGAGCGCGCGCCACAGCGGCTGCTCGACCGACATACTGATGACCCGCTCGCGCTTGGCCACGTCCCCCACCCCCGAGCCGTACGGACGGCGTTACGAGCCCGCCGGTTCCTTCCCGGCCGCCTTCTCCGCGTCCTTCTGCGCCTGTTCGGATTCCTTGTGCGCCTGCTTCTCCGCCTTCGCCGCCTCCGCGATCTGCCGCTTGGCGGCGGTCGCGTACATGTCGACGTACTCCTGGCCGGAGAGCTTCATGATCTCGTACATGACCTCGTCGGTCACCGCGCGCAGGACGAAACGGTCCTGCTCCATGCCCTGGTAGCGGCGGAAGTCGAGCGGCTTGCCGATACGGATGCCCGGGCGCATCAGCTTGGGCATGACCTTCCCCGGCGGCTGGATCTTCTCCGTGCCGATCATGGCGACCGGGAGGACGGGCGCGCCGGTGGCGAGCGCCACGCGCGCCAGGCCGCCGGGCTTGCCCCGGTAGAGGCGGCCGTCGGGCGAGCGCGTGCCCTCCGGATAGATACCGAACAGTTCGCCGCGCTCCAGCACCTCGATACCGCTCTTGATGGCGGCCTCGCCCGCGCCGCGCGCGCCGGAGCGGTCGACGGGCAGCTGTCCGACGCCCTTGAAGAAGGCGGCGGTCAGCCGGCCCTTCACCCCGGGCGTGGTGAAGTACTCGGCCTTGGCGATGAAGGTGACCTTGCGGTCGAGCATCACGGGCAGGAAGAACGAGTCCGAGAAGGACAGGTGATTGCTCGCGAGGATCGCGGGGCCCTCGGCGGGAACATTCTCGAGGCCTTCCACCCAGGGCCGGAAGGCGAGCTTCAGCGGCCCCCCGATGGCTACCTTCATCGCGCCGTACAACAACCGAGTGCCTCCTGTGTCTGTCGAAGAGACCATAACGCGCCCGGTCGGCAAAGAGGCCGACGGCCCTGGTCGGTGTCAGTGCCGTCGCGTACGGTGAAGTACCTGCAATCGACGTGCCCAGCCCCTTTACATGAACAGGAGACCGACGTGCCGGTCCTCCCTGGAGCCGAGCCGTACCGCCATGACGGCGGGGAGGTCGGCGTCCTCTTCTGCCACGGCTTCACCGGTTCCCCGCAGTCGCTGCGCCCGTGGGCCGAGTATCTCGCCGAGCGCGGCCTCTCCGTGTCGGTGCCGCTGCTGCCCGGGCACGGCACGCGCTGGGAGGACATGCAGCTCACCGGCTGGCCGGACTGGTACGCGGAGGTGGACCGCGAGCTGCGGGCCCTGCGCGAGCGCTGTGCTCAGGTCTTCGTGGCCGGCCTGTCCATGGGCGGCGCCCTCGCCCTGCGCCTCGCCGCCAAGTACGGGGACGCCATCAGCGGCGTCGCCATGGTCAATCCGGCGAACAAGGTGCACGGACTGACCGCGTACGCGCTGCCGGTGGCCCGCCACCTCGTGCGGTCGACGCCGGGGATCGCCAGCGACATCGCCAAGGAAGGCAGCGAGGAGCTGGGATACGACAGGGTGCCCCTGCACGCGGCGTACTCCCTGCGGAACTTCTTCCGTATCGTCGACGGAGAGCTCCCTCAGGTCACCCAGCCGCTGCTGCTTCTGCACAGCCCGCAGGACCATGTGGTCCCGCCGGCCGACTCGGCGCGGATCCTGAGCCGGGTCTCCTCCACGGACGTGCGGGAGATCCTGCTGGAACAGAGCTACCACGTGGCGACGTTGGACAACGACGCGGACCGGATCTTCGAGGAGACCCACGCGTTCATCGGCCGGCTCGCGCCCAGTCTCGGCAAGGAAGGGACGGCCGCAGGTGGCTGAGCACGACTCCGACCGCGAGGACCGCGAGCCGGACGAGAAGGGTGTGCCCTTCGACGAGGAGGCCGCCTGGGCGGCGATCGTCGCGGGGTACGGCGAGGAGCCGGCGGACCCGCCGGGCAGCAAGCCGTACAAGCCGGTCGAGGACCTGGCGCTGCCCGACTGGGAGCCGGACGGCGCCAGGAACGACGACGCGCCGAAGGAGAAGCCGGCCAAGCCGCTGGGCAGCTCGATCTCCTTCGCACCGGGCGTCGGCCCGCGCGACTACACCCCGCCCGAGCCCTCCGAGGACGACTTCGACGAGGACGACGAGGGCCATTTCGTCCCGCCGGAGCCGCCGCCGCTGCCCACGGCGGACACGACGGCGAAGTTCGCCTGGCTCGGGGTGATCGGCGGCCCGGTCGTGCTCCTGCTGGCGGTGCTGCTCGGCTGGGACATGACGTGGTGGCTCACCACGGTCGGCGTCGGCGGCTTCCTCGGCGGCTTCGCGACCCTGGTGGTGCGGATGAAGACGGGCGACGAGGAGGACGACGACCCGGGGCGGGGCGCGGTCGTCTGACCGGCCTACGACGCGGAAACCCTGAGGGCGGCCAGGACCGGGAAGTGGTCCGTGGCCGCCCTCAGGTCCGTCTGCGTCACCCCCGGGTGGCCGAGGGGGACACCGCAGCCGAGGACCTCGACGCCGCCCGTGGCAAAGATCGCGTCGATGCGCTGACAGGGGTCGCCGGGCGTCCAGGTGTACTCGTCGCCCCACGGGGCGGTGGCCCAGCCGTCCTGGAGGTCCGTCGCCAGGCGCTTGAAGGTGGGCCCGTCCGGGCGCTCGTTGAGGTCGCCGCCCGCGATCACGTGCTCGACGCCCAGCCCGGCCAGCCGGTCGAGCAGCATGCCGCCCTGGGCGTACCGCTCCTCGCGCTCCAGGCTGAGGTGGAAGCTGACCACGCCGAGGCGGGCGCCGCCGAACCGCACGACGGCGGTCGAGAAGCCCCTCCGGTGCAGTCCGGGGGTGAGGGGCAGCAGCACGTCCTCGGTGCGCTCGACCGTGGCGCGCAGCGAGCAGAGAATCGCCGGTCCGGCCGCGGTGCCGCCGCCGGAGAGGACCACCAGGCCGGAGGCTGCGGCGAGCCGGGCGAGCTTCTTGCGCCAGCGGAAGAAACGCGGGGCCTCCTGGACGAGCACCAGGTCGGGCGCGCAGGCGCTGATCACCCGGGCGAGCGCGTCGGTGTCGTCACGCATCGAGCGGATGTTGTAGCCGAGAACCCTCAAGACGGCAGAACCGTCGGGTTCGGTTTGGGAGTTGGGCAGCAGCGGGGTCGAGGACGCCATGCCGGTCAACATACGCCCAACCGCCGAGCGCATACCGAGGGGTATTGGCGAGTGAGCCGAGGTGCGCGACGGTGTCGAGAGCCCTTGGGCCCCTCCCACGCAAGCGAAGGGGAACGTGGGGGAACGCGGAGACCCGAAGGCTCAGCGCGCTCGGGCTCTCGACACCGGCTGCGCCCCGGAGACCGACCGAGGCGCGAAAACAAGGGGGGTGACCGCTACATGATCGGGTCGGGCTCCCGGGCCAGGTCCGCGGCGCCCACCAGGCCCGCCTCGTTGCCCAGCTGGGCCGCGATCACCTGGGCGACCGGGCGCCAGTTGCCGCCGACCAGCCAGCGCTTGTACGACTTACGGATCGGGTCGAGGACCAGCTCGCCCTCGTCGGAGAGACCGCCGCCCACGATGAACGCGGAGGGGTCGAACAGGGAGGCCAGGTCGGCGAGGCCGGCGCCGGCCCAGCGGGCCAGCTCGCGGTAGGAGTCCACGGCCACCGGGTCGCCCTGACGGGCGGCCATCGAGATGTGCTTGCCCTCTATGCCGTCGGGGGTGCCGTCACCGAGCGACAGCAGCAGTTCGGCGTTCTCGGGGGTGGCGTTGGCACGCTGCTTCGCGTACCGGACGAGGGCGCGGCCGGAGGCGTACTGCTCCCAGCAGCCCTGCGAACCGCAGCCGCACAGCAGGCCGTCCGGGACCATCCGGATGTGGCCGAACTCGGCGGCCACGCCGAAGTGGCCGCGGCGGAGCTTGTTGCCGATGATGATGCCGCCGCCGAGGCCGGTGCCCAGCGTGATGCAGATGACGTTGCGATGGCCCTTGCCCGCGCCGAACTTGTACTCGCCCCACGCGGCCGCGTTCGCGTCGTTCTCGACGACCACCGGGAGGCCCACGCGGGCCTCGACCTTCTGCTTCAGCGGCTCCTGCCGCCAGTCGATGTTCGGCGCGAAGTAGACCATGGAGCGCTGGCGGTTGACGTATCCGGCGGCGCCGATCCCGACGCCGACGATCTCATGTCCGGCACGGGCGCCCTCGACGGCAGCGGCAATCGCGTCCACGATGCCGTCGGGCGTGCCCGGGGTCGGCACCTTGTGGGTCGAGAGGATGTTGCCTTCCTCGTCGACCACACCGGCCGCGATCTTCGTGCCGCCGATGTCGACGCCGATGGTGAGTCCCATGAATCCCTCAGTTTCGGTCGAGCCCCGCTACGGCCCACCGTACCCGAGGGGGCTGAGGGGCGGCGGATCGCTCCTGGCAGCAGGGGCCTTCGGCCCCGTCCCCGTCGGGACTAGTCCAGGTCGATGCGCTCCCCCGGACCTTGGTCGTCGCCCGGCCCGCGGGGGTCGAAGTCCTCGGAGGTGCCGCCGGTCCATCGCCTCTCGTGGCCCTCGACGGCGGACCGGTAGGCGGCGAGCAGCTCCGAGCCGGCCGCGGCGAGGTGGTCGAAGACCGCAGGGTTGCGTTCTATGACGGGTTCCACGGCGGCCTTGGCCTGCTGCACCACCTGCTGCACCACCTGCTGGGCCGCTCCCGAGGCCGCGGCGCCGAACAGCGGCGTCTGCAGCCCGGACAGCTTCTCCGCGACGGCGTCGACGAGCTTGCGCAGTTCCTCGGCGGCCGAGCCGGGCGGCGTGCCGTACCGGGCACGGCGGCGGGCCTTCTCCGCGGCGAGGTCCTCGGCGCACGCCGTCGCCCAGGCGTCGGCATCGGTCGCGGCTTCCCGCTGCGCACCGGCAGGGGGGACGACCGTCTCGTCGGCGGCCCCCTGGTGAGCGGCGTCGGACGTGGGGCGCTCTTCGCTCATGGCGGACTCCTGACTGCGGTTCGTACTCCCGACGTTACCCGAACGGCGGTACCCGTCTCACCATGTACCGGCCCGCTTCCGGCGCCCCGGGCCGGGGGCAGGTCAGCCGAGGCGCGGCCACAGCTCCGGGTCGGGAACGAAGCGGATCCGCAGCTCGCCCTCGC
The DNA here is from genome assembly GCF_040644975.1 of Streptomyces sp. NPDC046900. NCBI lineage: Bacteria > Bacillati > Actinomycetota > Actinomycetes > Kitasatosporales > Streptomycetaceae > Streptomyces > Streptomyces sp. NPDC046900. Next base: position 91,653 of record NZ_JBEYXD010000004.1, on the reverse strand, counting down.
GCAGGGCCGCCCCGGCCACCGTGCAGCGGCGCAGGGCGGAGGGAAGCGGAACGATCCGGCGGAAGGGTCCGGCGGACACCACGAGTTCGTCGCCGCGGCGGACAAGATCCAGTTCGTCCCGTATGGCGCCCGGCAGCGGGATGTGCCACACCAGCACTCCGTCCTCGGCGAGCCGGTCCGCCACCAGCCACTCGACCGGGGCGGGTGCCTCGTTGACGGCGGGCACGCCCAGGTCGGCGAGGTCGTCGGCGCCGCGCGGGTCGCGGCCGAGATGCGGAACGCCGTGAACGCCCTGGAGACCGTACGTCCCCTGCCACTCCTCCAATGCCTTGCGCTGCTGGGCGACGGCACCCGCGAGCCAGGCGTCGTGTCCGGTGTCGGGCAGGACCCGGTTCGCGATCAGCAGTTCGGGGCGCAGGGCGCGCAGGGCGAGGCCGGTGACCGCGGCGCGGAGGGTGTCGGCGCCGGCCGGCCCCGGCTCGGCCACCAGCCGCACGCTGGTGGCGCGGTCGGCGACGACGGCCTCGACGGCGGCCAGCTCCACGTCCCAGCGGGCGGCCGCCTCGTACAGCCACTCGGCGGGCATCGGGACACCCGCGAGACGGCCGAGGACGGGGCGCAGGGCACGGGCGGCCTGCCGCTCCGGCGGGAGCACACGGCGCAGATAGCGGCGGAGCTCCTCGGGGAGGGCGAGCAGGACGAGGGCCTGCGGTACGGGGGGCAGGTCGACGACGAGGAGGTCGTACACCTCGGAGAGGGCGGCGTCGCGCAGGGCGCGCAGGAGGGCGAGTTCCTCGGCGCCGGGCAGCGGGGTGACCTCCTCGGCGTCCAGCCGGGCGGCACCGAGGAGGTCGAGCACTCCGGCCGCGCGGTCCTGGAAGGCGAGGAGATCGTCCCGGAAGCGGGCGGCGGCGTCGGGACGCCAGGCGCTCAGTCCGGGGGCGGCTTCGACGGGGGTGGCGCCGGTCGGGACGCCGAGCACGGCACCGAGGGTGTCTGTGCGGTCCGCGCTGAGGACGAGGGTGCGCGTGCCCTTGCGGGCGGCGTCCAGCGCGGTGGCCGCGGCGACGGTGGTCCGGCCGGAGCCGCCGGAGCCGGTGATCAGGATGGTGCGCATGAGCGTGAACGGTACCGGGGCCCGGCCGACGGGTCGGGCAGGGACATCGGCGAGCCTCGAGTCACGGAGCGGCCGGGGTCACGCGGACGGCTACTTGACGTCCCCGGTCTCCACCCGCTTCTTCAACCCCGCCAGTGCCCGGTCGATGATGACCTTCTCGGCCTTGCGCTTGATCATGCCGAGCATCGGGATCTTGACGTCCACGGTGAGCTGGTACGTCACCTCGGTGCCGCCCGGGCCCGCCGGCTTCAGAAGGTACGAGCCGTCCAGGGAGCGCAGCATCTGGGACTTGACCAGGGTCCAGGAGACCTCGCGCTCGCCCGTCCACGTGTAGGCGAGCGTCTGGTCGTCCTTGATCGCGCCCGCGTCCATCACCAGGCGTACCTGCTCGGCACGGCCCTGCGCGTCCGTCGCGAGGACCTCGGCCTCCTTCACCTCACCCGTCCAGTCCGGGTAGCGCGCGAAGTCGGCGATCACCCGCATGACGTCGGCCGCGGCCGCCTCGATCGTGATGCTCGAGCTGGTGTGTTCGGCCATCGCCGTGGCTCCTCCAGATGCGGTCCGGTGAGGGAGGGTGAAGTGCACGTGCGCACGTGTGTGCAGCGTGAAGGCTACCGCGCGCGCGCCGCGCCGCTACCACCCCACCTGCCCGTGAGCCACCAGCCCGTCGCCCCGGAGCGGACGCCGCCCGCGCGCCCCTCACCACTCCAGCGCCCAGGGCCTCCCACTGCCGGCGAAATGCCCCACGTTCACGCACTCCGTCCTCCCGATCCGCATCCGCCGCACCAGCGGCTGGTGGACATGGCCGAAGAGCGAGTAGCGCGGGCGCGTGCGGCGGATGGCGTCCAGCAGGGCGCGGCTGCCGCGCTCGAAGCGGCGCGCCACCGTGTCGTACACCAGCTCGGGAACCTCCGGCGGAATGTGGGTGCACAGCACGTCCACCTCGCCGAGCGCCTCGATCTTCGCCGCGTACTCCTCGTCGCCGATCTCGTACGGGGTCCGCATGGGGGTGCGCAGGCCCCCGCCGACGAAGCCGAAGGTCCAGCCGCCGATCTCCACTCGCTCACCGTCCAGGACGGTCGTACCCGGCTGGGCGTACTCGGACCAGAGAGGCGGTATATCGACATTGCCGTAGGTGGCGTACGTCGGCGTCGGGAACGCCGCGAACAACTCGGTGTACTGCCTGCGGACCGCCTTCTCGATGACCGCGGCGCGGTCCGTGCCGATACCGGCCCACAGGTGCGCACCGAAGGCCCGGGCCTCCGCGAAGCGGCGGGCTGTGCGCAGTTCGACGATGCGGTCGGCGTTCTCCACGCCGAACAGATCGGGGAAGATGCCGCGCGAGTGGTCGGCGTAGTCGAGGAAGAGGACCAGGTCACCCAGGCAGATCAGCGCGTCCGCCCCGTCGCCGGCTCTCGTCAGGTCACGCGCGTTGCCGTGCACGTCGCTGACCACGTGAACGCGCGTCCTTCGGTTACCGCCCGGTGTGGGTGCCATGGCGATCAAGGGTAAAGGTGTGCGGCAAACGTGAACAGTGGCGGCCGGACCTGCGATTACTGGCCAGTCAAGAAGTGCGTGGACTACTGTGCGCGAAGGAACGCCAACCCGTGTGACGCACGGAACATCTCGTCGGGCCCCCCTGTCGGAGAGGCCATACCGACGGGTAACGTCCGGGCAGTCCAGTCGTGCTCAGGATTTCAACCATCCTTGGGAGAACCCTGCGCACCTGACCGAGCCTTGGACCGCACCGTCGCAGCACACACCGTCGTGGCGTCGGCGCCCTATGAGGAGCAGCAGTCTTGCGCGAGTTCAGCCTTCCGGCTTTGTACGAGGTCCCTGCGGACGGCAATCTGACCGACATCGTCCGTAGAAACGCCGCGCAGCATCCCGACGTCGCCGTCATCGCCCGCAAGGTGGCCGGTGCCTGGCAGGACGTCACCGCAACCGTCTTCCTCGCCGAGGTGCGCGCCGCGGCGAAGGGGCTCATCGCCTCCGGAGTGCAGCCGGGCGACCGGGTGGGTCTGATGTCCAGGACCCGCTACGAGTGGACGCTGCTCGACTTCGCCATCTGGAGCGCCGGCGCGATCACCGTGCCGGTCTACGAGACCAGCTCTCCGGAGCAGGTGGAGTGGATCCTGAGCGACTCGGGCGCCACCGCCTGCGTGGTCGAGCTGGACGCGCACGCCGCGACGGTCGAGGCCGTGCGCGACCGGCTGCCCGCACTCAAGCACGTCTGGCAGATCGAGCCCGGAGGCGTCGAGGAACTGGGGCGTGCCGGGAAGGACGTCAGCGACGCCACGGTCGACGAGCGCAGCTCGCTCGCCAAGGCCGACGACCCGGCGACCATCGTCTACACCAGCGGCACCACCGGGCGCCCCAAGGGTTGTGTGCTCACCCACCGCAACTTCTTCGCCGAGTGCGGCAACATCGTCGAGCGGCTGCGCCCCCTCTTCCGCACCGGCGAGTGCTCCGTGCTCCTCTTCCTGCCGCTCGCGCATGTCTTCGGACGTCTGGTGCAGATCGCGCCCATGATGGCGCCCATCAAGCTGGGCAACGCCCCGGACATCAAGCACCTCACCGACGAACTCGCCGCCTTCCGGCCGACGTTGATCCTCGGTGTGCCGCGCGTCTTCGAGAAGGTCTACAACTCGGCGCGCGCCAAGGCGCAGGCGGACGGCAAGGGCAAGATCTTCGACAAGGCCGCCGACACCGCCATCGCCTACAGCAAGGCGCTGGACACCCCGTCGGGCCCGTCCTTCGGTCTGAAGATCAAGCACAAGACGTTCGACAAGCTCGTCTACAGCAAGCTGCGCGCGGTGCTCGGCGGCCGCGGCGAGTACGCCATCTCCGGAGGTGCCCCGCTCGGCGAGCGCCTCGGCCACTTCTTCCGCGGGATGGGCTTCACGGTCCTGGAGGGCTACGGCCTGACCGAGACCTGTGCCGCGACGGCGTTCAACCCCTGGGACCGGCAGAAGATCGGCACGGTCGGCCAGCCGCTGCCGGGCTCCGTCATCCGCATCGCGGACGACGGCGAGGTGCTGCTGCACGGCGAGCACGTGTTCAGGGAGTACTGGAACAACGAGACCGCCACCGCGGAGGCGCTGGCCGACGGCTGGTTCCACACGGGCGACATAGGCACCCTCGACGAGGACGGCTACCTCCGGATCACCGGCCGCAAGAAGGAGATCATCGTCACCGCGGGCGGCAAGAACGTGGCCCCGGCCGTGATCGAGGACCGCATCAGGGCGCATGCACTCGTCGCGGAGTGCATGGTGGTGGGCGACGGGCGGCCCTTCGTGGGCGCGCTGATCACCGTCGACGAGGAGTTCCTGGGCCGCTGGGCCGCCGAGCACGGCAAGCCGGCGGGCTCCACCGCGGCGTCGCTGCGTGACGACCAGGATCTGCTCGCGGCGATCCAGGACGCGGTCGACGACGGCAACGCCGCGGTGTCGAAGGCGGAATCGGTGCGGAAGTTCCGCATTCTCCCCTCCCAGTTCACCGAGGAGTCGGGCCACCTCACGCCGTCCTTGAAGCTCAAGCGCAACGTGGTGGCCAAGGACTACGCGGACGAGATCGAGGCCATCTACCGGAAGTAGGGGGCCTATGCCCTCACGTCATGACGCGGTGTCCTCGGCGAGGACCCGCGTCATGGTGCGTTCGGCGAGCGCCGTGATGGTGAGGAAGGGGTTGACACCGATGGACCCGGGCACGAGGGAGCCGTCGGTGACGTACAGCTTGGAGTACCCCTTCACCCGGCCGTAGTCGTCGGTCGCCCGGCCGAGGACGCAGCCGCCGAGCGGGTGGTACGTGAAGTCGTCGGCGAAGACCTTGCTGCCCGTGCCGAAGAGGTCGTACCGGTAGATGGTGGCGTTGGCGTAGTTGATCCGGTCGAACAGTTTCTTCGCCATGCTCACGGAGACGGCGCTCTGCGCGGCGGTCCAGCCGAGTTTCGCGGCATCCGTCACCGGGTCGTAGGTGAACGAAGCCCGCTGCTGGTTCTTGGTGATCGCGAGGTAGAGGCTCACCCAGTGCTCGAGACCGGTGGGCAGCGGGGCGATCTCGGCGAAGACGGGGTTGTCGGTGTTGGCCCAGTCGTCGATGCCCATGACGGGGATGGTGGACTCGTTGGCGCCGACCGTGTCCCAGAGGTGGTTGGCGCGGCCGAGCATCACATTGCCGTTCGTCCCCCAGCCGCTGCCGACGCTCGGGTCGAGGGCGGGCAGGGCGCCCGTCTCCCGGGCACGCAGCAGCAGTTCGGTGGTGCCGAGGCTCCCGGCGCCGAGGAAGAGGTACGTGCAGGAGTACTCCTTGGTCTCCACGACGGCGCCGGTGGTGTCGATCCGGTCCGCGGTGAGCAGATACGACCCGTCGCCCGCCCGCCGTATCTCCCTGACCCGCTCAAGGGTGTTGATGGTGACCTGGCCGGTGCCGAGCGCGGAGGCCAGGTAGGTCCTGTCGAGGCTGCGCTTGCCGTGGTTGTTGCCGTAGATGACCTCGCCGGCCAGGGCGGACTTGGTGGCGGTGCCGGCGGCCTCGCGCTGCATGTACGCGAAGTCGTAGACGTTCGGCACGAAGGTGGTCTTCAGACCGGCGTTGGCGGCGGCCTTCCGGGAGGTGCGGGCGAAGCGGTACCACTCCGTCGCCTCGAACCAGGCGGGATCGACGGTGTTGACGCCCAGCATGGAGCAGGCCCGGGGGAAGTACGTGGCGTACATCTCGGTGGCGTCGACGGTGGGGAACTGCTCGCTGAAGTAGGACTGGAGGGGTGTGACGGCCATGCCGCCGTTGACGAGGGAGCCGCCGCCGACGCCCCGTCCCACGTACACGGACATATGGTCGAAGTGCACACGGTCCAGGACGCCGGGATAGCTACCGATGTCCTTGTTGACGACGTCCAGCCACAGGAAGGTGGCGAGCGGCGCCTCGGTGCGGGTGCGGAACCACATGGACCGCTGGTCCGGAGCGCTGGTGGAGCAGAAGACCTTGCCGTCGGGGCCCGGAGTGTTCCACAGGCGGCCCATCTCCAGCACGAGGGTGCGGATACCGGCCTGGCCGAGGCGGAGGGCCGCCACGGCGCCGCCGTAGCCGGAGCCGACGACGATCGCCGGGGCGGATTCGACCGCGTCGGGCTCGGCGGCCCGGGCGGACTGGAGGCCGATTCGGGTGAATCCGAGGGCGGCCGCCGTCTGGAGGGCGGCCATCCCAAGGATTTGACGTCTCGTCAGGTGATGGTGCGTCAGTTTTCCTGTCATGCACGCAGCATCGGCGGATTTCCGGCTTCCGGCTAGGGGTTTCGGCGGTTCTGGGCACCCCGGCCGGGCCGCGGGGAACTGCGCCCGCTACAGCAGTTCCCTGAGCCTGTCCGCCAGCAGGTCCCAGCGCCACTTCTCCTCGACCCACCGCCGGCCCCGCTCGCCCATGCGGCGGCGCAGCTCCGGGTCGCCCAGGAGGGTGATGACGCGGTCCGCGGTGTCCTCCACCGAACTGCCGCGGACCACCCACCCGGTCTCGCCGTCCAGGACCGCGTCGGGGGCGCCGCCCGAGTCGCCGGCGACCACCGGGAGGCCGGTCGCGGAGGCCTCCAGGTAGACGATGCCGAGGCCCTCCACGTCCAGGCCGCCCCGGCGGGTGCGGCACGGCATCGCGAAGACGTCGCCCGCCCCGTAGTGCGCGGGCAGCTCCGACCACGGGACGGCGCCCGTGAAGCGGACCGCGTCGGCGACACCGGTCTCGGACGCGAGCCTGCGCAGGTCTCTCCCGTAGGGACCACCGCCGACGATCAGCAGGACCGCCTCGGGCTCCTTGGCCAGGATGCGCGGCATCGCCCGGATCAGGGTGTCCTGGCCCTTGCGCGGGACCAGCCGGGAGACGCAGACCACCACCGGGCGGTCCGTGAGGCCCAGGCGGGCGCGGACCTCGTCGCCGCCCGATGCGGGATGGAAGGTCTCCTCGTCGACGCCGGGGGGCAGCTGCACCATCCGTCCGGCCGCCTGCGGCGTCAGCGCGGACGCTATCCGCGAACGCGTGTACTCGCCCAGGTAGGTGATCGTGTCCGTGGATTCACCGATACGGCGCAACAGGCCGCGCGCGGTCGGAAGTTGGGCCCACCCCGCCTCATGGCCGTGCGTGGTCGCCACCAGCCGCTGCGCCCCGGCGCGCCGCAGCGCAGGCGCCATCAGGCCGAGCGGCGCCGCCGCACCGAACCACACCGCCGTACAGCCGTGCTCCCGCAGCAGTCCCACCGCGCGGCGGGTCGCACCCGGCGTCGGAAGCAGCATCGTGGTCCGGTCCCGTACGACGGTGAACGGCTGCTCCGCGTCGAAGGCGGCCGTCGCCCGGGCGCCCTCGTCGCCCCGCTTCCAGGTGGAGGCGTAGACGACGAGCCGCTCGGGGTCCAGGCGCAGCGCCATGTTGTGCAGGAACGCCTGGATACCGCCCGGGCGGGGCGGAAAGTCGTTGGTCACGATCAGGGTCTTGTGCATCGTCGTCGACAGTACCGAACCGGATGTGCGACCGTACTCACAGCTCCGTACGGCCGCGCTTCATGGCACCCGCACGGTGCGCCGGGAGATCATGGCCCCGCACGGCAGAGCGACACGGAACGCGCGAGGACAGGGGCTCATGGACATGGCGGGCACGCGGCGGTTCCCGGTGTGGCTGCTCGTCACCTGGAGTCTGACCAGGCTGGTCCTGCTCCTGTTCGTCTTCAAGGTGTTCATCTTCCCGGGGCCGGACGTCACCAGCGACGTCTCGGTGATCTACCAGGGCTGGTACGACACCCTGAGCACCGGCACCTTCCCGCGCAACGACGTCACCTGGCAGTACCCGCCCGCCGCCGCGCTCGCCATCCTCTCCCCCGCGCTGCTGCCCTTCCTGGACTACGCGCACGCCTTCTACGTCCTCGCCTTCCTCGCCGACCTCGTGGTCCTGTGCCTGCTGCTGTACGCGGGCCAGCGGCCCGGCAAGATCATGCGCGGCGCCTGGGTGTGGGTGGTCGGGGTCGCTCTGCTCGGTCCCACCGTGTACGCCCGCTACGACGTGATGGTGACGGCGGTGGCCGTCGCCGCGCTCCTGGCCGGTACGCGCCGCCCCCGGCTGATGGGGGCGCTCATCGCCGCGGGGGCGCTGCTGAAGGTGTGGCCCGCGCTGCTGCTGGCCGGCACCCTCAAACGCTGGGCCTGGCTCTCCGCGGCGGCGGCGGCCCTCGCGCTCGCCGGGGTCTTCGCCCTGACGATGCCCGGGGCCTTCTCCTTCCTGGGCTTCCAGCGCAACCGCGGCACTGAGGTCGAGTCGCTGGGCTCGCTGGTCTTCCACGTGGGCCGGCACTTCGGCTGGCGGGGCCAGGTGGCACTGAACTACGGCTCGGTGGAGTTCCTCGGCCCCTATGTGGACTGGGTCAGCGCGGCGGCCCTCTTCCTGACCGTGATCGCCTTCGGTTGGCTGCTGCTGTGGCGGGCGAGCGTCCGCCGTACGTCGCCGCACACGCTCGCGGACGCGGGCTTCGTGGCGGTGCTGCTGTTCACGGTCACCAGCCGGGTCATCAGCCCGCAGTACATGGTGTGGCTGGTCGGTGTCGCCGCGGTCTGCCTGAGCTTCCGCGCCAGCCGGATGACGCTGCCCTGCGGGCTGGTGCTGGCCGCCTGTCTGGCCACCGTCCTGGAGTTCCCGCTCTGGTTCGGCCACGTCGTCGCCAGCGACCGGCAGGGTGTCACGATGCTGTTGCTGCGCAACGGCCTGCTGGTGCTCGCCACGCTGACCGCCGCCCGGCAGCTGTGGCACGACACGGTCTCCCGCCCGGCCCCGACCGTGCCGCCTCAGGCCACCCGCACCCAGGAGACACTCGCACCCTCCTGACGGCGGGCCAGCCGAAGCAGCACACCGCACTGCAACGCCATGGCGACGGCGAGGGCAAGGCAGATCCCCGGCAGTCCCAGCCCGGACAGAGCGCGGGCGAGCGGCAGTTGCACCGCCGTGCCGAGCAGCGTCACACGCAGCAGCAGGGGTGCGCCGCCGCTTCCCTCGAAGACCCCGCCGAGCGCGATGAAGCAGGCCGTCAGCAGCAGGTAGGGGCCGACGCAGCGCAGAAAGAGCACCCCGTCGTGTGCCACGGCCGGGCCGGCTCCGAATGCGCGCATGATCCAGGGCGCGAGGAACCCCAGCAGTGCCGCCGCGGCTGCCCCCACCGCCCCCGACAGGAGCACGGCCTGCCGGCCGATGGCCCTTCGCTGCTCCCGTCCTGCGCCCCGGGCATGTGCGGTGTGGATGGCGGCGGCCTGCCGCACCGCGTAGAAGGCCATCGTCGCGATGTACATGACCTTGTAGGCGATCGCATAGGCGGCCACGGCCGTCACCCCGAGCCGGGCCACGATCGCGACGAGGACGAGAGTCCCGGTCTGCCGCACGGTGAAGTCGGCGGACATCGGCACACCGGCCCTCAGCGTGTGCCGCAGGGCCGCCGCGGTGGGCTGCGCGGGCGGGGCGCTTCTCGCCTCCCGGAGCTGGGCGTTGTGGCGCAAGGCGCGCAGCCCGGCCGCGAGGGCGACGCAGCGGCACACCACCGTCGATACGGCGGCGCCCCGGATGCCGTAGGTGTGGATGAACAGCGGGTCGCAGACCAGGATCAACCCGTTGGCGAGAAGCGCGAGGCGCATCGGCGTGCGGGTGTCGCCGGTGCCTTTGAGGATGCCGTCGACCAGTTGCTGGACGAAGAAGACGGCGATCCCCGGCAGGGAGACGGCGAAGTAGCCGACGGCGAGGGGCAGCGCGGGACCGTCGCCGCCCAGGACCGACCGGGCCAGTGGCTCGCGCAGAAGGAACCCGCCGGTCGCGACGAGCGGGGTGACCACCGCGCACAGCGCCCACCCACCGCGCACCGCCGCCCCGACCGCTCCCGGGTTCCCGGCGCCCCGCGCGTGGGCGACCAGGACGGTCGTGCCGGACGCGAACACGAGGGCGATGCCGAGCAGCACGTTCTCCGTGTTGGTCGCGACGGCGACCGCTGCCACGGCCGGACCGCCGTGGCGGGAGACCCAGACGGTGTTGATGATTCCGGCGGCCACGGAGGCGAGCAGGGAGAAGTAGACGGGGTGTGCGAGCGCTATGAGGTGCCTGCGGTGCGAGTTCACGGCCGACGTCCTGCCTCTCGATTCGAGTTACCTCGATTCGAGGTAGCTCGATCAGAGGTACCATGGGCACTCCGACGTCTGCAAGAAGGAGCCGACGCGTGCTGGAGTTGTCGATCCTGGGCTTCCTCGCCGAGGAGCCGCTGCACGGATACGAGCTGAAGGAACGGATCAAGGCCCTGACCGGCCACGTCCGCCCGGTCAGCGACGGCGCGCTCTATCCCGCGATCAGCCGTCTGATCGCGGCGGGCAAGCTGGACCAGCACTCCGAGCCGGGGGTGAGCGCGGCGCCGCGCCGCGTCCTGTCGCTCACCGAGGAAGGGCGCGCGAACCTCCTGGAACGGTTGCGGCGCCCCAAGCAGGCGGAGATCTCGGACCAGGTGCGCTTCAACACCGTGCTGGCGTTCCTGCGCCACCTCCCGGACCGCAGGGAGCAGGCCGCGGTCCTGCGCCGCCGGCTGGACTTCCTCGAGACCCCGACGAGCTTCTTCTACCGCGACGGAAGCCCCGTGCGGGCCGAGGAGACGGACGATCTGTTCCGGCAGGGCATGCTGCGGGTCGCCCGCGCGACCGGCGAGGCGGAAAGGGCGTGGCTGCGGGGAGCGATCGCGCGGCTGGAGGGCTGAGCCCGCTGCCGGGAGCGGCCCGCCCTCAGCCCAGTTGCGCCTTCAGATAGGCCCGCCACTGCCGGGTGAACTCCTCCGGCGTCAGCCCGAGCACCTTCTCCAGCGCGCCCTCGACCGCGCCCGCGCGCTGGTGGTGGTCGCCCACCGCCCGGTAGAACTCGTTCAGCCGGGCCTCTCCCCAGCGGCCCGCGATCATCCGGCAGGCCATCCAGCCGCCCTCGTACGCACGGGCGAGCCTCCCCGCGTCCCCGGCGAAGGCGAAGTCCTCGTCGCCGGGCAGCGCGGCCGGAAGGTGCCCCCGGGCAACCACGCCGGCGAGTTCGGGGGCCACCTGCGCGGGCGTGAGCCCGCTGCTCCGATAGCCGACCCAGTCGGCGTACCCCTCCGAGAGCCACAGCGGGGTGGCCGGCGTGGTGTGCGCGCGGGTGGCGACATGGGTGGTCTCGTGCGTGACGACCACCTGTCTGCCCACGTCGCCGAGGAGGCTGTACGCCTCCGGATTGACGATGATCCGGTCCGCGGGCGCCTTCGCCGTGCCCCCGGCCTCGCCGGTGGTGACCGCCGCGATCCCCCGGTATCCGGACGGTGCCGCACCGAGCAGCCCCGCCATCTCCTTCAGCGACCGCGGTACGAGCATCACGACGTGCCCCGGCCAGTCGGCGCCCCACGCCGCGGTGACGGCGGGCACCGCACGGTCCGCGAGGCGCGCGTAGTCCCGCAGCGCGCCCGGCGGCTGGCCGACCCCGAGGACCAGGCTGTGCGCCCCGCGGACGACCTCGACGGCGCCCTGCTCCCACAGTTGCCGGCCGGCCCCCGCGGCGGGCTGGTCGGAGCCGATGTACCAGCGTCCGCCACTGCGGGTCAGCCGCAGCGCGCGGGCGGCGGTGACCGGCGCCCGGTCGTAGCCCTGGATGCGGTAGCGCAGTTCGGCGTCCGCGGTGGCGGAGTCGCCGGTGCGGTGCAGGGACGTGAGCCGGTACGACCAGGCGGCCAGCGGGACGGCCCGGAGGTTGCCGAACTCGGCCGCGCCGGAGGCGGACCCGCCCGCCCCGTCGCCGGACGGGACCTCGGTCGCCAGGAACGCGGAGCGGTCACCGCCGAGGACGGCCGCCGCCCGCCGGTCGAGGACCCGCTGCACGGCGGAGGTCTGGGCGTCCGGGGCGGGGCTCCCCGAGCAGCCCACGAGCCCTGCGAGCACCAGCACCCAGACCGCCAGCACTCCCCGAAGACGCCCACGACCAGCCACCTTCCGATCGTACGCGGCGGTGCGACCGCCTATCGCCGCCGTGTTCAGGGCCGGATGACCGACGAGACGGGCATCATCCCGACCGGGTCGTAGCGGACCTCGGCCCCCGGATGGGGAGCGTGGATGACCCGCCCGCCGCCGACGTACATCGCCACATGGCTGGCGTCCGAGCGGTAGACGACCAGGTCGCCGGGCCGGGCCTGGGAGAGCGGCACCCGGTGGCCCGCGTACCGCTGCTGCTGCGAGGTGCGCGGCAGACCGATGCCCGCCCTCGCGTACGACCACTGCATGAGGCCCGAGCAGTCGAAGCCGCCGGGCCCGTTGGCACCCCACACATAGGGGCGGCCGAGCGCGGAACGTGCCGCGTCGACGGCGACCGCGGCGCGCGAGCCGGGCGGGGCGATGTCGATGAGGCCGGGCAGGTCGCCGCCCGAGCGCGATGCCCGCCCGTAGGCGGCGCGCTCCGCGGGCGGCAGGGAGTTGATCAACCGTTGCGCCGTGGCCAGCTTCCGCTCCACGTCCTTCTTGTGCCGCGCGACGGCCTTGCGGGTCTTCTCCAGCTCGGCGAGTTCGTCGTCCACCACCGCCCGTTCCCGGGCCAGTTCGCGCAGGGTGCCCTGGAGTTCCCTGAGCTGTCCGGCCTGGCGGGCGCCGATCCGGTCGAGCACGGCCGCCCTGTCGAGGTAGTCGGCGGGGTTCTCCGAGAACAGCAGCGCGAGCGAGGAGGCGAGGCCGCCGGAACGGTACTGGGCCCCGGCGAGTTCGCCGAGCGCATCGCGCATGGCGTTGACGCGGTCCTGCTGCCGGGCGATCCGGTCCTGGGCCCGGCCGACCCGGCGGCGCAGCGAACCGGCTTGCTCCCCGGCCTTGTTGTACGCCTCGGTGGCCCGCTCGGCCTCCTCGTACAGCCGGTCCATCGCGGCCCTGGGGTCGCGTGGTGCGGCCTGGGCCGGTACGGCTCCGAGAGCCGCGGCCGCCGCTGCGGCGGACAGGACGGCGGCCGTGGCGCCACGGCCCCGGCCGAACCCGGATGGTGCAAGACGTCGATGGGACCCCACGTCCGGTCGCGCTCCCTTCCGCTGACGAGCCCCCGCCACCCGGTGGGGGAAACGCGGCAGACAGTAGCCGGATGATCACTGCCCGGCCAAAGAGGCCGACCTGCGCAGACAATGTGAAACCCCGCCGCTGACGCAGGTCATCGGCGGGGCACGGGGTCAGCGGGAGACGCTGGAATTCGCTCGTTCGGGCGGGTCGGGAGAGCCGCCGCGGAAGGACGTCAGATACGGACGCCGAACTGGAAGGGCATATCGCTGATCGCCTCGTAGCGCACGACGGCGCCGGTGTGCGGGGCGTGCAGAACCTGGCCGTTGCCCGCGTAGAGGCCGATGTGGTGCAGGTCGCCGTAGAACAGGACCAGGTCGCCGACCTTGAGTTGGCTCTCGCTGTAGATGCGGGTGCCGGCGTTGGCCTGGTCCTGGGACCTACGCGGAATGGAGACACCGGCCTGGGCGTAGGCCCAGGAGGTCAGACCGGAGCAGTCGAAGGAGGAGGGGCCGGAGGCGCCGTAGACGTAGGGCGAGCCGATCACGCTCTGGGCGGCCGCGAAGGCCGCGCCGGCGCGGCCGGAGACCGTTCCGGGGTTGCCGCTGAGGGCGGTGCGGGCGCTGGCCCGGCTGGAGCGGGCCTGCTCGGCCTGAAGGGCGGACCGTTCCTGGGCGGTGAGGCTGTTGAGGAGCTTCTGCGCCTCGGCGAGCTTGCCCTGGATCTCCCGCTTGTTCTTGCCGAGTTCGGCGCGGGTGGTGGCGAGGTCCTTGAGCTTGTCGGTGGCTTCCTGCCGCTCCTGGGCCAGCTCGCGCTGCTTCTCCTGGATCTTCTTCAGCGCCTCGACCTGCTGGCTGCTCAGCTGGTCGAGCGTGGACGCCTTGTCCAGGAAGTCGTCCGGGTTGGAGGAGAGGAAGAGCTGCACGGAGGGGTCGATGCTGCCGGTGCGGTACTGGGCACTGGCCATCGTGCCTATGCCGTCGCGCAGTTGGTTGAGCTCGTCCTGGCCCCGGGCGACCTTGTCCTGCAGGGTGGAGATCTCCTTCTCCAGCTTCGCCTGCTTCTCCTTGGCCCCGTCGTAGGCCTCAGTGGCCTTCTCCGCCTCTTGGTAGAGGTTGTCGACCTTGGACTTGACCTCGTCCTTGCTCGGCTTCTCACTGGGGGCCGCATTGGCGGCCTGCGCGCTGATGGCCACGGCGGCGGCGGCGGCGGTGGTGAGCACGGTCACACGGGCGCGGCTCGGCTGCTTGGGTCGACGGTGGGACGCCACGTGGGCGAGCTCCTTCTTCCTTCAGCCGCCTACCGACACGCCGGTGGGCGGTGCCCTCCGCCGTCATCCACCCCTTGTGAGTGATCGCCCGTGCGGAGGTTCGAAGCCAGACCCTAGTGACCCATCTGTGATCAGTTCAAATCCCGAGCGCAAAAATCTCAGTCACGCAACGCATTCTTTGCGCGGAACTCACGTGCAGTGATACCGCCTTGACGCTACGTTGCGTGACGATCTCCCCAATTCGGGCATGACCGACGGATGTTGCGCTTGGTGCGTTGGTGATCCATGGGGTGTTCGGCGCAAGAGGCAAGCCGAGCCAGGGAGTCCGTTATGCCCGGGAAAGTCGCTTCAGCAGCATCGCCGACGCGACCGGGCGCGCGCCCGCCCTGGCGACCCCGTCGGCCACCTCGCGATCGGTGGAGGCCACGATCACCGGCCGGCCCGGCGGCTCCGCGCGCACCAGCTGCCGGATCAACTCATCGGCGGTGACCCCCGGTTTGGAGAACAGCACCCGCACCCCGCGCGGCGGTGCGAGCAGGACGGGCGCGGCCAGTTCGGCTCCGTCGAAGACGCAGGTGACCTCGGCGCCGGTCTGCGCGGCGAGCTGCGAGAGCTGCCCGAGGAGTCTCAGCCGCTGCTTCTCCAGCGGCATCTGCGGATAACCGGTCTTGGTGACGTTGTAGCCGTCGACGACCAGGTGCGCCTGCGGCAGTGCCAGCAACTGGTCGAGGATCGCGGGATCGTTTTCGGAGAGCGCACGGGCCGCGATGTCCTTCGGGGTCATCCGTCCCGGCTCCACCGCGTCCACGGTCTCGGCCGGCCGTACGGAGACCGGCGGCAGCGCCAGCTCCCGCCGCAGCCCCTGCGCCGCCTCCAGCACGGTGTCCAGAAGCAGCCGGACGCGCATGTCCTCGACGCTGCGCCCCTCGCGCGCCGCTCTGCGCGTGGCCTCGAGGTTGGCCTCCACCTCGCCGAGGCGCGCCTTGAGCCGGCGGCTCTCGCTCTCGGCGGAGGACACCGCCGTCTGCCCCTCGGCACGGACGGCCTCGATCTCACTGCGGGCCTTGCGCAGGGCGGCCTCGCCGCGCTTGACGTCACTGAGGGCGGCACGCAGCTTGCGGTGAAGCGATTCGGCTTCCCTGCGCACCGACTCCAGTTCCGTACGCAGCCGTTCGGTCTCGGCCCGGGTCTGGCCGCGGGCGGCCACCAACTCCTCGCGCAGCCGCTCCAGCTCGGCCCGGCTCTCCTCGTCGGCACGCTCGGCGTGCGCGCGCTGGGCCTCCTCGCCCGCGGCGGTCACCAGCTTCACCCAGCCCACCGGACGCAGTACATAGGCCGCGGCGGCCACGTCGAGCGGGTCCGCGGCCGCGGGCGGCGAGCCGGAGTCGAGGGCGTCGGCGAGCTCCGGCTGAGCCTCTCGGAGCTTCTCCCCGATCCGCTGCCGGAACAGCGCATCGGTCTCCAGGGACGCCGCCATCGCGTTGCCGGCGAACTTCGCACGGCGGTTCGGAGCGAACCGGGCATACTGCCGCAGCTGTGCGGGCAGTTCGCCGAGGGTCAGCCCGCCGAAACCGTCGGAGACGATCTGCACGACCCGGTGACGCACACCGTCGGGCAGCGGACGGTCGAGCACCTCAGCGGTGCCGTCGACCGGCTCCCCGCCCGAAGTCTCCACCATCCGTCACCCCAATGCCTGTGCGAGGCCGCCTCCCTCAGGAGCCGGCGCCCGGCCTGTCCACGAGTTCCACCTGATCCACGGCGTTGCACCAGCGGCACCGCACCGACTCGATGGTCTCACTGACCACCTCGCGCTCCTCTACCTTCGGCTCTCCGGCCAGATCGAGGTGCACGTACTCGACCACCTTCGACGAGCGGGTGACGTCGAAACGCGTGAGGTTGCCGCAGAGCGTGCAGCGCCACCGGGTCGTTTCGGTCGGGAGGGGAACCGTCATCGTGGCTTCTCTTCCTTCTTCCAGTCTCCGTGATGCGCCAGTTTCCCTGGAGCGTGTGGCTCGTAACCCTACGGCCTGGCGAGTACCCGCCGCCTGCCCGTCTCAGCGGCGAGGCACTCTGTGCCCATCAGTGCGGTTACGCCATGCTCTGTCCCATGTTCAGCACCTGGAGCAGGACGGCCGCCGGAGCCCTGCGGGGACAGTCGGCGCCGGTGACGTACGGCCTGATCGCCCTGTGCTGTCTGATCTTCGTGATGGGACCGGCCGCGGGCCTGAATCCGGCGTACGGCACCGGGGACGCGTTGCTGGCCGCCGAGCGCGCCTACTTCGCCCGCTGGGGCGTGGTGCCCGCGGAGCTCTTCAGCGGGACACCGCGGGCCGCGATCACCCCCGTGACGGCACTGTTCGTCCACGGCACCTGGGTGCATCTGCTGGGCAACATGCTCTTCCTCTATGTCTTCGGGGCGATGACCGAGGAGCGGATGGGCCATCTGGAGTTCGCCCTGTTCTACCTGGGCTGCGGCTACCTGGCGCTGCTCGGGTACGCCGCGGCCAACGAGAGCTCGGCCCAGGCGCTGGTCGGGGCCTCCGGGGCGATCTCCGCGGTCCTCGGCGCGTTCCTGTTCCTGTTCCCCAAGGCCAGGGTGACCAGTCTCTTCCCCTTCCTGCTCTTCCTGCCGCTGCGCTTCCCGGCGTGGGTGGTGCTGCCCTTCTGGGCCGCCCTGCAGTGGATGGCCGCGGGCCGCGCCAGCCAGGGTCCGGGGGTGGCCTACCTCGCCCACCTGGTCGGCTTCACCCTCGGCTTCGTCTACGCATGGGTGCGCTACGGCCGTACGAGTAGGGTGAAACCCCCAGTCCAGGCCCCCGAGGGAGAACACCAGCCGTGATCACCGCGATCGTCCTCATCAAGACCAGCGTGGACCGGATCCCCGAGATCGCCGAGTCGATCGCCGCGCTGGACTCCGTCAGCGAGGTCTTCTCCGTCACGGGCACCTACGACCTCATCGCCATCGTCCGGGTCAAGGCCCACGACGACCTGGCGGACGTCATCCCCGGGCGGATCAGCAAGATCCCGGGCGTTCTGGGCACCGACACGCACGTCGCCTTCCGCACCTACTCCCAGCACGACCTGGAGGCGGCGTTCGCGATCGGGCTCGACAACTAGCGGCCCCGGCCGCAGGGGCCGCTCTCCCGTCCGCCGCGGGGCGGACGGGAGAGAGCCCACCTGGTCGTGTCCCCGTGGCTCAGACCGCCGGCACGCAACGGCCGTCCTCCGTGCGGTAGTTCCACTTCGCACCGTCGCGGACCAGTTCCTTGACCGCACCGAGGAAACGCTCCACGTGCTCGTCGGGCGTGCCCGCACCGAAGCTGACGCGGATCGCGTTCAGCGACTTCTCACCGGGTGCCGCCTCGGGGGCGCCGCACTCCCCCTGGGTCTGCGGGTCGGCGCCCAGCAGCGTGCGCACCAGCGGGTGGGCGCAGAAGAGGCCGTCGCGGACGCCGATGCCGTACTCCGCGGAGAGCGCGGCGGCGAAGTGGGAGCTGTTCCAGCCCTCGACGACGAAGGAGATGACCCCGACGCGGGGCGAGTCGTCGCCGAAGAGGGAGAGCACCTTGACCTCCGGGACCCCGGCCAGCCCTTCCCGGACCTTCTCGATCAGGTACTGCTCGCGGGCGACGAGGGCGTCGAAACCGGCCTCGGTGAGGGCCTTGCAGGCCGAGGCGATGGAGTAGGCGCCGATGACATTGGGCGAGCCCGCCTCGTGCCGTGCGGCGCTCTCGTGCCACTCGACGTCCACTCCCCCGTCGGTGCGCCGGGTGACCTTGCGGCTGGCGCCCCCGCCCGCCAGGTAGGGCTCGGCCGCACGCAGCCAGTCGGCACGGCCGGCCAGGACTCCGGAACCGAACGGCGCGTACAGCTTGTGCCCGGAGAACGCGATCCAGTCGACGTCCAGGTCCTTGACCGACACCGGGTGGTGCGGGGCCAGCTGGGCGGCGTCCAGCACGATACGGGCGCCGTGCGCATGGGCGGCCGCCGCGAGCTCGCGCACCGGCCACAGCTCGCCGGTGACGTTCGAGGCGCCGGTGACACAGACCAGGGCCGGGCCGTGGGGATCGCGGTCGGCGAGGGCGCGCTCCAGGGTCGCGACGGCCTGCTGCGGAGTGCGCGGGGCGTCCAGGCAGGTGACGCGCGCACCCCGCCAGGGCAGCAGGGAGGCGTGGTGTTCCGTCTCGAAGACGAAGACCTGGCAGTCGTCCGGAAGGGTGGCGGCGAGGAGGTTGAGCGAGTCGGTGGTGGACCGGGTGAAGATCACCTCGTCCTCTTCGTGGCAGTCGAGGAACGCGGCGACGGTCCGTCGGGCGTTCTCGAACAAGTCGGTGGACAGCTGCGAGAGGTATCCGGCACCGCGGTGGACGCTGCCGTAGTACGGGGCGTAGGCCGCCACGTCGTCCCAGACACGCTGGAGTGCCGGGGCGCTGGCCGCGTAGTCGAGCGCGGCGTAGGTGACCTCTCCGCCTGTGACGAGCGGGACGGCGACATCCCGGCCCAGAACGGGCAGCGGGGCACAAACGGACGGGTCGGCGGCAAGGGTGGAGACGGACATGGGTGCACTCCCGTGTGAGCAGGTGGGATCGCCGTGCCGGACGGCGCGCACGACGGCGCGCGGCTGCGTCATCGGCACGGGAAAGGTGAAAAGAGGTGAAAAGGGGATGCGGAAGCGGGGCTCTGCGGCCCTATCGCATTCGCTTGCTCACGGAAGGCTCCCTCGAACGACCAGGACCCCTGGTGACGCGAGGGGTCCGCGCTTGCCGCAGACCTCGCTGCCTACGGCCTGGTCCTCACCCGGGGCACCCCGCCACGGACGGAGGGTTGCCGGACAGCCGGCCGGGGCCGAATGACTGTCGCTCATGACCTGCACAGGACGCTACGGGACGTGATCGCACGGCCGCAACTTCTGTCCGGATGCCGGGATGCACACAGGGTTGCGAAGGCCCGGTCCGGAGAGGGGCCGCGCGCACGGCTGTGGTGGGCGGTCCGGGGACGGGGACGCGAACACGGCCACGCGGGGCCGGACCGCAGACCACGCCCCACACACGACCACGACGACAGCGACCCGCGCACGGCCACGAAGGCCGCACCGGAGACGGGGACGCGCACACCGCCGTGGGGGCCGGACCGCAGATCGCGATCCACACACGCGTACGACGGCCGCACCGCCGACAGCGACCCGCGCACGGCCACGAAGGCCGCACCGGAGACGGGGACGCGCACACCGCCGTGGGGGCCGGACCGCAGACCGCGATCCACACACGCCTACGACGGCCGGACCGCAGACCACGAGCCAAGCACGGCCACGACGGCCGGACCGCCGACCGCGACCCGCACACCGCCACCAAGGCCGCACCCGAGACGGGGACGCGCGCGGGTACAAAGGCCGCTCCGCAGACCGCGACCCGTACGTCGCCACGAAGGCCCATCCACAGCCGGGGATGCGTGCACGGCCGCGAAGGCGCCTGAGCGCCGGACGGGCGGCCCGCCGGGCAGCGATGCCTGGTGGGCCCCACCGGCCCTGAGCCGGTGGGGCACCCCTGTCAGGCACACCCGGAACAGCCCGTAGCGGAGCCGAGGAGCACCGCGCCCCGGGCCCCACGGGCATCAGGCGTGGGTCGCCGCCACCCAGTGGTCCAGCGTCCGCTTGGCCGCCCCCGAGTCGATGGACTCCACGGCCTTCTCCATCCCGGCCCGGATCTGCTCCGCGAGCGACCCGGAACCCGGCTCCAGCGCCACCAGCGCCGCCGCCGAGTTCAGCAGTACGGCGTCCCTTACCGGGCCCGTCTCACCGGTCAGCACCCGTCGCGCCACATCGGCGTTGTAAGAGGCGTCGGCACCGCGCAACGCCTCCACCGGGACCAGCTCGATCCCCACGTCCCGGGGGTCGAAGGCCTCCTCGGTGACCTTGCCGTCGCGGACGATCCAGACCCGGGAGGTCGATGTGGTCGTCAGCTCGTCCAGACCGTCGTCGCCCCGGAACACCAGCGAGGAGTTGCCGCGCTCGGCGAGGACCCCCGCCACGATCGGCGCCATCCGCGGGTCAGCGACACCCACGGCCTGGGCCTTCACCCGCGCCGGGTTCGTCAGCGGGCCCAGGATGTTGAACGTCGTACGGATTCCCAGTTGCCCGCGCGCCGCCGCCACGTGCCGCAGCGCGGGGTGGAACTTCACCGCGAAGCAGAAGGTGATCCCGGCCTCCTCGGCCACCTCGGCCACCCGGTGCACCGGCAGCTCCAGATTGACCCCGAGCTTCTCCAGCACGTCCGAGGCCCCGGACGCGGAGGACGCGGCCCGGTTGCCGTGCTTGACGACCTTGGCTCCGGTGCCGGCCACCACGATCGACGACATCGTGGAGATGTTCACCGTCTTCGCGCCGTCACCGCCCGTACCGACGATGTCGACCGTCGGCCCCGGCACCTCGATCACGTTCGCGTGCTCGTACATCGCACGGACGAGGCCGGTGATCTCCTCCACCGTCTCGCCCTTGGCCCGCAGTGCCACCGCGAACCCGGCGATCTGCGCGTCCGACGCCTCGCCGCGCATGATGCGGTCCATCGCCCAGGCCGTGTCGTCCGCGCTCTGGTCACGGCCGTCCAGCAGCCCGTTCAGTACCTGGGGCCAGGAACGGCCCGCCGCGGTGTCGCCTCCAGCGGGGGTCACAGCGCTCATAAGCCGCTCCTGGGTCGTTGTCCCGGACTACGGGACGCATATCTCGAACAGGTCCACCCTATCCAGCCCGGCAGACGGCGAAGGGCCCCGTCCGAACACCGGACGGGGCCCTTCGACTGTGGCGTGTGGCGTGCGCAGCGATCAGTGGTGGCCGTGGCCGCTCGTGATCTCCTTGTACTCCTCGACCGTGGGCTTGGGGATCTGGTTGGTGTCCCCGTAGTAGCCGTAGCTCAGCTTGGAGCGCAGCTTGTCCGTGGCCTTGATCTTCCGCTCGACGCCGTTCTCG
Source organism: Streptomyces sp. NPDC046900 (assembly GCF_040644975.1). Taxonomy (NCBI): domain Bacteria; kingdom Bacillati; phylum Actinomycetota; class Actinomycetes; order Kitasatosporales; family Streptomycetaceae; genus Streptomyces; species Streptomyces sp. NPDC046900. Next base: position 70,270 of record NZ_JBEYXD010000004.1, on the reverse strand, counting down.
TCGACCGTCGGGCCGATCTCGGCCGGCCTGTACTGCTCGTGCGCCGTGAGCGTGTGCAGCTGCTCCTGGCTGAGCGGCTCGTGGACCTCGATGAACTCACCGTGCGGCAGCCGCTTGATGATGCCCGACTCGCGGCCGTGCAGCACCTTGTCGCGGTCGCGGCGCTGGAGGCCGAGGCAGACCCGCTTGGTGACCACGAACACGAGGACCGGCACCACGAAGAAGGCGATGCGGACGAACCAGGTGATCGCGTTGATCGACAGGTGGAAGTGCGTGGCCCAGATGTCGTTGCCACCACCCATCAGCAGCACGAAGTACCAGGCGATCCACGCGGTACCGAAGGCCGTACGCGTCGGGGCGTTGCGCGGGCGGTCCAGGATGTGGTGCTCGCGCCTGTCCCCGGTGACCCAGGACTCGATGAACGGGTAGACCGCGATCGTCACCAGGACCAGCGGGAAGATCACCAGCGGGATGAACACGCCCAGGACGAGCGTGTGACCCCAGAAGTTGACCTCCCAGCCCGGCATCGTACGGATCAGGCCCTCGGAGAAGCCCATGTACCAGTCGGGCTGGGCACCCGTGGACACCTGGTCCGGACGGTAGGGCCCGAAGACCCAGATCGGGTTGATCGTGGCGAGCGCCGCGATGGCCGCGATGACACCGAAGACCAGGAAGAAGAAGCCTCCGGCCTTGGCCATGTACACCGGCAACAGCGGCATGCCGACGACGTTGTTGTTCGTCTTTCCGGGACCCGCGAACTGCGTGTGCTTGTGGTAGAAGACCAGGATCAGGTGGCCGACCACCAGGCCGAGCATGATGCCCGGCAGCAGCAGGATGTGGATCGAGTAGAAGCGGGCCACGAAGTCGCCGCCCGGGAACTGTCCGCCGAAGAGGAAGAACGACAGGTACGTGCCGACGATCGGCACGGACAGGATCGCGCCCTCCATGAAGCGGACACCGGTGCCGGAGAGCAGGTCGTCCGGGAGCGAGTAACCGGTGAAGCCGGTGAACATGCCGAGGACGAACAGCAGGAAGCCGAACAGCCAGTTGATCTCACGCGGCTTGCGGAACGCGCCCGTGAAGAACACGCGCATCATGTGCACGAACATGCCGGCGAGGAAGATCAGCGCGGCCCAGTGGTGGATCTGACGGATGAGCAGGCCGCCACGCACATCGAAGCTGATGTGCATCGTGGAGTTGAAGGCCTCGCTCATGGCCTGACCCTGCAGCGGCACATAGCTGCCGTGGTACACGACCTCGTTCATCGAGGGGTGGAAGAACAGCGTCAGGTACACACCCGTGAGGATGATGACGATGAAGCTGTAGAGGCAGACCTCGCCCAACATGAACGACCAGTGGTCGGGGAAGATCTTGCGCATGTTGGACTTCGCCAGGGAGTAGATCCCCAGGCGGCCGTCGACCCAGTCCGCGATGCGCTCGCCGGCCGGTGCCCGTCCGCGCGAGCTGTCCGCCGAGCCGGCGGCAGACGGATTCGTGTTGCTCGATGTAGTACTCATCCGCGCTCCCAGAATGCAGGACCGACGGGCTCCTCGAAGTCGCCGAGCGCCTCGAGGTAGCCGTCCGCGTTGACGCCGATGCGCAGCTGCGGCAGGGCGTGACCGGCCGGGCCGAAGATGACTCGGGCACCGTCGGAGAGGTCGAAGGTGGACTGGTGGCACGGGCAGAGGACGTGGTGCGTCTGCTGCTCGTACAGGGAGATCGGGCAACCGACGTGGGTGCAGATCTTCGAGTAGGCCACGATGCCCTCGTGGGACCACTCGAGTTCCTTCTTGTCCTTGATGTTCTCCGGCTGGAGCCGGACGATCATCAGGGCGGCCTTCGCGATCTGGACCTGGAAGTCCTCGTTGGTCTCCTCCAAGCCCTCAGGCTTGGCGAAGGTGAGCGAGCCCACCGCGACGTCCGAGGGACGCAGCGGCTGGTTCGTGTTCATGTTGACGAGGAGCTTGCCCTTGGACCAGATCGTGTGACGGAGCTTGGTCCCGGGCAGCGGACCCAGGTCGCGCAGCAGCATGACGCCGGAGAGCGGGAACAGGGCCAGCGCGCCGAACATCGTGTTGCGGATCAGCTTGCGCCGGCCGAACTGCGACTCCTTGGCACCCTGCTGGAAGTCCGCGACGACCTTCGCCTTGACCTCGGGGGGGGCCTCGATCGGGTGACGCTCGTCGGCGATCTCCATGTCGGACATCAGGGTGCGGGCCCAGTGGACCGCGCCCGCGCCGATCGTGAACAGCGCCACGCCCAGCGTCAGACCCAGCGCGAAGTTCATCGCGCTGATGTGCCCGATCGGGAAGACGAAGATCGACCTGTCGTTCGGGATCGTCACGTACGCGGCGATGAAGCCGAGGGTGGCCAGCATCGACACGGTGAACAGCATGGCCACCGTGCGCTCGGACCGCTTGGCGGCCAGCTCGTCGATGTCCTGGATGCGGTGCTCGTGGGGCGGCAGGCCCGGGTCGGCGAACGGGTTCTGCTCGTCCGCCACCGTCACTGCACCGTGCGCGGTGTCCTGCTCAGCGGGCAGGTTCTCTTCTGGAATGTCTTGGCTACTCATGACTTCTTGGCCTTTGCGGTCCGAGCGGCGACCCAGACGGCGACCACGATCAGCGCGCCGAGGCCGAAGATCCAGGCGAACAGGCCCTCGGAGACCGGTCCGAGGCCGCCCAGCTCGAGGCCGCCGGGGTTCACGGTCTGGTCGCCGTCGACCGCGTGGAGGTACGCGATGATGTCCTTCTTGTTCTGCTGCGACAGCGTGGTGTCCGGGAAGGACGGCATGTTCTGCGGGCCGGTCTGCATGGCCTCGTAGATGTGCTTCGGGGCGACGCCCTCAAGGGTCGGCGCGAACTTGCCGTGCGTCAGCGCACCGCCCTTGCCGCCGGTGTTGTGGCACTGCGCGCAGTTGGTGCGGAAGAGCTCACCACCCCGGGCGATGTCGGCACCCTCGGGGCTGTAGTCGTTCTTCGTCGGCACGGCCGGGCCGGCGCCGAGAGAGGCGATGTACGCGGCGAGCTGGTCGATCTGGGCCTGCGAGTAGATGTTCTTCTTCGCCGGCACCTGGGGGCCCTGCGAGGTCGCGGCGGGCATACGGCCGGTGCCGACCTGGAAGTCGACCGCCGCCGCGCCCACGCCGATCAAGCTCGGGCCGTCGGAGGAGCCCTGACCGCCGGTGCCGTGGCAGCTGGCACAGCCCACCTGGTAGAGCTTCTTGCCCTCCTCGATGGCGAGGGACTGGGCGGTGTCATCGGCCTGCGCCTTACCGGCGGGCGCGAACGCGGCGTACAGCCCCCCGGAGAGCGTCAGCGCGATGAGTAGGACGACGAGCGCCGCCATCGGATGGCGTCGTCGTGCGGAGAGCTTTTTCACGGATTACCCCGGTGTCAGGATCTTCTGCGTCGATGCTTCTGGAAAAGGATCGGATCGTCTCGGGCGTTCGGTTCTCCCCGATCGGGTGAACGTCCGCCGCGGCCGACGGCCGACTACTTGATCATGTAGATCGTGGCGAAGAGGCCGATCCAGACGACATCGACGAAGTGCCAGTAGTAGGACACGACGATGGCGGCGGTCGCCTGCTCGTGTGTGAACCTCCGCGCCGCGTAGGTGCGGCCGAGGACCAGCAGGAAGGCGATGAGACCACCCGTCACGTGCAGGCCGTGGAAGCCGGTGGTCAGGTAGAACACCGAGCCGTACGGGTCCGAGGACAGCGAGAGGCCGTCCTTCTTGACCAGCTCGGTGTACTCGAAGATCTGCCCGCCGACGAAGATCGCACCCATGATGAAGGTGACGATGAACCATCCCCGGAGCTTCTTCACGTCACCGCGCTCGGCGGCGAACACGCCGAGCTGGCAGGTGAGGGAGGAGAGCACCAGGATCGTGGTGTTCGTCGCCGAGAACGGGAAGTTGAGATGGCTCGCCATCTCCTTCCAGTGAGTCGGCCCTGTCACCGATCGCAGGGTGAAGTACATCGCGAAGAGGGCCGCGAAGAACATCAGCTCGGAACTCAGCCAGATGATGGTTCCGACGCTGGTGAGGTTCGGTCGGTTGACCGACGGGTGCGCGTGCCCGGTGTCTACTGTCGTTGCTGTCGCCACGACCGACATTATGTCGGTCGCTTATCCCGCCCTCACTCCGGGGGGTGCCGTTCGGAGTGTCCGCACCCTCTGTACTGCCCGGATGGCGGATCGAAGCCCTGTCCGAACCGCTGTTGACCACGAGTTCAAGGGAGTAGCATCCGCCCCAACGTTCCGTTCCGTACGACGGCAGACACCACTGCGTACCGGAGGAAGCCATGCAGCCGACCGCCACGGTGCTGGTCTACAGCGACGACTCCAACACCCGAGAGCAGGTGCGGCTCGCGGCCGGGCGCAGGCCCGCTCCGGACGTTCCCGAGGTCCGGTTCGTGGAGTGCGCGACACCGGCCGCCGTCGTCAAGGAGCTGGACCGGGGCGGCATCGACGTGTGCGTCCTGGACGGCGAGGCCGTTCCGATGGGCGGGATGGGCGTCTGCCGGCAGATCAAGGACGAGATCTTCAACTGCCCGCCGGTGCTCGTACTGATCGCGCGCCCGCAGGACGCGTGGCTGGCCACGTGGAGCCGGGCCGACGCGGCGGTGGCACTGCCGGTGGAGCCGGTCGAGTTCGCCTCCGCCCTGGCCGCCCTGATGCGCCGCAAGGCCCTCCTGAGCGCCTGACGGCCCGTCCGTCCGGTACGGGGACCGCCGGCCGGTACGGAGGCGCCTGCGGGGGCGTCATGTCCTGTCGCGGCCCTACGACGTCATGGCCCCGCACCCCTGACGGGGCGCGGGGCGCTCGTCCTCACGCGGACTCGGGGCGCAGTCTCGCGCTGCTCAGGTTGCGGCCGTCGGAGCCGTCCGCCACCAGGGCGCTGCCCTTGCGCCACTTCGACCAGTCGACGTTCCAGTCGCCGAAGCCGTTGCCGAACGGCTCCATCTGCTTGCCGTTGGAATTGACGACCTTCACGATGTCGCCCTCCCGGACGGTGTTGAAGAACCATCTGGCGTAGGCGTTGCTCATACCGGTGCAGCCGTGGCTCACGTTGGCGTACCCCTGGCTGCCGACGGACCAGGGCGCGGCGTGCACGTACTCGCCGCTCCAGGTGACCCGGGCCGCCCAGTAGACGTTCAGGTCGTAGCCGTCGCTCGAGTTGCTCGAGATGCCGATCGTGGTTCCGCGCATCCGTACGACGTACTGCTTGCCCAGCACCACCTTGACGCCGTTTCGGGTCTCGAATCCGGGCCTGCCGGTGGTGATGGGTATCTGATTGACCACCTCGTCGTTCTTGTAGACCGTCATCCGGTGTGCGGCGGCGTCCGTGACGGCGACTATGCGGTCTCCCGTGGTGAGCTTCACGGGCTCCGACTTGCCGCCCCAGAGGCGGTCCGCCACCTTCACGCCGTCGAGGTCGCTGTGGGCGGTGATGGTGGCGTGCGTGGGCCAGTAGGTCTGGGGCCGGTAGTGCAGTTCTTTGTCGTTCACCCAGTACCAGGAGCCCTCGACCACGGGCGCGGAGTCCACCTTGAGGGCGCGCTCCACCACCGCCCGGGACGTCTTGTCCTTGACGGGCTCGCTGAGTTCCGCCGTGACGGGCTGGCCGACACCGTAGGTCCCGCTGTTGGGTCCGAAGGTGACCTTCAGCGTCTTGCTCTTGGGGGTGCTGGTGTCGAACTCGATGACCTTGCGGCCGGGTGCGCCGTCCTCGTCCTCCGTGCTCACCGTGACCGTGTAGTGGGTGCCCGCGGCCAGCGGTGAGGTGCTGTGCCAGCGGCGGCCGTCGGCGGAGAGCTCACCGGCCACGTAGCGTCCCCGGGCGTCGGTGACCGTGACGTCCGTGATGCGCCCGTCCTCATCCGAGGCGGTGATCTCCAGGGGCTTGTCGGGGTCGACCTTCTTCGCTTTGCCGGCAGGCGCGTTGTAGGCGATTTGGTCCGCCGCGTCGTACGGCCTTGCCGCCAGCGGGTTCCCGTCGGCCCCGCAGCCGACGAGTCCCGCGCCGAGGGCGAGCACCGACAGGGTGCAGCCGACGACCGTGCGGTGTCGCGGGCGCGCGCTCCGGAAGAACACTTTGTGACTCATGACCTCACGCTATGGAGGTCTGTCAACTATGGCGCGCCGAGAGATCCGTGCGGGGGACGCACGGTGCGGCAAAAGAGGGAGCCCGGACATTCCTGACGGAGTGTCCGGGCTCCCGTAGCGCTGGGCGCGTGCTACTGGGTGCGGTTCTCGCCGCGGTAGTACTCGAAGACCCAGCCCCACAGGCCCACCAGGATCAGCGGGGCCGAGAAGTACATCAGCCACCAGCCGATCGCGATGCTCAGGAAGGCGAGCGCGCCACCGACGCCGAGGGCGAGCGGCTGCCAGCTGTGCGGGCTGAAGAAGCCGACCTCGCCGGCGTCGTCCGCCACGTCGGCCTCAAGGTTGTCCTGGGCGCCCGTGTCGACCCGCCGGGCCGTGAAGGCCAGGTAGTAGCCGATCATGATGCTCAGGCCGAAGGCCAGGAAGAGCGCGGTGGTACCGGCCGGCTCCTTGGACCACAGACCATAGGTGATGGCCACGGCGAGCAGGAAGACCGCCAGCCAGATGAACATCTTGCCCTGGATCTTCACTTGCCGGCCTCCTTGCCACCGGAGACGGCCTTGGTACCGGCACCCGCGTGCTCGAGCTGCTCGAGCGCGGCGATCTCGGGGTGGTGCAGGTCGAAGGCGGGGGATTCACTGCGGATCCGCGGCAGGGTGAGGAAGTTGTGCCGCGGCGGCGGGCAGGACGTGGCCCATTCGAGCGAACGGCCGTAGCCCCACGGGTCGTCGACGCCGACCGGCTTGCCGTACTTGGCCGTCTTCCACACGTTGTAGAGGAACGGCAGGATCGACAGGCCGAGCAGGAACGAGGAGATCGTCGAGACCGTGTTCAGGGCGGTGAAGCCGTCAGCCGCGAGGTAGTCCGCGTAACGACGCGGCATGCCCTCGGCACCCAGCCAGTGCTGCACCAGGAAGGTGCCGTGGAAGCCGATGAACAGCGTCCAGAACGTGATCTTGCCGAGCCGCTCGTCGAGCATCTTGCCCGTCATCTTCGGCCACCAGAAGTGGAAGCCGGCGAACATCGCGAAGACGACGGTGCCGAACACCACGTAGTGGAAGTGCGCCACCACGAAGTAGGAGTCCGAGATGTGGAAGTCCATCGGCGGCGAGGCCAGGATGACACCGGTCAGACCACCGAAGGTGAAGGTGATCAGGAAGCCGGTGGCCCAGAGCATCGGTGTCTCGAAGGACAGCGAGCCCTTCCACATCGTTCCGATCCAGTTGAAGAACTTCACGCCGGTGGGTACGGCGATGAGGAACGTCATGAACGAGAAGAACGGAAGCAGCACGCCGCCGGTGACGTACATGTGGTGCGCCCACACGGTCACGGAGAGACCGGCGATGGCGATGGTGGCGCCGACGAGACCCATGTAGCCGAACATCGGCTTACGGCTGAAGACCGGGATGACTTCGGAGATGATGCCGAAGAACGGTAGCGCGATGATGTACACCTCTGGATGGCCGAAGAACCAGAAGAGGTGTTGCCATAGCAAGGCGCCGCCGTTGGTCGCGTCGAAGACGTGAGCACCGAACTTGCGGTCCGCCTCCAGGGCGAACAGCGCGGCCGCGAGGACCGGGAAGGCCAGCAGCACGAGCACACCGGTCAGCAGCACGTTCCACACGAAGATCGGCATGCGGAACATGGTCATGCCGGGTGCGCGCATGCAGATGATCGTGGTGATGAAGTTGACCGAGCCGAGGATCGTGCCGAAGCCGGAGAAGGCCAGACCCATGATCCACATGTCGGCGCCGATGCCCGGGGAGCGGACCGCGTCCGACAGCGGGCTGTAGGCGAACCAGCCGAAGTCGGCCGCGCCCTGCGGGGTGAGGAAGCCGCCGACCGCGATCGTCGAACCGAACAGGTAGAGCCAGTAGGCGAACATGTTCAGCCGCGGGAACGCCACGTCGGGCGCGCCGATCTGCAGCGGCATGATCCAGTTCGCGAAACCGGCGAACAGCGGCGTCGCGAACATCAGCAGCATGATCGTGCCGTGCATCGTGAACGCCTGGTTGAACTGCTCGTTCGACATGATCTGCAGGCCCGGACGGGCCAGCTCGGCGCGCATGAGCAGGGCCATGACGCCGCCGATGAGGAAGAACGCGAACGACGTGACCAGATACAGCGTGCCGATCGTCTTGTGGTCGGTGGTGGTCAACCACTTGACGACGACGTTGCCGGGTCGCCTGCGCCGTACCGGCAGCTCGTTCTCGTACGAGTCCTCAGCTGCGGCGGCACCCTGGGGTTCGTTGAGGATGCTCACAGGTTGTTCGTCTCCCGGTTCTTCTCGTGGCTCGTCTGCGCGATGCCGGCGGGAATGTAACCGGTCTGCCCCTTCTTGGCGAGGTCCTTGAGGTGCTGCTCGTAGCGGTCGGGCGAGACCACCTTCACGTTGAACAGCATCCGGGAGTGGTCGACGCCGCAGAGCTCGGCGCACTTGCCCCGGAAGGTGCCCTCCTGGTTGGGGGTCACCTGGAAGGCGTTGGTGTGGCCCGGGATGACGTCCTGCTTCATCAGGAACGGCAGCACCCAGAAGGAGTGGATGACGTCGCGCGAAGTGAGGATGAAGCGGACCGTCTTGCCCTTCGGCAGCCAGAGCGTCGGACCGGGGTTGCCCGTCTGCGGGTTGCGCGTGGCGGGCGTGCCGAAGTCGTAGACACCGCCGGCGTTCGCCGGGAAGTCGTTCTTGTACCGGTTCGGAATCGCGTCCAGGTTCGCATCGGTCTTCGCGTCACCCGTCACCCCGGAGACCGGAGTGACGTAGTTGAAGCCCCAGCTCCACTGGTAGCCGACCACGTTGACGGTGACGTCCGGCTTCTTGGAGAGGTCGAGGAGCTTCGACTCGTCGCGGGCCGTGAAGTAGAAGAGCACCGAGACGATGATGAGCGGCACGACCGTGTACAGCGCCTCGATCGGCATGTTGTACCGGGTCTGCGGAGGAACCTCGACCTTGGTGCGGCTGCGCCTGTGGAACATGGCGCTCCACAGGATCAGGCCCCACACCAGCACGCCGACGGCGAGCGCGGCAGCCCAGGAGCCCTGCCACAGGGAGAGGATCCGCGGAGCCTCTTCCGTGGTCGGGGTGGGCATACCAAGGCGGGGGAAGTCCTTGTATGTGCAACCGGTTGCGGTCGCCAGGACCAGGCCCGCGGTCAGTGCCTGCAGCAGCTTCCGCCGCATCGGGCGCCGCGGCGAGCGGTCGGAGCCGTTGGGACTCACGTAGCGCCTTCCCGAGAGTCTCGCCCGCGCGGTTGGCTGCGGCCTTCTCGCTGGTCGGTCGCCGTCCTGCGTCGGGCAGGGTTTGATGTTTATGCGGACCAAACCCTACTGGACGCTATTTGGGGCTGCGCGGGGAGGGTGCCCAACGCGCCGCCGGTCACCCCGAAGGGGTGGAATGACCGCTTCTGGCCACCATCTGACGGGGGCTCGAAGGCGGCTCCCCGGAGACCGGGATCCTTCGCCGAGCCGCGTGCTTCGCAAGAGTTAGCGTTGCGGTGTGTCCTACTTCGACGCCGCCTCCGCCGCTCCCCTCCACCCCATCGCCCGCCAGGCGCTGCAGGCCTCGCTGGACGAGGGGTGGGCCGATCCCGCCCGGCTGTACCGCGAGGGGCGGCGGGCCCGGCTCCTGCTGGACGCCGCGCGCGAGGCGGCCGCCGAGGCGGTGGGGTGCCGCCCGGACGAGCTGGTGTTCACCACGTCCGGCACACGGGCGGTGCACTCCGGCGTCGAGGGAGCGCTGGCGGGTCGCCGCCGGACCGGACGCCACCTGATCGTGTCATCGGTCGAACACTCCTCGGTCCTCCATGCGGCGGAGGTGTTCGAGGCGGACGGCGGCACGGTGACCCGGGTGCCGGTCTCCCGTGCGGGAGCGGTCACCCCCGAGGCGTACGCGGCGGCGCTGCGCTCAGACACCGCGCTGGCCTGCCTGCAGTCGGCCAACCACGAGGTGGGCACGGTGCAGCCGGTCGCCGAGGTGGCCGCCGTGTGCCGTGCGGCCGGCGTGCCGTTGCTGGTGGACGCGGCGCAGTCGCTGGCCTGGGGGCCGGTCGAGGGCGACTGGTCGATCCTCACGGCCAGCGCCCACAAGTGGGGCGGGCCGTCAGGTGTGGGGCTGCTGGTCGTGCGCAAGGGAGTGCGGTTCGCGCCTCAAGGGCCGCTGGACGAGCGGGAGTCGGGACGGGCCCCGGGGTTCGAGAACATCCCGGCCGTCGTGGCGGCCGCGGCGTCGCTGCGGGCGGTGCGGGCGGAGGCGGCCGGAGAGTCGGCACGGCTGCGGGAACTGACGGAGCGGATCCGGGCGCGGGTGCCGGACTCGGTCCCCGATGTGGAGGTGGTGGGCGACCCGCACCGCCGACTGCCCGGGATCGTCACCTTCTCCTGTCTCTATGTCGACGGGGAGACATTGCTGCACGCACTGGACCATGAGGGTTTCTCGGTCTCGTCCGGGTCGTCCTGCACGAGCAGCACGCTGACGCCGAGCCATGTGCTCAAGGCGATGGGCGTGCTGAGCGAGGGCAATGTCCGCGTCTCCCTGCCGACCGGTACGCCGGCGGAGGAAGTCGACCGGTTCCTTTCTGTGCTGCCCGGTGCGGTGGCGGCGGTGCGCGAAAAGCTCGGCGCACCGTCCCCGCGGACTCTTACGCGCGAGGACGCCCTGGTCGTGGACACCCTGGGCAAACGCTGCCCCATCCCCGTGATCGAGCTGGCGAAGGTCATCGGGGACGTGCCGGTGGGCGGGACGGTGCGGGTCCTGTCGGACGACGAGGCGGCGCGCCTGGACATCCCGGCGTGGTGCGAGATGCGGGAGCAGGAGTACGTCGGGGAGGAGCCGGCAGAGCGGGGCTCCGCCTATGTGGTCCGCCGGCTCTCCTAGACCTGCGCCCGGGGCGCCGCCCGCCCGCGGTCAGCCCAGGTGCTTCTGGACCTGTGCCGCCGCCTCGTCGCCGTACGCCTTGGTGAAGCGTTCCATGAAGTGGGCGCGGCGCAGCTGGTACTCCTGGGTGCCCAGCGTCTCGATGACCAAGGTGGCGAGCATGCAGCCGACCTGGGCCGCGCGCTCCAGCGGGACACCCCACGCCAGACCGGACAGGAATCCCGCGCGGAAGGCGTCGCCGACGCCCGTCGGGTCGACCTTGGCCATCTCCTCGGGCACGCCGACCTCGATCGGGTCCGCACCGGAACGCTCGATGCGCACGCCCCGCGAGCCGAGCGTGGTCACCCGGTGGCCGACCCGGCCCAGGATCTCGGTCTCGGTCCAGCCGGTCTTGGTCTCGATGAGCCCCTTCTCGTACTCGTTGGAGAAGAGGAAGGTCGCCCCGTCCAGCAGTATCCGGATCTCGTCACCGCTCATGCGCGCGATCTGCTGCGAGAAGTCGGCGGCGAACGGGATGGACCGGGTGCGGCACTCCTCCGTGTGGCGGAGCATCGCCTCCGGGTCGTCGGCACCGATCAGCACCAGGTCGAGCCCGTCCACACGGTCGGCGACCGTCTTGAGCTCGATCAGCCGGGCCTCGCTCATGGCGCCGGTGTAGAAGGAGCCGATCTGGTTGTGGTCGGCGTCGGTGGTGCACACGAAGCGGGCGGTGTGCTGGGTCTCGGAGATGCGTACGGAGTCCGTGTCCACCCCGTGCCGATCCAGCCACGCCCGGTAGTCGTCGAAGTCCGAGCCGGCCGCGCCGACCAGGATCGGCTGGGTGCCGAGCTGCCCCATGCCGAAGGCGATGTTCGCGCCCACCCCACCACGGCGAACGTCGAGACGGTCCACCAGGAAGGAGAGGGAGACCGTGTGCAGCTGATCCGCGACGAGCTGGTCGGCGAAGCGGCCGGGGAAGGTCATGAGGTGGTCGGTGGCGATGGAGCCGGTGACTGCGATACGCACGGCGAGGACACGCTCCTGTGGAGGAGGGGATTGACAGTTCACGCTACCCGGTGAGCCCCGCGCTTCGAAGCAGGCAAAACTACCCGATAGTAGATCTTTCTCGGCGACCCCGGACGTGCTTACGGTTCCGTCATGACGAAGCTCGAGGTTCCCGGCACCGCCCTGATCGATCCGGATACGGATCTGGCGTCACTGCGCGGCGACTGCGCCCGGATGGTTCCGCACTGGGCCGCACCCGCGAAGTCCACCCCGCCGCACGTCTCCCCGTCCTCGATCCACGGGGTCAGCGTGCCGCCCGCCTCGGCCCGCCTCCTGGACGCGATGTCCGACTACGGGGACTGACCGGGGTGCCTCGGACACGGCGCGCCGGACGAGCGTCGGCGCGCTCCCGGGAACCGTGCGCTCCCCCGCTGCGTCCCATTGCCGCCCCCCGTCCGGGGGAGGCGGTGTGCGACCTTCCTGTGGCGTTCCACGGCACGGCGGGGTCTCCTGGGACAGCAGCGCAGCCGAAGGAGCGATGCGGTGAACACCGAGCGACCCGACGACGCGAGTGACGGTACCGAAGTCACCGGGGGCACCGACGGGACCGTGCCGCGCCGGCGGCGCTCCCCGGCGGTCGTCGCCTCGGTCGTTGCCGCCGTCCTGCTCGTCGGGGGCGGCGGGGCCTACCTCGCGGCCACCGCGTCCGGCGGCACCGGCGGCTCCGCTTCGCCGGGCGGGGACGGCACTCCCCCGGCGCTGGCTCTCGACGGGTTCAGCGAGGGCGGCGGCACATCCGGGATCGCGGTGGGCGAGCCCAATCCGTACGGCACGACCTACACCGCCCGGGGCGAACTGCCCGACGGCCCGGAGCCGGCGCCCGTGTACTGGGCGAAGGGCGCGGTGACGCGGGCCGAGGTGGCCCGGCTCGCCGGGGCACTGGATCTGAGCGGCACACCGAAGCTGGTCGCGGGGGCCTGGACGGTCGGCGCCGCGAAGGACGGTTCAGGACCGCTCCTGCGGGTGGCCGGGCAGGCGCCCGGGACCTGGACGTTCAGCCGGTACGCGGCCGGGTCCGACAACCTCTGCAAGAGCGTCACGACGTGCTCGTCCCGCCAGGACATCCCCGGACCGGTGAGCGAGGCCGCCGCGAAGCAGGCCGCCGCGCCGGTGCTGAAGGCACTGGGCCAGGAGGACGCCCGCCTGGACGCGCACCAGCTCATGGGATCGGTCCGCGTGGTGAACGCCGATCCGAAGGTCGGCGGACTGCCCACGTACGGCTGGTCGACCGGCATCCGGGTCGCCGCCGACGGCCAGGTGACGGGCGGTAGCGGCAACCTCTCGGCACCGGTGAAGGGTGCCGACTACCCGGTCGTCGGCGCGAAGAAGACCCTGGACCTGATGAACGGCGCGCCCACGTCGTACGGCCGCAAGGGCATCGGCGGCTGCGCCAGCCCGGTGCCGCTCAAGGACCGGGACGAGGCGCCCTGCAAGGCGCCCACCGGGATGCCGGAGCGAAGCTCGGCGACCGTGCGGGACGCGGTGTTCGGGCTGGCCGCGCACTCCATGGCCGGAAAGCCGGTGCTGGTGCCGTCGTGGCTGTTCACGGTGCGTCCGGCCGGGACCGGGGACGACTTCACAGTGACCCGTGCGGCGGTCGACCCGCGGTATCTGAGCGCACCGCAGCCGCCGGGGCAGCCGCGCGAGACGCCGAGCCCCCGGCCGAGCGCACCGGGGGACGAGCCGACGTCGGCGCCCGCGACGCGTGATGTGAAGGTGATGGGCTACACCGCCGAGGGCCAGGACCTCACCATCACCTACGAGGGCGGGGTCTGCGGCGACTACGCGGCGTCGGTGAGCGAGAGTTCCGGCAAGGTGACCGTGACGGTGACCGAGACGCCCTGGCAGGGCAAGGTCTGCATCATGATCGCCAAGATCTACCACGACACGCTGCGCCTGAAGGCGCCGCTCGGGGACCGCGAGGTGGTGGGCTCGGACGGCAGGCCGATCCCGAAGGAGACGGCGAGCACGCTGCCGCACGCGTCCGTGGGCGGGGCTGGGCCGAACGGGTCGCGCTAGGACGGCCCCGGCCCACCGGCACGCGAAGGCGGCGCCCCCGTCGAGGGGGACGCCGCCTTCCTACGCGTACTGAAGCCCGGTCGAGACTCAGCTGAAGGAGTCACCGCAGGCGCAGGAGCCCGTCGCGTTCGGGTTGTCGATCGTGAAGCCCTGCTTCTCGATGGTGTCGACGAAGTCGATGGTGGCACCGCCCAGGTACGGAGCGCTCATGCGGTCGGTGACGACCTTGACCCCACCGAAGCCCTTCTCCACGTCGCCGTCGAGGGAACGCTCGTCGAAGAAGAGCTGGTAGCGCAGGCCGGAGCAGCCGCCGGGCTGGACTGCGACGCGCAGCGCCAGATCGTCACGGCCTTCCTGGTCGAGCAGGGCCTTGACCTTGGCCGCGGCGGCGTCGGTCAGGATGATGCCGTCGGTGACGGTGGTGGTCTCGTCCTGTACGGACATCTACATCTCTCCCGGGTTGTACGGAGACTGCTTGCCGACGAGTGCAACCGGCGTGGCCGCGGATTCATTCCGGGCCGAGCGCGTTTCTTGCGCTCCCTCCTTCATGCTCGCATACGCGGCGGAACACGCACAGCGGCCTGTGGACAAGGTGGGGGACACCGACATGTCGCCCGGTGCACGACTGGCGGACCACCGGGCTTCCCCTTCCGTAGGGTCGACCGGTACATGCCGGGATTCACGTCACATCGACGCTATCGGCATCGTCAAACTGACGTGAACCGGTTATGATAGATAGTGTCAATTCGACGAAAAGGCATGTCCCGCCGGCCCCCGGGCCGGCGAGCCGCAGAACAGAAAGGGTGCGTGACGTGACCACCGCCCAGACCCAGGAGCTCGACGTCCAGCCGACGCCTCTCGCCCTCCTGTTGCTCGGCCGCGAGGCCGACCCGAGGAGCGAGCGGGGCGTCGAGTGCCCCGGTGACCTGCCGTCGCCGTCCGACCCGGACCTGGTGGAGCGCGCCCGCGCGGCCAAGGAGAAGCTCGGGGACAAGGTCTTCGTGCTCGGCCACCACTACCAGCGCGACGAGGTCATCCAGTTCGCCGACGTCACGGGCGACTCCTTCAAGCTGGCGCGAGACGCCGCGGCCCGCCCGGAGGCGGAGTACATCGTCTTCTGCGGTGTGCACTTCATGGCCGAGTCGGCGGACATCCTCACGTCCGACGACCAGAAGGTGGTGCTGCCGGACCTGGCCGCCGGATGCTCCATGGCGGACATGGCGACGGCCGAGCAGGTCGCCGAGTGCTGGGACGTGCTGACCGAGGCGGGCATCGCCGAGCAGGTCGTGCCGGTCTCGTACATGAACTCCTCCGCCGACATCAAGGCGTTCACGGGCAAGCACGGCGGCACCATCTGCACGTCGTCGAACGCCAAGCGGGCCCTGGAGTGGGCGTTCCAGCGGGGAGAGAAGGTCCTTTTCCTGCCGGACCAGCACCTGGGCCGCAACACCGCGGTGCGGGACATGGGGATGTCGCTGGACGACTGCGTCGTCTACAACCCGCACAAGCCGAACGGCGGGCTCACCGCCGAGGAACTGCGCGCCGCGAAGATGATCCTGTGGCGCGGTCACTGCTCGGTGCACGGCCGCTTCAGCCTCGACTCGGTCAACGACGTACGGGAGCGGATCCCCGGCGTGAACGTGCTGGTCCACCCCGAGTGCAAGCACGAGGTCGTCGCCGCCGCGGACTACGTCGGTTCGACGGAGTACATCATCAAGGCGCTCGAGGCGGCGCCGGCCGGCTCCAAGTGGGCCATCGGTACGGAGCTGAACCTCGTTCGGCGGCTGGCCAACCGTTTCGCGCCGGAGGACAAGGAGATCGTCTTCCTCGACAAGACGGTGTGCTTCTGCTCGACGATGAACCGCATCGACCTGCCGCACCTGGTGTGGACGCTCGAGTCGCTGGCCGAGGGCAACCTGGTCAACCGCATCGAGGTGGACAAGGAGACCGAGGCCTTCGCCAAGCTGGCGCTCGAGCGGATGCTGGCCCTGCCGTAGCGCTTGCCGCTGGGTTGTGGCGGGGTTCTGCGCCGTAGCGCTTGCCGCTGAGTTGTGACGGGGTTCTGCGCAGTTCCCCGCGCCCCCATCGGGGTGCGTCTACGGCTGCGGGTGCGTCGTGGGGTTCTGCGCAGTTCCCCGCGCCCCTATCCGGGTGCGTCTACGGCTGCGGGTCCGTCGTGGGTTTTGCGCCGTTCCCCGCGCCCCCATCCGGGTGCGTCGACGTCTGCGGGTCCGTCGTGGGGTTTGCGCAGTTCCCCGCGCCCCCATCCGGGTGCGTCGACGTCTGCGGGTCCGTCGTGGGGTTTGCGCAGTTCCCCGCGCCCCCATCCGGGTGCGTCTGCGGCTGCGGGTCCGTCGTGGGGTTTGCGCAGTTCCCCGCGCCCCTGTGGGGGTGCGGGCTCTTGCGGTGGTCCGTGAATGGTGAGGCCCGGCCCGCATTGATGTGCGGGCCGGGCCTCTGTCATACCCGGGTGGCTACACCCCCGCGGGCTCCGGCTCCTCGGACTCCGCCGGCTCGACGACGGTCCCCGCCTTCTTCGCCCGCTTCGCCGCCTTCTTCTTGGCGCGGCGCTCCTTGCGGAGCTCCAGCATCGCGTAGAGGGTCGGGACCAGCAGGAGGGTCAGCAGGGTCGAGCTGATCAGACCGCCGATCACCACCACCGCGAGCGGCTGGGCGATGAAGCCGCCCTCGCCCGTGACGCCCAGGGCCATCGGCAGCAGCGCGAAGATGGTGGCCATGGCCGTCATCAGGATCGGGCGCAGACGGTGGCGCCCACCCTCGACCACGGCCTCCACAACGCCGTACCCCTGCCTGCGGTACTGGTTGATGAGGTCGATCAGCACGATCGCGTTCGTCACCACGATGCCGATCAGCATCAGCATGCCGATCATCGCCGGGACACCCATCGGGGTGCCCGTGGCGATCAGCAGACCGATCGCGCCGGTCCCCGCGAACGGGATGGAGACCAGCAGGATCAGCGGCTGGGCCAGGCTGCGGAACGTCGCGACCAGCAGCATGAACACGATCGCCACCGCGGCCAGCATCGCCAGGCCCAGGTTCTTGAACGCGTCGCTCTGGTCGGACGAGACACCGCCGATCTCCGCCGTCGCGCCCGCGGGCAGCTTCAGGGCCTTGATCTTCGACTGGAGGTCCGCGCTCACCGCGCCCGTGTTCTCACCGGTCGGGCGCGCCGTGATGGTCGCGGCCCGCTGACCGTCGATACGGGTCATGGACACCGGACCGTCCACGAGTTCCACCGTCGCGATGTCGCTCAGCTTCACCGCGCCCAGCCGGAGGTTCTTCAGCTGGTCCAGGGTCTGCGCCGGCTTCGCCGCCCTGATGACGACGTCCCGTTCGGTGTCGTCCAGGACCGCCTTGCCGGCGGTGGTGCCCTTGACCGCCTCGGCGACGGCCGCACCGAGCGTCTGGTCGTTGAAACCGGCCGCGGCCGCACGGGAGTTGGCCTTGACCGAGATACGCGGCACGCTCTGCGCCAGGTCGCTCGAGACGTCGGTGACGTCCTTGAGCTTCGCCACCTCCGCGCGGACCTGCTCGGACGCCTTGCGCAGCACGTCCCCTTCGGGCGCCTTCACGACCACGCTCAGGTCCTGGCTGCCGAAGCCGTCGCCCGCCGAGACGGTGGTCGTACCGATCCCGGACAGCCGTGCCAGCCCGTCCTCGATACCGCTCTGGACGTCCGCGTACTTCGCCGAGCCGTCCAGCATGACCGTGTACGAGGCCTGGTTGGTGTCGGTGCCGCCACCGAACGCCGCCATGAAGCCCGACGAGCCGATCGTGACCTGGTAGTCCTTGACGCCCTTGACCCCGGCGATCATCTTCTCGACCTTCTTGGCCTGCTCGTCCGTGGCCGCGAGGCTCGTGCCCGGCTTCAACTTCTGCTTGACCGTGAGGACTTCCTGCTCGCCCTGGTCGAAGAAGTTCGTTTTCAGCAGGGGCGCCATGCCGAAGCTCCCGACCAGCACGACCACCGCGATCGCCACGCTGGTGATGCGGCGGCGGGTCGCGAAACGCAGCACCGGCACGTAGAAGCGCTGCAGCCGGCTCTTCGCCTCCTTCTCCTCCGCCACGCGGCGTGCCTCGGCGGCGTCCTCGGCCCCGATCTTCGGGGCACGCAGGAACCAGTACGACAGCACCGGAACGACCGTCAGCGACACCAGGAGCGAGGCCAGCAGGGCCGCCGTCACGGTGAGGGAGAACGGGCCGAACAGCTCGCCCACCATCCCGCCGACCAGGCCGATGGGCAGGAAGACCGCCACCGTCGTCAGCGTGGACGAGGTGACCGCTCCGGACACCTCGCGGACCGCGGTGAGGATGGCCGACCGACGCTCCTCCCCGTAGCCGAGGTGCCGCTTGATGTTCTCCAGGACCACGATCGAGTCGTCGACGACACGGCCGATGGCGATGGTCAGCGCGCCGAGCGTGAGCACGTTCAGCGACACGTCGCGCGTCCACAGAACGATCAGGGCCAGGACCACCGACAGCGGGATCGAGACCGCCGTGACGAGGGTCGAGCGGACCGACGTCAGGAAGACGAGGATCACCAGGACCGCGAAGAGCAGACCCAGCGCGCCCTCGGTCGTCAGACCGTGGATGGACTTGGAGACCGCCGGGCCCTGGTCACTGACCACGGTGATCGCGGCGCCGGAACCGAGCTGCTTGCGCAGGTCCGGCAGCTTGTCCTTGACCGCGTCGGAGATGGCTACCGCGCTGCCGTCGTGGTCCATGGTGACGGCCACGGCGAGGCTCGGCTTGCCGTCCGTGCGGGTGATGGAGTCGGCGGTGGCCTCCTGCTGCTCGACCGTGGCCACGTCACCGAGGCGCACGGGCTTCTGGCCGGGAGCGCCCGCGACCATCAGGTCCTCGATCTGCTGGAGCGAGGTGAAGCCTCCGCCGACCTGGACCGTGCGGTTGCTGCCGTTCTCGTCGAAGGAGCCCGCGGGGACCGTGGCTCCGCCCGCCTGCAGGGCCTGGCCGAGCGTGGCCGCGGTCAGCCCGGCCCGGGCGAGCTTCGCGTCGTCGGGCGTGACGGTGACCTGGAGGTCCCGTACGCCGTTGACGGTCACCTGGCCGACGCCGGAGATGTCCTTCAGAGCGGGTACGACCGTCTTGTCGAGCTGGTCGGACAGGGCCTGCTGGTCCTTGTCCGAGGTGACGGCCAGGACGACGGCGGGGATGTCGTCCGTCGAACCGGCGATGACCTGCGGGTCGACCGAGTCCGGGAGCTGGACCCGGGCCCGGTTCACGGCCTGCTGGACATCGGCGACGAGCTGCTTGGTGTCGTTGCCGTAGTCGAAGGACGCCATGAGGACGGCGTTGCCCTCGCTCGCCGTGGAGGTGACGCCCTTGATGCCGTCGACGGCCTTGAGATTGTTCTCGATCGGCTCGACGACCTGCTTTTCGACCACGTCGGGGGACGCCCCCTGGTACGGCGCCAGGACGGACACGACGGGAAGGTTGATGGTGGGCAGGAGTTGCTGTTTGAGCTGCGGGATCGCGATCGCCCCGAAGACGAGCGCGACGATGGACATCAGCGCTATCAGGGCCCGTTGCGCGAGGCTGAATCGTGACAGCCAGGACATGGGTCGGCGGTCTCTCTCTGTGGCTGAGCGGAAGGACGGGCGCAGAGGAGCGCCCACCTCCTACACCCTGCACCATCGGACGATGTGCTTCCGTCGCCCTCAGGTCCATTTCCTTACGGCGCGCCTACTGCGACCGCAGTACGGCCGGAAGAGCGGCACTCCACCCGTGGACGCACCGGGCCCCGCGGCCCGCTCACTCCGACCTCGGACGCACCAGCCCCGACTCGTAGGCGATGACCACCAGTTGTGCCCGGTCGCGCGCACCCAGCTTGGCCATGGCCCGGTTGACGTGTGTCTTGACCGTCAGCGGGCTGACCTCGAGGCGTTCGGCGATCTCGTCGTTGGAGTGGCCGCCCGCCACCTGGACGAGCACCTCTCGCTCGCGCCCGGTGAGCGTGTCCAGCCGGTCCGAGCGGGCCGCGTCGCGTCCGTCGTCGCCGTCGCCCTGGGCGAGGAAGCGGGCGATGAGCCCCTTGGTGGCGGCGGGCGACAGCAGCGCCTCGCCGCCGTTCGCGATCCGGATGGCGTTCAGCAGTTCCTCGGGCTCGGAGCCCTTGCCGAGGAATCCGGACGCCCCGGCGCGCAGCGACTGCACGACGTAGTCGTCGACCTCGAAGGTCGTCAGGATGACCACGCGGACGTCGGCGAGGGCGGGATCGGCGCTGATCAGGCGGGTGGCGGCCAGACCGTCCGTGCCGGGCATCCGGATGTCCATCAAAACCACGTCTGCGCGCCGCTCCTTGGCCAGCCGGACGGCCTCGGCGCCGTCGGACGCCTCGCCCACCACCTCCATGTCCGGCTCCGAGTCGACCAGCACGCGAAAGGCGCTGCGCAGCAGCGCCTGGTCGTCGGCGAGCAGGACACGGATGGTCATACGGACCCTCCCTGGACGGTGGTCATGCGCTCTCCCCTGCCGCGGTCGTCACCTGGTTCCTGACCGGCAGCATCGCATGGACCCGGAAGCCCCCTCCGTAGCGGGGACCGGCGGTGAGGGCGCCGCCGAGCGCGGTGACACGCTCGCGCATACCGAGCAGCCCGTGCCCGCCGTGGCCGTCGTCGGGTGCGGCGTCCTCGCCGGTGCCGTCGTCGAGGACCGTGATCTCCATGTTCTGTCCCACGCGGACGACGCTGACTTCGGCCTTCGCCTCGTGGCCCGCGTGCTTCTGCACATTGGTGAGGGCCTCTTGGATGACGCGGTAGGCGGCCAGGTCGACGGCGGCGGGCAGAGCGGCGCCGTGGTCGGCGCGGGCGACCTCGACGGGGAGGCCCGCGTGGCGGAAGGTGTCGGCGAGATCCTCGAGACGGGCGAGGCCGGGGGCGGGCTCGGTCGGGGCCTCGGGGTCGCCCGACTGTCTGAGCAGCCCCACGGTGGCCCGCAGTTCGTTGAGCGCCGAGCGGCTGGCCTCGCGGACGTGGGCGAGGGCCTCCCGTGCCTGGTCGGGCCGTTTGTCCATGACGTGAGCGGCGACCCCGGCCTGCACATTGACCAGGGCGATGTGGTGGGCGACGACGTCGTGCAGGTCGCGGGCGATGCGCAGCCGCTCCTCGGCGACCCGGCGCCGGGCCTCCTCCTCACGGGTCCGCTCGGCCCGCTCGGCGCGCTCCCTGATGGCGTGCACGAAGGCGCGACGGCTGCGTACGGCGTCGCCGGCGGCCGCGGCCATGCCCGTCCAGGCGAAGAGGCCGAGGTTCTCCTGGGCGTACCAGGGCAGCGGGCCGGCGTGCATGGCGGCGCCCGTCAGCACGGTCATGGTGAGCAGGCCGACACGCCAGGTGGTGGGGCGGTCGGTGGTGGAGGCGACGGTGTAGAGGGCCACCACGGCGGACATGGCGACGGGGGCGCGGGGGTCGGCGGTGACGAGTTCCACGAGGGAGAGGGCGGCCGTCGCGGCGAGGACCGCCATGGGGTTGCGGCGGCGCAGCACCAGGGCCCCCGCGGAGAGCACCATGAGCGTGAGGCTGAGGGCGGCCGGGGTGTGGGCGGACCAGGTGGGCCCGGTCTCGCCGTGGGGGTCCACGAAGGAACCGGCCACCATGCAGACAAGAACGCCGAGGGCGAGGAGGGCGTCCACGGCGAGCGGATGGGCGCGGAGGCCGTCCCAGGTGCGTTCCAGGGTGCTCACCTCAGCAAAGGTACGGGGCGGAACGGGCGCCGTGCGGTGGCCGGAACGGGGCCCGGGCCGGGCTTGGCCTCCGGGGCCGCCGCCCCGGGCGCCGCTTCGGCCTGAACGGCCTCGTCCTCAAGCGCCGGCCGGCCGAGTCGCCTCAGCCGGCCGGTGCCACGCACAGGACCCGGGGGCACGCTTGCCCGGGCTGCCGCCCCGGGCCCCCGCTTCGGCCCGAACGGCCTCGTCCGCTTGCTCAGCCCGGGATCAGGCCGTCCTCGTTCAGCATCTTGCAGACCTCTGCGAGGCTCGCGTCCGGTGACGGCAGGATCAGTTCCGACGGTTCCAGGGAGTCGTCAGGAAGCGGGGTGCCAAGACGGCGGACCTCGTCCAGGAGGGCGTGCAGAGTGCGGCGGAAGCCCTGTTCGTCGCCGCTCTCCATCTCCCGGAGCAGTTCGTCGTCCAGCTTGTTGAGCTCGGTGAAGTGGTTGTCGTCCAGCTTCACCTGCCCCTCCCCCATGATCCGTACGATCATGTCGCCCTCCTCAGGCGTGGGACCGGTGGTAGCGGGTCACTGCTTGTCGAAGCGCGGGGTGTCCTGCGGCTGGGACTGGTTCTGGCCCTGTCCCGTGCCGCCCTCGATGGCCTGCTGCTGCGAGGAGCCGCCGGCCAGCTCCGCCTTCATGCGCTGCAGTTCCAGCTCCACGTCCGTACCGCCGGAGAGCCGGTCCAGTTCCGCCTGGATGTCGTCCTTGGCCATGCCGGAGGGGTCGTCCAGGGCACCGGAGGCCAGGAGCTCGTCGATCGCGCCGGCGCGGGCCTGGAGCTGCGCGGTCTTGTCCTCGGCCCGCTGGATGGCCAGACCGACGTCGCCCATCTCCTCGGAGATGCCGGAGAAGGCCTCGCCGATGCGGGTCTGGGCCTGGGCGGCCGTATACGTGGCCTTGATGGTCTCCTTCTTCGTGCGGAAGGCGTCCACCTTGGCCTGGAGGCGCTGGGCCGCGAGCGTGAGCTTCTCCTCCTCGCCCTGCAGGGTCTGGTGCTGGCTCTCCAGATCCGTCACCTGCTGCTGGAGCGCGGCGCGCCGGGACAGGGCCTCGCGGGCCAGGTCCTCGCGGCCGAGGGCGAGCGCCTTGCGCCCCTGGTCCTCGAGCTTGGTGGACTGACTCTGCAGCTGGTTGAGCTGCAGCTCCAGGCGCTTGCGGCTGGTCGCCACGTCCGCGACACCGCGCCGCACCTTCTGCAGCAGCTCCAGCTGCTTCTGGTACGAGTAATCGAGGGTCTCGCGCGGGTCCTCGGCCCGGTCAAGGGCCTTGTTCGCCTTCGCGCGGAAGATCATCCCCATACGCTTCATGACACCGCTCATGGGCTTCGCGCGCCCCCTTCTGACGGACTCCAGCTCACAGATCTGCGACAGAACCCACAGTACGGGCCCTGCCTCCATTACCGCACTGTCCGGGGACGGATGCGGTCATCCCCAAGGACGACTGCTTACCTTTCCCGGTCCGGCGTAGGGAGTAGTGGTCCCCCGAGGTTACGTACGGGGTGACTCCTGGATTCCCTCAGCCGCCTTCCGGGAGAACGTCGGCTGTCTTCCTTTTGAGGCCCTCTGTCCCAGTACAGACGACCGGTGTTGCCGGATCGTTCCCCGGGGGGCTGGGGTCCATGCGGGTGTACCCCGTACCCTTGGGTTTTGTGTTCCGTAGCCGTGCCAAGGATGAGAAGGCCCCCGCCGACAAGGCGCCGGTGACCGACTCCAAGCAGACCCGTGACCCGCAGGCCCCGAAGGGCAGGCCCACGCCCAAGCGCAGTGAGGCCCAGTCCCAGCGGCGCAGCGTCGCCAACACGCCGACGACGCGCAAGGACGCCGCCAAGCGGCAGCGCGACGAGCGGCGCGCCGCCATGGAGCGGCAGCGCCAGGCTCTGGCCGGTGGCGACGAGCGCTACCTGCCGGCGCGGGACAGGGGTCCGGTCCGCAAGTTCGCGCGCGACTTCGTCGACGCCCGCTTCAACGTCGCCGAGTTCTTCCTGCCACTGGCCGTGGTCATCCTCGTGCTGAGCGTGGTGCGGGTGGCGTCGCTGCAGAACATCGCGCTGCTGCTGTGGCTCATCGTGATCGTCCTGATCGTGATCGACTCGATCTTCTCCGCCATCCGGCTGAGGAAGCGGCTCGCCGAACGCTTCAGCGGCCAGAACACGCGGGGCGCCGTCCCCTACGCGCTGATGCGCTCCCTCCAGATGCGCCGCCTCAGGCTGCCCAAGCCGCAGGTCAAGCGCGGAGAGCGGCCCTGAGCGCCGATTCCTTCTCGGGGCGGGCGGCTGATGCCTGGCTGAGCAAGCTGGGCGGACTGCGCGACGTCGTACGCCAGGAGCTGGTGGCCCGGCAGCTGGACGAGCAGATAGCCGGGCGGTTCCCGGTCGGGCAGCGGCTGCGGGTGCTGGACGTGGGCATGGGCCAGGGCACCCAGGCGCTGCGCCTGGCCCGCGCCGGGCACCGGATCACGGGGCTCGAGCAGGATCCGAAGATGATCTCCGTGGCCCGCGAGGCCCTGTCCGGCGAACCGGAGGGCATCCGGGAGCGCGTGCGGATCATCGAGGGCGACGGCCGGGACACCGGGGTGCACTTCCTGCCGGGCAGCTTCGACCTGGTGCTGTGCCACGGGGTGCTCATGTACGTCGAGGAGCCCGATGCGCTGGTGGCGGGGCTGGCCCGGATGCTCGCGCCCGGTGGCCTGCTGTCGCTGCTCGTGCGCAACGGGAACGCGCTGGCGATGCGGCCGGGGCTGTCCGGTGACTGGGCGGAGGCGCTGGTCGCGTTCGACGCGGCGACGTACCGGAACCGGCTCGGGCTCGTTGCGCGCGCGGACCGGCTGGAGACGCTGACCGCCACGCTCGCTGGCATCGGAGCGCCGCTGCACGCCTGGTACGGGGTGCGGGTCTTCACCGACACCGCGCCGGACGGGGCCCAGCTGCCCCCCGATGCCGAGACGCTGCTGGCGGTGGAGGAACGGGCCGGCAGGACGGACCCCTATCGAGGGGTCGCCGCGTTGCTGCATCTGTGCGGGGTGCGGGGCTGAGGACGGCTCGGGGCACCGCCGCCGTGGCCGGGCACCGCCGTTCGGGCGTATCGAGGAAGCGGAACGACCGCCCCGAATCGAGACTCGGGGCATGGACCCTTCCCGTACCCGTGTCCTCCGGCGGCCGTCGGCGCCGCTCCTGATCTGCGCTCTGGTGCTCCTGCTCGGCGGCTGTACCGGGTCCGGCCCGGCCGCCAGGAGGGAGACCCCGGCGAGCCCGGCGACCACTCGCGCCTCGGCGGGTGACGACCTGGAGCAGGAATACCAGAGGGTCATCAAGGACGTGCTGCCGTCCGTCGTGCAGATCCAGGCCGGCAACTCGCTGGGGTCCGGGGTGGTGTACGACGACAAAGGGCACATCGTCACCAACGCCCATGTGGTCGGGAACGAGAAGACGTTCCAGGTGACCACGGCCAACAGCGAGGCCACACACACGGCGTCCCTCGTGTACTCGTACCCGGCGCAGGATCTCGCCGTCGTCAAACTGGACAAGGTGCCGGCCGGGCTGAAGGCGGCCGCCTTCGGGGACTCGGCCAAGGTCGAGGTGGGGCAGATCGTGCTCGCCATGGGCTCGCCGCTCGGTCTGTCCTCGAGCGTGACGCAGGGGATCGTGTCGGCGACCGGACGGACCGTCAGCGAGGGAACGTCGGAGAGCGGTGGCACGGGTGCCACCATCGCGAACATGGTGCAGACCTCGGCGGCGATCAACCCGGGCAACAGCGGTGGCGCGCTCGTCGACCTGAACAGCCAGGTCATCGGCATCCCCACGCTCGCCGCGATCGATCCCGAGCTGGGAGGCGGCGCGGCACCCGGGATCGGATTCGCCATCCCGGCCTCCACGGTGAAGGCGATCGCCGACCAGATCATCAAGAGCGGCAGGGTGACCACCTCGGGGCGGGCCGCGCTCGGCATCACCGGCCGCACGGTGGTGAACGGCGGCCTGCAGCCGGTCGGAGTCGCGGTGGTCGACGTCAAGGGCGGCGGGCCGGCCGACAAGGCGGGGCTCCGGAGCGGGGACATCATCACCGGGTTGGGTGACACGGCGATCACCACGATCACGTCCCTCGCCGAAGCGCTCGCCGGTGACCGGCCGGGGCAGACGACGACGATCACGTACTCGCGGAACGGAAGCCGGAAGACGACCGACATCACCCTCGGCGAGCAGTAGCGGCCCCGGGCGAGGACCGTGCGGCCCTCGCCCGGGCGGCTACGCCTCGCTCGCGGCCCGTCCGCCGGCCGGGTGCCTCACTCGGCGTGCAGACTCATCGGCCCGTAGATCTCCGTCGTGTCCTCGAACAGCCGTACCTGGTCGGCGCCGCCGTCGCGCAGGTCCCGCCAGTGCTCCCCGATCCATGACTCGGCATCCCCCTGGGTGGTGAACTCCTCGGGCGCGACCGCGGGCTGGACCTCCGCCCCGTCGGCCTTCTCGAACCGCCACGTCCATGCCGCCATGTACGCCTCCCAGATATGAGCACATGCAGAGCAGAGGCCGGATCTTGGTCCGGCTGCTGCCATGAGCCTAGCCGGACGCGCAACACCTGCGAGGACCCGGGAAAATCGGGTGCGTGGAAGTGACGCTGCTCGGTACCGGTGCCCCCGCGGGACTGCCCCGCCCCGACTGTCCCTGTGCGGCCTGCGCGCGTGCGCTGGGTCCTGAGGCCCGCGCGGCTACCGCGGTGCTCGTGGACGGGACGCTGCTGCTGGATCTGACGCCGGGTGCGGCGTTCGCCGCCGCGCGCGCCGGGCAGTCGCTGTCGGGGGTCCGCCAGGTGCTGCTGACGCACCCTCACGAGGGGCCGCCCATCGAGGTGCCCGCGGGCCTGCCGCAGCCCGTACGGGTTCCGGACGGGCGGGAGTTGGCCCTGCTGACCGGGCACCGGGTGCGGGCCCTCGCGATGGACTCGCCGGGTACCGGCTACGTGGTGACCGGACCGGAAGGGCTGCGGCTGCTGTATCTGCCGCCGGGAGCGGCGCCGGCCGGCCTCGGGGAGCCGGCGGAGTCGTACGACATGGTGATCGCCGATGCCGTGGGACGGCCGGACGCGCTGGCGAAGCTGCGGGCGGTGGGGGCCCTCGGCCCGGCCACCGACGTCGTCGCCGTCCATCTCGACCATGACGTGCCGCCGGGAGCGGAGCAGCGGCGGCGGCTCGCGGCGGCGGGAGCACGGGCGGTGCCGGACGGGACCACGCTGGCCGTCGGCGCCTACGAGGACGTGCCGGAGGTGCCGCAGCGCACGCTCGTGCTGGGCGGGGCGCGCTCGGGCAAGTCGGTGGAGGCCGAGCGGCGCCTCGAGGCGTTCCCCGACGTGCTGTACGTGGCCACGGGCGGCTCACGGAACGGGGACACGGAGTGGGCGGCGCGGGTGGCCGCACATCGCGAGCGGCGGCCGGGGTCCTGGCGCACCGCCGAGACCTGCGACCTCGTGCCGCTGCTGAAGGACGAGGGGCCTCCGCTGCTGATCGACTGTCTGTCGCTGTGGCTGACCGACGCGATGGACACGGTGAACGCCTGGGACGACGCGGAGTGGGCGGGCGGTGGTGAACGGGCGCTGCGGGCGCGCGTCAGGGAGCTCACGAGGGCGGTGCGTGAGACCCGCCGGACGGTCGTCGCCGTCTCGAACGAGGTCGGCTCCGGCATCGTCCCGTCGACCGCGTCCGGCCGCCGCTACCGCGACGAACTCGGCCGTCTGAACGCGGCGTTCGCGGGCGAGTGCGAGCATGTGCTGCTGATCGTGGCCGGGCAGGCGCTGACGCTACGCGGCTGAGGCGCCGCTGCGCGCGATGATCCGGTAGGCGTTGGAGAAGCGGGTGCGCCGCAGCAGCGGGGCCAGCGCGTGGTCCAGAACCGTGGCAGTCGCCATCAGCGGTGCGGTGACCCCGACCAGGGCCGTGCGCAGCGTGCTCTCGACGCGCGACGGCGGTTCGGCCCGCCACGGGGCGTCCGGCGCCGGCACGACACGGGCCAGGACCAGCGCCAGGGCGCCCGCGATGTCGTACGGGGTGTGCGGCTCACGGCGGTCCGTGGCGACGATCGCGCAGCCCAGCGCCTCCAGTTCGGTCAGCAGGTTGGCCGCCGGCATCAGATGCAGATGGCGCGGCCGGCCGTACGGCACCCACCACTTTCCGAGGAGGGTGCCGAACGCGCTCTGGGGGTCGGGGACTTCGAGGAGCAGATGGCCGCCGGGGCGCAGCACTGTCAGGGCGGCGCGCAGTTCGGCACGCGGATCGGGGGTGTGCTCCAGATGGTGGAACATGCTGACGACGTCGTAGCGGGAACGCAGGCGTGCCAGCATCCGCGGATCGGTGAGATGCCCGCGGTGGGCCTCCTCGACGCGGCCGGCGGCCCGCGCCTGCTCGACGCGCCCGCTGGCGTCGAGGCCGTCGAAGGACGTGTACGGATGGACCTCCTTGGCCGCTTCCGGGAAGTGGCCGAGGCCCGTGCCGACGTCGAGCCAGCTCTCCGGCTCCGGGAAGGGCAGCATGGCGCGGGCCGCGGCCCGGTGGCGGCCCGCGCTGCCGCGGGCGGTGAGCAGACGGTCGGCGAGTCCGTCGAGTCCGGGGTGGCCGCCGTGGAAGTCGCGGTGATGGAAGGCGAGCCCCTCGGCGGTCAGCCGGGGGTTCTGGAAGGCGTGGCCGCAGTCCCGGCATTCGTCGACGACGAACGTGCCCGGCTCGCACCGCACGGGGTCCGGGGTGCGCAGCCGGATGTGCAGCCGCGTCGAACCGCACCACGGGCAGTCCTCGCGGCGCGGCTCGTGCAACCGCTCGGTCCCCCGGACGAGTTCACCGGCGGACTCGGCACCGGACTCGGCGGCCGGCTGCGGGGTGGCGGGCATGGGCGGCTCCTGTGGGCGGCGTGGACGGCATACGGCTGTGGCGACGCGAGAGGCCACGCGGGTCCACGACATTACGCCTCTAAACGGTACGTACGGGATACCACTCAGGGACGCAATGACGTGCCGTCGACGTGGCGCCTCCGCGTTCGATCGCTGCCGGTACTGTTCGGCCAATGAGCTCGCTTAATCTCGACGACTTCACCGACCTGATCGAGCGCCCCGACGGCGGGGTCCGCCGCGACGCGGAGGCGCGCCGGGAGCGTCAGATCGTGCCGCCCGGGGCGCTGGGCCGCCTCGACGAACTGGGTGAGTGGCTGGCGGCGGCGCAGGCCGCCGTACCGGTGCGGCCGATCGAGCGGCCGCGCGTGGTGCTGTTCGCGGGCGACCACGGGATCGCCGCGCTCGGCGTGTCCGCGCGCCCCGCAGGCAGCGCGGACCGGCTGGTGCGGGCGGTGCTGGAGGGCGGCAGCCCGGCGTCGATCCTGGCGCGGCAGCTGAACGTGCCCGTACGCGTGGTCGACATGGCACTCGACTGCGAGCCTGACGAACTGCCGGCCGAGGTCGTACGGCACCGGGTGCGGCGCGGCAGCGGGCGCATCGACGTCGAGGACGCGCTGACGCCCGAGGAGGCGGAGACGGCGTTCCGGGCGGGGGTCGCGGTCGCGGACGAGGAGGCGGACGCCGGTACCGATCTGGTGGTCCTCGGCGATGTGAGCGTCGGCGGGACGACCCCGGCGGCCGTACTGGTCGCCGCGCTGTGCGGGACGGACGCGTCGGTGGTGACCGGGCGCGGGGGCCTC
Organism: Streptomyces sp. NPDC046900; assembly: GCF_040644975.1. Classification (NCBI taxonomy): domain Bacteria; kingdom Bacillati; phylum Actinomycetota; class Actinomycetes; order Kitasatosporales; family Streptomycetaceae; genus Streptomyces; species Streptomyces sp. NPDC046900. Next base: position 40,809 of record NZ_JBEYXD010000004.1, on the reverse strand, counting down.
GCCATCGACGACCTGGCCTGGATGCGAAAGTGCGCCGCCGTGCGTGACGCGCTGCGGCGGGCCCGGCCCGTGCTGGGCGACCAATTGCAGTTGCTGGCGGCGGTGGGCGGGGCCGATCTGGCCGCGATGACGGGCTTCCTGCTCCAGTGTGCCGTGCGCAAGACCCCGGTGATCCTGGACGGGGTCGTCTCGGCGGCGTGCGCGCTGGTCGCCCAGCGGGTCGCGTTCCGGGCGCCGGACTGGTGGCTGGCCGGGCAGAACAGCGGGGAGCCGGCGCAGGCGAAGGCGCTGGACCGGATGGCGCTGGAACCGCTGCTCGACCACGGGGTGACGGTCGGCGAGGGCACCGGCGCGCTGCTGGCGCTGCCGCTGGTCCAGGCGGCCGCGGCACTTTCGGCGGAACTTCCGGTCGAGCCGGAGCAGACCGACGGCGACGAGGACCAGGAGTAGAGGAGGGCCGGTCCTCCCACCCACGACCGGCGCATTCCGGCTCGTACCGATCCCCCACGCACCCGTAGGCGCCCCATATCATCGCCCTTCATGGGAGATGCCCGTTTTCATGCGGAACAGGAACGCACGATTCGGCCGGGGGACGGGGCGCGGCGGTCCGGTCCGGCCTCCCGGCGGGCCGCCGCGTTCGCCGTCTGGTATCTGCGCGCCGTCACCTTCATCAACTTCCTCTCCGCCGTATGGGTCTCTCTCGGGCAGGACGTGCGGCGGCACAACCAGCAGAACTTCTTCACCCCGTACCTGCTGACCGCCGGTTTCGCCTCCGGGGTGTTCACGATGTTCCTCGCCGTCACCATGCGCCGGCGCAAGCGGGCGGCGTGGATCCTCAACCTCGCGCTCAGCGGGCCGTTCCTGCTGCTGTTCGCCTTCGCCATGGCCTTCCCGGAGATCCGCCAGTACGCGCAGAACTGGGTCTCCCTGGTGCTCACGGCGGCCTTCGTGGGCTCGCTGCTCGCCGGACGGCGGGAGTTCTACGCCAAGGGCGACCGGTCCAATCCCCGGCTCGCCGCCGTGGTCGCCGTCGGCGGCCTGCTCGCCTCCTCGCTGCTCGCCGCCCTGCTGGTCACCGTCACCAACACCGCGCACGGGGCCCCTCGTTCGACCTTCCTGGAACGGTGGCGCTACGGCACCCTGCGGCTGGTCTCCGTCTCCGTCGACGGCACGCACTACCCCGGCATCTCCCCGCCCAACTGGGTCAACGTCGCCATCAACGTCTGCAGCACGCTGCTGGTCCTCGCCGTCCTGTACGCCGCCTTCCGCTCCCGGCGCGCCGTCGACGCGATCAGCGAGGACGACGAGAAGCGGCTGCGGGTACTGCTCGACCGGCACGGCGACCGCGACTCGCTCGGCTACTTCGCCCTGCGCCGGGAGAAGAGCGTGATCTGGTCGCCCACCGGCAAGGCGGCGGTCGCCTATCGCGTCGTCGGCGGGGTCTCGCTCGCCTCCGGCGACCCGATCGGCGACCCGGAGGCATGGCCCGGCGCCATCGAGCCCTGGCTCGCCGAGGCACGTGAGCACGGCTGGATCCCCGCCGTGATGGGCGCGAGCGAGGAGGCGGGGACCGTGTACGCGCGGCACGGAATGGACGCGCTCGAACTCGGTGACGAAGCGATCGTGGACGTCGCCGAGTTCACCCTCGAAGGACGTGCCATGCGCACCGTCCGCCAGGCCTACAACCGCGTGAAGCGGGCCGGTTACACGGTCCGCATCCGGCGCCACGCGGACATCCCCGCCGACGAGATGGCGTTCCTGCTGAAGAAGGCCGACGACTGGCGGGACGGGGCCACCGAGCGCGGGTTCAGCATGGCCCTGGGACGGCTCGGCGACCCCGAGGACGGGCAGTGCGTGATGCTCGAGTGCACGGACAGCCGAGCCGGCGAAGGGGCGGGCGAGTTGCGCGCCCTGCTGTCCTTCGTGCCGTGGGGGCCCCACGGTCTCTCGCTCGACCTGATGCGGCGTGACCGGGACTCCGAGAACGGGCTGATGGAGTTCATGGTCATCGAACTGCTGCAACGCGCCCGGGATATCGGGATCACCCAGGTATCGCTCAACTTCGCCATGTTCCGTTCCGTCTTCGAACGTGGTGCTCGCCTCGGTGCGGGACCGGTGCTGCGACTGTGGCGTTCGCTGCTCAGCTTCTTCTCACGCTGGTGGCAGATCGAGTCGCTGTACCGGGCCAACGCCAAGTACCGGCCCATCTGGGAGCCCCGGTTCCTGCTCTTCGAGAAGAGCGCGGACCTGCTGCGCATCGGCCTGGCCTCGGCCCGCGCCGAGGGGTTCCTGGAGGCTCCGGGACTGCCGAAGTGGGTGCACCGCAAGCACCTGCAGTCACACCGATGAGAGGCGCCGGACAGATGAGGACCGCCGGATGAACGCCCTCGCCCGCATGGCGCGGGCCGAGTGGGGACTGCTGTACGCGACCGTGCGGCAGGCCCTCGCGCGGCGGCGCCTGCGGGCGATCCCGATGACCTGGGTGGCCGTGTGCCTGACATCGCTGCTGCAGTTCGTGCAGAACCAGCCGTGGGGCTTCGGTCTCGTGCAGGACATCGGGTCCGTGCGAGCCGAGGATCCGCTGTGGGTGGCCCTGCTCCGCACTCCGTCCTCGCTCTTCGTCCCCGCCCTCGACCTGCCGGTCTGGGGCGCGCTGCTGCAGATCCTCATCGTGTTCGGGTTCGCCGAGATCTGCCTGGGCTGGTGGCGCACACTCGGCATCGCGTACGTCGCCACACTGGCCGGCACGCTGTACGCGCGCGTGGGCATCGCCCTCGGTCCGCACCATCCGCTGGGGCTGCCCGCGGCGGACGCCCGGGTCGTCGACACCGGTCCGTCCGCGGCGGTGATCGGGCTCGCTCTGTTCCTGTGCTGGCGCTACCGCGCGCACGTCACGTCGGGCGCGGTGATGGCGGCGATGACCGTGGAGCTCGTGGTGAAGGACAACCTGGCGGGCAAGGAACACATCGCCGCGATCGGCGCGGTCCTGACGCTGTGCGGGCTGTCGGCGCTGCGTTCAGGGACGGCGGCCGGGCAGCCGGGCCGGCTACGGATCGGGTTTGCCGCCGATCCAGTCCTGCAGTCTGCGGCTCGGGGCGGTCCAACGACGGTCGTGGCGGTACGCCCGCAGCCCGGCCCTGGCCCGGGTGTGCGGCCGCCGGCGGTAGAACCGCCTCGCCCATGGCGAGCCCGGTCGGGCCAGGCGGACGGCGCCGACCAGGGCGACCACCGGGACGATCACCCCGAAGATCGCGGTGCGGGCCTTGCCCTTGCTCAGGGCCAGCAGAGAGAGAAGGAAGTTCACGCCCACGGTCACGATGACGGTGCCGCGGTCCTGCAACTCGTCCTGGGAGAGGTTGTCGACGCCGAACGGCACGAAGCCGGCGAGGACCAGGGCGACCAAGGCCGCGGTGACCACGACGACCTCGACGCTCTGACGTCCCTGCTCGGTCCAGTAGACGTCCGCCAGGTGGAGGATCAGCGCGAACTCGTCCAGGACGAGGCCCGCGCCCACGCCGAAGACGGCCGCGAAGAGGCCGGAGCCCGGTCCCTGGCGGCCGGCCAGGGCGCCGAAGCCGCCGGCGACGGTCAGGACGACACCGGGCACGACATGGTGGATGTGCAGCCCGCCCGCCTCGACGTTGCCGAACGGTCCCTTGCCGGCGCGGATGAGGCGGGTGACGGTGCGGGTGATCACGAAGGTCAGCACAAAGGCGCTCAGCGCCAGCAGCAGGGGTAGTTTGCCCGGCTCAAGGATGTTGCGCTGCAGCCAGTGGCCCATGGGTGCAGTGTGCCCGCGGGCCGGGACCGCCGCCTGCTTGCGCGAGGCCGGGGGGTGACGCCTAGTCTGCGCCGGTGCTCAAGATCCCGCCGCTCCACGGCCTCCGCTTCGCCTTCGGTACTCTCACCGTCCTGCCCGTCCGGGTGACGCGCTGGGACCGGGACGCCGCGCGCGGCGGGATGGTGTGGGCGTCCCTCGTCGGACTCGTGGTCGGCGCGCTCGCGGGGCTGCTCGGCGCGGTGCTGGCCGTCGCGGGGGCCGGTTCGCTGCTCGCCGCCGTCTCCGCCGCCGCCGTACCGGCCGTGCTCACCCGGGGACTCCATCTGGACGGGCTCGCCGACACCGCCGACGGACTGGGCAGCGGGAAGCCCGCCGAGGAGGCGCTACGGATCATGAAGCAGTCGGACATCGGGCCGTTCGGTGTGGTCACGCTGGTCCTCGTCCTGCTGGCCCAGGTGGCGGCCCTCGCCGACGCGTACAGCGGCTCCTGGGCGCGGGGGGCGCTGGCCGCCGTCGTCTCGGCGACCGCCGCCCGGCTGGCGCTCACGCTGGCCGCGCGCCGCGGGATACCGGCCGCGCGGCCGGAAGGGCTGGGGGCCGCGGTCGCGGGAGTGGTCCCGGCCGGCGGCGCGCTGGCGATGGCCCTCACCGTCACCGCCGCGGCGGCCGCCGGGGGCGCGCTGTGGGGGGCGGACGGCGCCGTCCGTACGGCCGCCGCCGTAGTCATTGCCGTGGCCGCCGCGGAGTTGCTGCTGCGGCACTGCGTCCGTCGCTTCGGCGGCGTGACGGGCGATGTGTTCGGCGGGCTCGCGGAGACCGCGGCGACGACCGCGCTGGTGGTGCTGGCCCTGGGGTGACCTCCCCCGCCCGCCCTGCGGAGCCGCCGCCCGTGGTGCCGGCCCCGAGGGCCTCCGCGCGGACGGTGCGGCGGAGAAGGCGACGGCCTCCGTGATCCTGAGGGCCCGGTGCCCGCCGCCGTGGTTCAGCAGGGGCGCCGCCATGCCCCCAGTTCGTACTTCTTCAGCATCGAACTCAGCTTCAGCCGCCGGGATTCGGCGCAGAAACGCCCGGTGGGCAGCTCGTACTCGACGTGGAAGACGGCCTTGCCGGCGGCGGTGAACGGTTCCAGCCGTCCGCACTCGCCGTACTGGGCGCACTGCTCGTTGACCGCGAAGTCGAAGTCGCGTACCAGCCGGGGGATCTGGTCGAGGTCGTTCTTCAGGCCGACGGCCATCCCCCGCTCGTGGGCCAGTCTGGCCACGAGGCGGTTGTAGCGGAGCTGGTCGGAGGCCTTGAGGGGGAATCCGGTGTGGTTGCGGTAGCCGTCCATGTTGTCGGGCTCCACCGCGTCGAAGCCCTTCCTGCGGCACATGTCGAAGCGGTTCGCCATGAGGGGTTCCAGGACGTCGGTGCGGCGGATGTCGAACCAGCGCTCGCCCTTCCAGCCGTTGCCCTTGCCCAGCACGGACTTCGGGAACTTCTTGGCGTCCGGACGGAAGCCCTCCCAGGCACCGGTCGACACATAGCAGACGACCTTGCGGCCCTCGCGGTGCAGCGCGGTGACGGTCGCCCTCGAGTGGTCGAAGCCGTCGATGTCGTAGACCGGTACGTCGACGGAGGTGTCGAGGTGCCCGCTGAGCTGCCACTGCCAGGCGACACCGGGGCGCGGCTGCCAGCGGGCCCTGCCCGGCTCGCTGTCCTCGGTGACGGTGGTGCATCCGGCGAGCAGCAGGAGCAGGGCGACGAGCGGGATCGGACGCTTCACGGGGCAGGCTCTCCAGGGCGTGCGGCAACGTACCCCCAAGATGATCGCCGACGTCCCGGGCCCCGAGGCGCAGAACGCTCCGCGGACGCGTGGCCTGACCGGGCGTTCCGCGCCGCGCACACGGCCGCGCGGAACGCCGGACACGAGGGGTGCGGCCCGTACCGCGGGGAGCGCGTTCGGGACGTTGCGGGTGCGCCACCGAGAGATGAACACCGGGGGGCATGAGCGAACGCCGCACCCGAGCGTAGGCTCATGCTGGGTGTCCCTGCCCTGGTGAAGACCGAACGAATCGAGCGATCCGGGCCGGGGCCCGGGCCGGTCGACCCCATCCGTTCGGCCGAAACTCAATCGGAAGCGAGATTTCACCACCGTGACTGCTCTCACTCTCAGCACCGCCGCGGCGGCCGGCCAGCGGGCCGACGCAATCGTGGTCGGTGTCGCGAAGGGCGCGGAGGGCCCGGTCGTCGCACCGGGCGCCGAGGCCGTGGACCAGGCGTACGACGGCAAGCTCGCCGCCATACTGGAGACCCTGGGCGCCACGGGCGCCGAGGGCGAGGTGACGAAGCTGCCCGCGCCCTCCGGCTTCAAGGCGCCCGTCGTGGTGGCGGTGGGCCTCGGTGCCGACTCCGAAGACCCGGAGAACGCCGACGGCAAGGAGGCGTCCTTCGCCGCCGAGTCGCTGCGCCGCGCCGCCGGCTCCGCCACCCGTGCGCTCGCCGGTTCCAAGAAGGCCGTCTTCGCGCTGCCGATGACGGACGCCGACGCCGCCGCCGCCATCGGCGAGGGCGCTCTGCTCGGCGCGTACTCGTTCGACACGTACAAGGACAACGGCAAGAACGGGAAGAACGGCAAGGCCCCGCTCGGCGAGGTCGCCCTGCTCGGTGCCAAGCCCCGCGACAAGGCGTACAAGGCGGCCGTCGAGCGCGCCGTGGCCGTCGCCGAGGAGCTCAACCGCGCCCGCGACCTGATCAACACCCCGCCGAACGACCTGACCCCGGCCGCCTTCGCCGCCATCGCGCAGACCGCGGCCAAGGAGCACGGCCTCAAGGTGCAGGTGCTGGACGAGAAGGCACTGGCCAAGGGCGGATACGGCGGCATCCTCGGCGTCGGCGTGGGCTCGGCCTCCCCGCCGCGCCTCGTGAAGCTGTCGTACACGCACGCAAAGGCCGACAAGCACCTGGCCCTGGTCGGAAAGGGCATCACCTACGACTCGGGCGGCATCTCGCTCAAGCCGGCCGGCCACAACGAGACCATGAAGTGCGACATGAGCGGCGCCGCGGCCGTCTTCGCCACGGTCGTGGCCGCCGCCCGCCTGGGTCTCGAGGTCAACGTGACCGGCTGGCTCGCCCTCGCGGAGAACATGCCGTCCGGCTCGGCCACCCGCCCGGGTGACGTGCTGCGCATGTACAGCGGCAAGACCGTCGAGGTCCTCAACACGGACGCCGAGGGCCGGTTGGTCCTCGCCGACGCGCTGTGGGCGGCCTCCCAGGAGCAGCCCGACGCGATCGTGGACGTGGCGACCCTGACCGGCGCGATGGTGCTGGCGCTCGGCAGCCGCACCTTCGGGATCATGTCGAACGACGACGCGTTCCGCGCCGCGGTCCACGCGGTCGCCGAGGAGGTCGGCGAGGAGTCCTGGCCGATGCCGCTGCCGGAGCACCTGCGCAAGGGCATGGACTCCCCGACGGCCGACATCGCCAACATGGGCGAGCGGATGGGCGGCGGCCTGGTCGCCGGCCTGTTCCTGAAGGAGTTCATCGGCGACGGCATCGTCTGGGCCCACCTCGACATCGCCGGCCCGGCCTTCAACGAGCAGGGCCCCTTCGGCTACACCCCGAAGGGCGGCACCGGCTCGGCGGTGCGCACGCTGGTCCGGCTCGCGGAAGTGGCGGCTGCGGGCGATCTGGGCTGAACCGACCCGCGCATGAGGGCGGCCCCTGGCTCCTGCCGAGCCCGGGGCCGCCCTCATGGACGTACCGGCGTTACGCCCTCGACGAAATCCCTTCGGGCCACGCCGCCGCGACCTCCCGACGTGACGGATCAGACGCCCCACACCCGGGCCCGCCGCTTCCCGTGCCGCCGACAAGTGCGAAGATGGGGCACGGCAGGACAGGGCCCCACCGAAGGGCCGAAGCTCAAGCGGCCGGACACCAGCCGCCTGCCGGTCATCGGAGACCGGCGTACGGCGCACATGCATGGAGGACGTGACGTGGCGAACGACGCCAGCACCGTTTTCGACCTAGTGATCCTCGGCGGTGGTAGCGGTGGTTACGCCGCGGCCCTGCGCGGGGCGCAGCTGGGCCTGGACGTCGCCCTGATCGAGAAGGACAAGGTCGGCGGCACCTGCCTGCACAAGGGTTGCATCCCCACCAAGGCTCTGCTCCACGCGGGCGAGATCGCCGACCAGGCCCGCGAGAGCGAGCAGTTCGGTGTCAAGTCCACCTTCGAGGGCATCGACGTCCCGGCCGTCCACAAGTACAAGGACGAGGTCATCTCGGGCCTGTACAAGGGTCTGCAGGGCCTGATCGCCTCGCGCAAGGTGACCTACATCGAAGGTGAGGGCCGGCTGTCCTCCCCCACCTCCGTCGACGTCAACGGTCAGCGGATCCAGGGCCGTCACGTCCTCCTGGCGACCGGTTCCGTGCCGAAGTCGCTGCCTGGCCTCCAGATCGACGGCAACCGCATCATCTCCTCGGACCACGCCCTCGTCCTGGACCGCGTGCCCCAGTCCGCGATCATCCTGGGCGGCGGCGTCATCGGCGTCGAGTTCGCCTCCGCGTGGAAGTCCTTCGGTTCCGACGTCACCGTCATCGAGGGCCTCAAGCACCTCGTCCCGGTCGAGGACGAGAACTCCTCCAAGCTTCTCGAGCGCGCCTTCCGCAAGCGCGGCATCAAGTTCAACCTCGGCACCTTCTTCCAGAAGGCCGAGTACACCCAGAACGGTGTCAAGGTCACCCTCGCCGACGGCAAGGAGTTCGAGGCCGAGGTCCTCCTCGTCGCCGTCGGCCGCGGACCGGTCTCCCAAGGCCTCGGCTACGAGGAGCAGGGTGTCGCCATGGACCGCGGCTACGTCCTCGTCGACGAGTACATGCGGACGAACGTCCCGACCGTCTCCGCCGTCGGCGACCTGGTCCCCACGCTCCAGCTCGCGCACGTCGGCTTCGCCGAGGGCATCCTGGTGGCGGAGCGGCTGGCCGGCCTGAAGACCGTCCCGATCGACTACGACGGCGTGCCGCGGGTGACGTACTGCCACCCCGAGGTCGCCTCCGTCGGTATCACCGAGGCCAAGGCCAAGGAGATCTACGGCGCGGACAAGGTCGTCTCCATCAAGTTCCCCCTCGGTGGCAACGGCAAGAGCCGGATCCTGAAGACCGCGGGCGAGATCAAGCTCGTCCAGGTCAAGGACGGTGCCGTGGTCGGCGTCCACATGGTCGGCGACCGCATGGGCGAGCAGGTGGGCGAGGCCCAGCTGATCTACAACTGGGAGGCTCTGCCGTCCGAGGTGGCCCAGCTGATCCACGCCCACCCGACGCAGAACGAGGCGCTCGGCGAGGCCCACCTGGCCCTGGCCGGCAAGTCTCTCCACATGCACGACTGACCCTCGGTCGACGAACGCGACGACACAGACTTCCGCACTTCCGTAAGGAGCAACCGAAACCATGCCGGTTTCCGTAACCCTTCCGGCGCTCGGCGAGAGCGTCACCGAGGGCACCGTCACCCGCTGGCTGAAGGCCGAGGGCGAACGCGTCGAGGCCGACGAGCCGCTGCTCGAGGTCTCGACCGACAAGGTCGACACCGAGATCCCCGCGCCGGCCTCCGGCGTGCTCACCTCCATCAAGGTCGCCGAGGACGAGACCGTCGAGGTCGGCGCCGAGCTGGCCGTCATCGACGACGGCACGGGCGCGCCCGCCGCCGCCCCGGCTCCGGCCGCCGCAGAGGCTCCCGCCCCGGCCCCCGAGCCCGCGCCCGTCGCTGCCGCGCCGGCTCCGGCCGCCCCGGCCCCGGCCCCCGCCGCCGCTCCGGTCGCCCCGGCCGGTGCCGCCCAGGGCACCGACGTGGTCCTGCCCGCGCTCGGCGAGTCGGTCACCGAGGGCACCGTCACCCGCTGGCTGAAGGCGGTCGGCGACTCCGTCGACGCCGACGAGCCGCTGCTCGAGGTCTCCACGGACAAGGTCGACACCGAGATCCCGGCGCCCGCCTCCGGCGTGCTCCTGGAGATCGTCGTCGGCGAGGACGAGACCGCCGAGGTCGGCGCCAAGCTGGCCGTCATCGGCGCGCCGGGTGCCGCTCCGGCGGCCGCCCCGGCCCCTGCCGCCCCCGCCCCGGCGCCCGCCGCTCCGGCGGCCCCGCCGGCTCCGGCGCCCACCCCGGCCCCTGCCGCCCCGGCTCCGGCCCCCGCCGCGGCCGCCCCGGCTCCGGCCCGGCCCGCCGCCCCGGCTCCCGCACCCGCCCCGGTCACCCCGGCGCCGGCCGCTCCGGCCGCCGCCCAGCCGACCGACGAGGGCGCGTACGTCACCCCGCTGGTGCGCAAGCTCGCCGCCGAGAACGGCGTCGACCTGTCCACCGTCAAGGGCACCGGCGTCGGCGGCCGTATCCGCAAGCAGGACGTCCTCGCCGCCGCCGAGGCCGCGAAGGCCGCCCCGGCTCCGGCCGCCGCCGCTCCGGCCGCGAAGAAGGCCCCCGTCCTGGAGGTCTCCCCGCTGCGCGGCCAGACCGTGAAGATGCCGCGGATCCGCAAGGTCATCGGCGACAACATGGTCAAGGCCCTGCACGAGCAGGCCCAGCTGTCCTCGGTGGTCGAGGTCGACGTGACCCGCCTGATGCGCCTGCGCGCCCAGGCCAAGGACGCGTTCGCGGCCCGCGAGGGCGTCAAGCTCTCCCCGATGCCGTTCTTCGTGAAGGCGGCGGCCCAGGCGCTGAAGGCCCACCCGGTCATCAACGCCAAGATCAACGAGGCCGAGGGCACCATCACCTACTTCGACACCGAGAACGTCGGTATCGCGGTGGACTCCGAGAAGGGCCTGATGACCCCGGTCATCAAGCACGCCGGTGACCTCAACATCGCGGGTATCGCCAAGGCCACCGCCGACCTGGCGGGCAAGGTGCGGGCCAGCAAGATCACTCCGGACGAGCTGTCCGGTGCGACCTTCACCATCAGCAACACCGGTTCGCGCGGCGCGCTGTTCGACACGATCATCGTGCCCCCGGGCCAGGTCGCGATCCTCGGTATCGGCGCCACGGTCAAGCGCCCGGCCGTCATCGAGACGGAGGAGGGTACGGTCATCGGCGTCCGCGACATGACGTACCTGACGCTCTCCTACGACCACCGTCTGGTGGACGGCGCCGACGCGGCCCGCTACCTGACCGCGGTCAAGGCGATCCTCGAGGCGGGCGAGTTCGAGGTCGAGCTCGGCCTCTGAGCCACCGAGAGGTGACCGACCACAGCGGCGCCCCCGTCCGGAGTTCTCCGGGCGGGGGCGCCGTGTTTGTTTCCGGGCCCGGCGTGTAAGTCTCGTCTCACCTGCACGAAAGCGCCGCCGTGCGCCTCTTCGGCACGGGGATACGGCCTTATTGTCTAAACGTCGAAGCCCTGGGTCCCGCCCGTCGCCCGACCACCGTCCCCCACGAGGCCCTTCGGACCGAAGCATCGGATCCGAGCCATCGCCTAAGGAGCCCTCATGACCGCGCCCGTCGTCCACTCGCTGCGCGAACAGATCCGCGAGCACATCGTGGAGGGCATCGTCAGCGGGCGCTGGAAGCCGGGCGAGCGGATCGTGGAGCGGCGGATCGCCACGGAGCTGGAGGTCAGCCAGACACCGGTCCGTGAGGCGCTGCGGGAGCTGGAGTCGCTGCGACTGATCGAGTCGGCGCCCAACAAGGGGGTCCGGGTCAGGAATCTGACCGCCGCCGACCTGGAGGAGTCCTACCCCGTACGAGCCGGTCTCGAGGCCATCGCTGCGGAGCTCGCGGCGGAGCGGCTGGCACAGGACTGCTCGGCCCTCGAACCGCATGTCACCGCGCTGTACGAGGCGGACCGCAAGTCGGACGGTACGGCGCAGGTGCGGCACACGGTGGCCTTCCACCGGGAGCTGGTGCGGGCGGCCGGCAACTCGGTGCTGCTGCACACCTGGGAGGGGCTCGGCATCGAGGTGTTCACGGCACTGTCGATCCGGTGGCTGGGGACGGTGCAGCAGTCCTACGCGGAGGAGCACGAGGAGCTGGTGGCCGCGTTCCGCCGCCGGGATCCGCGCATCGCGGACATAGTGAAGGCCCATGTGCTGGGCTGCGCCCCGCGGGCCTGAGGTCCGAAGCGCCGGTGACCGCTCCGGCAGCAGAGCGGGTCCACGCTCAGACGCGGCCGTCACCTGCGAAAACCCCTGGATTCAGCGGCACCCGGTGTCTCCTAGGAAGGCACCCCGTGCCGACTTTCTCGTGATCGAGAGGTTTTGGCCCTCAAACCTTTGATCGATCATCGATCAGGGAGTTACAGTCGCCGTCGGGCCTCTACCGAAGCCCTCGCCCTGTCCTGCCAAAGACCAAGGGCACCCCGAACCCTTACCGATGAGGGAACCCCCTTCGACTGAGGAAGGCGGCGTAATGACCGACCCCAACGCCATCCAGCCGAGCGAGCTCGATCAGCTCCCGGACCGCGACCCGGAGGAGACCGCCGAATGGCAGGCCTCCCTGGACGCCGTCGCCAAGGCGGCCGGGCCGCACCGTGCCGCGTACCTGATGCGGCGCACCCTGGAACGTGCCGAGGGCGCCGGCGTCGCGCTGCCCAAGCTCCTCGAGACGGACTACGTCAACACCATCCCGACCGCCGCCGAGCCCACCGTGGCCGGTGACGAGGCGATGGAGGCCCGGATCACCGCGTGGAACCGCTGGAACGCTGCCGCGATGGTGACCCGCGGCAGCAAGTACGGCGTGGGCGGCCACATCGCCACCTTCGCCTCCGCGGCCTGGCTCTACGAGACCGGCTTCAACCACTTCTTCAAGGGCAAGGAAAGCGACGGCTCCGGCGACCAGCTGTACGTCCAGGGCCACGCCTCCCCCGGCATCTACGCCCGCGCCTTCCTCGACGGCCGCCTCACCGAGGCCCAGCTGGACAACTTCCGCCAGGAGGCCGGTGGCAACGGTCTGCCGTCCTACCCGCACCCGCGCCGCCTGCCCTGGCTGTGGGAGTTCCCCACGGTCTCCATGGGCCTCGGTCCGCTCTCGGCCATCTACCAGGCCCGCTTCAACCGCTACCTCACCAACCGCGGCATCAAGGACGTCTCGTCCTCGCACGTGTGGGCGTTCCTCGGTGACGGCGAGATGGACGAGCCCGAGGCGACGGCGGCCCTCGCGCTGGCCGCCCGTGAGGAGCTGGACAACCTCACCTTCGTCATCAACTGCAACCTGCAGCGCCTCGACGGCCCGGTCCGCGCCAACTTCAAGATCGTGCAGGAGCTGGAGGCCCAGTTCCGCGGTGCCGGCTGGAACGTGATCAAGACCCTGTGGGGCACGGCCTGGGACGAGCTGTTCGCGCTCGACACCACCGGCGCGCTCGTACGCCGGCTGCGTGAGGTCCCGGACGCGCAGGTGCAGACGTACCAGACGCGCGACGCCGCCTACATCCGCGAGGACTTCTTCGGCAAGGACCCGGCGCTCGTCGAGATGGCGAAGCTGCTGAGCGACGACAAGATCCTCGAGTGCTTCCACCTCTCCCGCGGCGGCCACGAGGCCCGCAAGGTCTACGCCGCCTACAAGGCCGCCCTGGAGCACAAGGGCGGGCCGACGGTCATCCTGGCCCAGACGGTCAAGGGCTTCACGCTCGGCCAGGGCTTCGCGTCGAAGAACGCCAACCACCAGATGAAGAAGCTGACGGTGGACGAGTTCAGGACGATGCGCGACCTGCTCGAACTGCCCATCCCGGACAGCCGGTTCGCCGACGGCCAGGTCCCCTACGGCCACCCCGGCGCCGACTCCCCCGAGGTCCGCTACCTCCAGGAGCGCCGTGCCGCCCTCGGCGGCCCGGCCCCGGCGCGCCGCGTCCACCCGCTCGCGCCGCTGCCCGCGCCCGCCGACAAGGCCTTCGCCGCCTTCGACAAGGGCTCCGGCTCGCAGAACCTGGCGACCACCATGGCGTTCGTCCGCCTGGTCAAGGACCTGGTCCGCGACAAGGAGACGGGCCGACGCTGGGTGCCGATCGTCCCGGACGAGGCGCGCACCTTCGGTATGGAGTCGCTCTTCCCGTCCCTCGGCATCTACTCGCCGAAGGGCCAGACCTACGAGCCGGTCGACCGCGACCAGCTGATGTACTACAAGGAGGCCAAGAACGGCCAGATCCTCAACGAGGGGATCACCGAGGCCGGTTCGATGGCCGACTTCATCGCCGCTTCGACGTCGTACGCGACGCACGGCGAGGCGATGATCCCGTTCTACATCTTCTACTCGATGTTCGGCTGGCAGCGCACGGCCGACCAGATGTGGCAGCTCGGCGACCAGCTCGGTCGCGGCTTCCTGGTCGGCGCCACGGCGGGCCGCACCACGCTGACCGGTGAGGGCCTGCAGCACGCCGACGGCCACTCCCCCGTCATCGCCGCGACCAACCCGGCCGCGCTGAGCTACGACCCGGCGTTCGCGTACGAGATCGCGGTCATCGTGAAGGACGGTCTGCGCCGTATGTACGGCCAGGCGGCCCCGGGCGAGGACCAGAACGTCTTCTACTACCTGACCGTCTACAACGAGCCGCTGCCGCAGCCCGTGAAGCCGTCGGTCGCCGGCATCGACGAGGGCATCGTCAAGGGCCTGTACCGCTTCAACACGGCGGAGTCGGCGGGGCTTTCCCCGGCGGCGAACGCCCCGCGCATCCAGCTGCTGGGCTCCGGCACGGCGATCCACTGGGCGCTCGAGGCGCAGAAGCTGCTCGCCGAGGAGTGGGGCGTCGCCGCGGACGTGTGGTCGGCGACCTCGTGGGGCGAGCTGCGGCGCGATGCCATGGAGGCGGACGCGGCACTGCTGCGGGGCGAGGAGCGCATTCCGTACCTGCGTCGGGCCCTGCAGGGCGCCGAGGGCCCGGTGCTCGCGGTCTCCGACTACATGCGCCAGGTCCCGGACCAGATCGCGCAGTGGGTCGAGCAGGACTACTCCTCGCTGGGCGCCGACGGCTTCGGCCTCTCCGACACCCGTGCGGCGGCCCGCCGCCACTTCGGCGTGGACGCCCCGTCGATCGTCGTCGCGGCCCTGGCCCAGCTCGCGCGGCGCGGTGAGGTCAAGGCCACGGCCGTGAAGGAGGCCCGGGAGCGCTACGGCCTCTGACGCCCTGACCTGTGTGCCCCGCCCCGGCCGCCCCGCCGGAGCGGGGCACACTTGTACGCATACGGTGAGGGCGGCCTGTCGATTGCCGAGGCGGTGCCCCTGTGAATGAATGGGCGGCCGTAGGCGTCCCTGCGTCCCATTCCCTCGCGGCAGTCCCGGAGCCGACCATGAAGATCTTCAACCGTCCCTCCGCACCCACCTGGGCCGATCTGTCGACCACCGACGTCCCCGGCGCCAGGGACTTCTACGGCCGGCTGTTCGGCTGGACCGGCGCCGACGTGCCCGACCCGGAGGCGGGCGGGTACGGGATGTTCCTCCTGGACGGTGCGTACGCCGCGGGGTACGGCCCCTGTACCGCGCAGGGGAAGCCGGTGTCCTGGCTGGTCTACTTCCAGGTGGAGGACGCCGATGCCACCGCGGTGGCTGTCACCGGCAACGGGGGCGCGGTGGTCGCCCCGCCCATGGACGTCTTCGACGCGGGCCGGCTCGCCGTCTTCAGCGACCCCGAGGGCGCGGTGTTCGGCGTCTGGCAGCCCCGCGGGCACCGCGGCTTCGGTGTGGTGGACCGGCCGAACAGCGTGTGCTGGTTCGAGTTGATCGCCAGGGAGCCGGAGAAGGCCAAGGACTTCTACCGCGCTGTCCTCGGCTGGGACGGCGAGACCCATCCCTTCGGCCCGTCCGAGTACACCGAGTGGGAGCTCGACGGCGAGACGTTCGGCGGCATGAAGCGCATGAACGAGGACTTCCCGTCGGAGCTTCCGGCGCACTGGACGATGTACGTGGCGGTCGAGGACTGCGATGCCGCCGCGGCGCGGGTCACCGAACTGGGCGGCTCGGTGCGCGTCCGGCCCACCACGATCCCGCCGGGCCGCTTCGCGGTCGTCTCGGACCCGCAGGGCGGCCATCTGTCGCTGATCACGCGGTCCGAGGCGCGGTAGCGGGCAGGCGCGGGCTCCGCCGGAACGGGCGGGGCGACTGCGGTGTCCTGTCGGTGCCGCCCGGCATCATGAACGCATGCGTGCCGCTCGTCTCATCAAAATGGTGCTGCTGCTCCAGTCCCGGTCCTCCATGACCGCCGCCGAGCTGGCCCGTGAGCTGGAGGTGTCCGAGCGGACGGTCACCAGGGATGCCCAGGCACTGTCCGAGGCGGGCATTCCGGTGTACGCGGACCGGGGGCGGAGCGGTGGCTACCGCCTCGTCGGCGGCTATCGCACCCGGCTGACGGGGCTCGCCCGCGGTGAGGCCGAGGCGCTGTTCCTCAGCGGTGTTCCGGGAGCGCTGCGCGAGATGGGGCTCGAGGACGCGGCCGGTGCGGCCCGGCTCAAGGTGTCCGCGGCCCTGCTGCCCTCCCTGCGCGACGCCTCCCGCACGGCGGCGCAGCGGTTTCATCTGGACGCGCCCGCCTGGTTCACCGAGCCCACGACTCCGCCGCTGCTGCCGGCGGTCGCGGACGCGGTGTGGGACGACCGCCGCATCACCGCGCGCTACCGGCGCGGCCAGGACGAGGTGGAGCGGGAGCTGGAGCCGTACGGGCTCGTCCTCAAGGCGGGGGTCTGGTACCTGTGCGCGCGAGAGGCACGGCAGGGGTCGTTCCGGGTGTACCGCATCGACCGCGTCACGGCCGTGGACCTGGGCGA
This sequence comes from Streptomyces sp. NPDC046900, assembly GCF_040644975.1. NCBI lineage: Bacteria > Bacillati > Actinomycetota > Actinomycetes > Kitasatosporales > Streptomycetaceae > Streptomyces > Streptomyces sp. NPDC046900. Next base: position 24,326 of record NZ_JBEYXD010000004.1, on the reverse strand, counting down.
GGAACGGTTCGGGCGCGACGAGGAGTTCGATCTGCCCGCCTTCTGGGCGGAGCAGGCGGAGCAGTTCGCGCGGTCCATCCTGCGGGCCGAGGTCCTGGTGCGGCTGTCCGAGGCCGGCGTACGCACACTGCCCTACGCCGTCGATCCCGCCGCGGCCCGCCGGGCGCTCACGGCCGCGGGCGGCCCGGACGAGCGGGGCTGGGTGACGGTGTGCCTGCCGGTGGAGTCCGAGGAGGTGGCGCACGCGCAACTGACCGCGCTGGGGCCGGAGGTCGAGGTGCTGTCGCCCGAGGGGCTGCGCGTGCGTTTCGCCGAGGACGCGATACGTCTCGCGGCGCTCTACGCCCGATAACGATCCGCCGCACTCCACGTGCGTCGCCCCCTGCGAGGGCCGATGCTGGTCCAGTGATGGACGAGACGGAGTTCTGGGAGCTGGTGGACGCGAGTCGTGCGGCCGCCGAGGGCGACCCCGACGAGCAGGCCGATCAGCTCGTGGAGCGGCTGGTACGGCTGGATCCCGACGTGGTCCTGGACTTCGCCCGGCACTTCGAGTCCCGATACAACCGCGCCTATCGCTGGGACCTGTGGGGCGCCGCCTGGGTGCTGCTCGACGGCGCGAGCGACGATGCGTTCGACTTCTTCCGGTGCTGGCTGATCGGCCAGGGCCGGGAGGTCTACGAGGGGGCCCTGCACGACCCCGACACACTCGCCGACCTCCTGGTGGACTTCGACGAGGAGGTCGACGGCGACGGTGAGGAGCTCGGCTACGCGGCGGACGAGGCGTACGAGCAGCTCACCGGAACCGTGGCACCCGACCTGGGCATAGCGCCCGCCGCCTCCGAGCCCGAGGGCAGCTCGTTCGACCTGGAGAACGAGACCCTGCTCGCCGACCGCTATCCCGCGCTGTGGGACCGCTTCAAGGGCTGAGGCGCGCGCCGCGCCGCCGCTCGTGCCACGCGCCGGCGGCCGGGACCGCACGGCGGCGGACCGCTCGGGGAGGGGCGTCACCGCCTGCCCTGCAGATGCGCCGCCTTCTCCCTGATCGACGGGAGCAGGGCACTGAGCGCCGCGCCCGGGCACCTCGTCATGTAGCCGTCGTTGTGGCCCGCGAGGGCGGGCAGCAGGGCGCTGGTGCCCGCCTTGTAGCGGCTGAGGCCGTTGCTGGAGATGAGCCGGACCTTGCTGCGCGGGTCGATGTTGGCGAGGCCCAGCTTCCAGGCGGCGAGGGCGGCGATCGCGTCGGTCATCGCCTTGGGCACGGGCACACCCGCGGTGAACGTGCCGATGGCGGCGATGCCGGCGGTGCGGTGGTTGAAGCCCTGGGTGTGGGCGCCGGTGACGGGACGGTCGACGCCGCCCGCGCGGCCCTCGTAGATGTGGCCACAGCGGTCGACGAGAAAGTTGTAGCCGATGTCGTCCCAGTGGCGGTTGCCGGTCTGGCCCGAGTAGAGGTAGCGGATGATGCGCGGGGCGTTTGCGCAGTTATAGCCGTTCGGCGAGTCGGTGTGGTGCACGAAGACGGCGATGACCTTGTCGTCGTAGCGCGGCGGCGGCTGGCCGTCGGTGCTGACGTCCGCCCACACCGATCTCGGCACGATGCCCGGCTTGGGCGCCAGGTGCAGGACGACGGTGGACTTGACCTCGACCGGCCGCGGGGCGGTGGCCACCGCCGGCCGCTCCACCCCGGAGGCGCACAGCACCAGTGCGAGGACGGCGGCGACACCGGGCACACAGCCGAGCAGCGGAAGTGCGACACCACGCAATTTCGTCGCACGCCCCACCAGCGGACGCGCCACACCACGCATCCACGCCGCACGCCCCACCACCGGACGCGCCACACCACGTACCCACGCCGCACGCCCCACCACCGGACGCGCCACACCACGTACCCACGCCGCACGCCCCACCACCGGACGCGCCACACCACGGATCCGCGCCGCACGCCCCACCACCGGACGCGCCACATCACGTACCCGCGCCGCAGGCCCGTTCTGCGGCTCCCGGGTTCTTCGCAAGACAGGCATGGAGTCACTTTCCGTCACCTCCGTCCACTCCGCGATGTGTGGTGTGCCACCTGGTGGAACCATCGTCCGGGTCCGCGACGTTTTTACTGTTCGACGCGTGGATGGCCGGTGTGCGGGCATCCCCACGAGTGACTGATCACTGTGCTTCCACGGCGCGTACTAAGGGGTCCGAGAGAAAGGCGGCTCTGTGGACCTGCTCGACATCCTGATCATCCTGGTGATCCTGGCCTATGCGGCGTCCGGCTACCGGCGCGGTCTGGTGGCCGGTTGTGTCTCCCTGGCCGGCTTCGTCGGCGGTGCCGTGATCGGTGTGTGGATCCTGCCGTGGGTGATGAGCCTGGTGACGCGAGGCACCTCCGCCGCGACGGTGACCGCGGTGTTCACGGTGCTGCTCCCGGCGGCGGTGGGTCACGAGCTGGCGGGACGTCTCGCCCTCAAGCTGCGGCGCGAGCTGGACCGCGGGCCCCTGCGGGTGGCCGACGGGATCGGTGGGGCGGCGGCCAACACGGTGGCCGTGCTGATCGTGGCATGGGTGGCCGCGAGCGTCCTGGGCGCCTCCTCGTCACCGCTGGTGACCGGGGCGATACGCGACTCCAGGCTGCTGGGCGCCGTGCAGAGCGCGATGCCGGACACGACCCCCACCTGGTTCTCCCGCGCCACGTCCACCCTCACCCAGGCGGGTTTTCCGCAGGTCTTCAACCCGTTCGAGAACGAGCCCACGGCCGGCGTCGCCGAGCCGTCCGGGGACAGCGTCACGGCGAGCGCGACGAACGCGGCCAAGCTCAGCACGGTGAAGATCGAGGGCGCGTCGGGCACCGAGGGCCGTGAGGGCAGCGGTTTCGTGTACGCGGCGCGGCACGTGATGACGAACGCCCATGTGGTGGCGGGCATCGACCACCCGTCCGTCCGGATCGGCGGTGTGGGCCCGTCGTACGCGGCGCGCGTGGTGTTCTTCGACCCCGACCGGGACGTGGCCGTCCTCTATGTACCGGATCTGCACGCACCGGTCCTGCGCTTCGACGACGGAGCGAAGCGCGGCGACGCGGCCGTCGTCGCGGGTTACCCGCAGGACGGCGACCTGACGCTGCGGGCCGCCACGGTCGCGAACCGGATCCAGGCCACGGGCCAGAACATCTACAGCACCGCCACCGTGACCCGGGAGATCTACTCGATCCGCTCGACGGTCCTGCCGGGCAACTCCGGCGGCCCGCTGCTGACCACCGGCGGCCGGGTCTACGGCGTTGTCTTCGCCCGCTCCACCTCGGACCAGGAGACCGGGTACGTGCTGACGGCGGACGAGGTCGCGGGCGACGCCCAGCGCGCCGCGCGGGCCACGGCGGCGGTGGACACGGGCGACCTCATCAGATCGTGAGCCGCCCGGCGCCGGTGCGGGCGCTCACAGGGAGCGCCCCATGAGGATGTCGTCGACATACTCGCCCTCGAGCAGGAACTCCTCGGGCAGGATCCCCTCCACCAGGAACCCCTCGGACTCGTAGAGCCCCCGGGCCGGGGTGTTGTGGCCGAGGACCCGTAGCGTGATGCGCCGCGCCCCGCGCCGCCGCGCCTCGTCCTGCACGGCCCGCAGCAGGGCCCGGCCGACGCCCGCGCCGCGTGCCTCGTCGGCGACCGCGAGCCCCTGGATCTGCCGGACGTGGGAGTTGCACTCGAGCGGCGTCGGGTAGCCCAGCCGGATGTAGCCGACGACGGTACCGCCGAGTTCGGCGACCAGATGGTCCCGCGGCCCGAAACGCTCGGTGTAGAAGGGCTCGTACGGCGGCTGCGGACGCGGCTGCACCGCGTGCAGCGGGGACCAGGTGTCCCGGTCGAGCCGGCCGAGTGTCTCCTCGTCGCCGGGCGTGGCCTGGCGTATGTACGGAACGGGCATGAGGATCACTGTACGGCGGGGGTACGAGGAGCCGTCCGGTTTTGCGGCCGGGTACCGGGCAGGATGGGCGCATGGAACGTTCCCGAATCGCCGTCGCCGGTGCGTCCGGTCTCATCGGCAGCGCCCTGACGCGATCGCTGGCCGCCGACGGGCACGAGGTGGTGCGTCTGGTGCGTCGCGAGGCCCATGGGGAGAACGAGGTCTGCTGGAATCCCGAAGGGCAGTACGTCGACGCGACGGGGCTTCTCGGGTGCGACGCCGTGGTGAACCTCGCCGGGGCCGGCGTGGGCGACCACCGCTGGACGGACGCGTACAAGAAGACGCTGCGCGACAGCCGGGTGCTCGGCACCGCGGCGCTGGCGGAGGCCGTCGCGTCCCTGCCCGAGCCGCCGCACGTCTTCGTCAGCGGCAGTGCGATCGGCTATTACGGCGAGACCGGGGACCGGGAGGTGGACGAGAAGGCGCCGCCCGGGGACGGCTTCCTGTCCTCGATGTGCGTGGAGTGGGAGGAGGCCGCGGCCCCTGCCCAGGAGGCGGGCGTCCGCACGGTGTTCGCGCGTACGGGACTGGTCGTGGCCCGCGAGGGCGGGGCCTGGGGGCGGCTGTTCCCACTGTTCAAGGCGGGGCTCGGCGGACGGATGGGCGACGGTGGCCAGTACTGGTCGTTCATCTCGCTGCACGACGAGGTGGCGGCGATCCGTCACCTCATCGACCGTGAGGACCTGTCGGGGCCGTTCAATCTGACGGCACCGCAGCCGCTGACCAACCGTGAGATCACGGCTGCGATGGGGCGCGTGCTGCACCGGCCCACGCTCTTCACGGCACCCGCGTCGGCTCTGCGCGTCGCGCTCGGCGAGATGGCCGGGGACGTGCTCGGCAGTGTCCGGGTGGTGCCCACGCGGCTGCTGGAGTCCGGGTTCTCCTTCGCCTTCCCGGGGATCGAGGACGCGTTGCGGGCGGCGCTCCGACAGTAGCCGAGAGGCCGGACCGCGGCACGGGACGTTCGCCTTCGACCACATGCGACCGTCGTGCGACCGTGCTCTGGCGATGCGCGACTTCACTTGACCGGTCACGGACCTACCCTCGACCCGAACTCGGGTATTCCGGACGCCCGTTGGGGGCATGACGTCTCCACCGGCCGCACAACCTCGAGGAGGGGCACGTGCTAGAGCCCGTGTATCAGGCGGACGTCGTCATCGTGGGGGCCGGGGTCGCGGGCCTCGCGGCTGCCCACCGGCTGACCAGTGCAGGAGTGACCACGGCAGTTCTGGAGGCCGCCGCCTTTGTGGGCGGACGTATGTCGACCGAGAAGGTCGACGGCTTCCGGCTCGACCGGATCGGGCAGCTCCTGTCCACGTCGTATCCCGAACTGCGCCTCACCCCGGGGCTCGACGCACTCGTGCTGCGTCCCTTCGCACCGGGGGTCCTTGTGCACAGCGAGGGGCGCCACCACCGCGCGAGCTCCCCCCCGGCAGGAGGGGGCGCAAGGGGCGCACTCAGCGCTGTGCGTGCGCTCGCTTCTGCTCCTCGCGCGACTTACGCGCCCCGTACGGGGGTTGGCGCGACCGGGGGACGCGTCGTCCGCTTCAGGGCGGCGGGGTCGCGTTCACCGGTGCCCCGGCCGGCCACTACCCTCGGCAGCGCCATGGACCAGGCCCGGCTCGGCGCGGCACTCGCGCGCCTCGCCGCCACGCCCGTGGAACGGCTGCTGGCGCGGCCCGAGTTGCCCGCCCGCCGAGCGCTGACGAACCGTGGGCTCCCCGCTCGTACGGTCGACGGATTCCTCCGGCCGCTGCTGGCCGCCTTGTTGTGCGACCCGGAACTGACCACGTCGAGCCGCTGCGCCGATCTCGCGCTGCGCGCCTTCGCGAGCGGACGGCTGTGCCTGCCGGAGGGCGGGGCGGAGGTCCTGCCCGAACTGCTGGCACGGGCGCTGCCGCCGGGCACGGTGCACACCGGGGTCCACGCCACCTCCGTCTCCACGACCTCGGTGACCACCGCCGATCACGGTGAATTCCGCTGCCGCGCGGTCCTGGTGGCGACCGACGCGCACGCCGCGGCCGGCCTGCTGCCCGGCCTCCGAGTCCCGGACTTCCACCCCGTCACCGTCGTCCACCACACGATGGACGAACCGCCGCAGACGGGCGCGTCGCTGCTGCTGGACGCGGACCGTGAGGGACCCGTGGCACACACGGCGGTGGTCAGCACGGTGGACCCGTCCCGGGCGCCCGCGGGGCGCTCCCTGGTCTCCTCCACGGTGCTGGGCCCGCCACCGGACAGCGTCGACAGCGCCGTACGGGCGCATCTGGCCCGCCTGTACGGCACCTCGACGACCCGCTGGGAGACGCTCGCCGTCCATCACACGGCGCGTGCCGTCCCGGCGATGCGGCCTCCGCACGACGTGCACCGGCAGGTACGGCTGCTGGCCGGCCTGTACGTGTGCGGCGACCACCGGGACACCAGCACGGTGCAGGGCGCACTGCACTCCGGTCACCGGGCCGCGTCCGCCGTCCTGGCCGACCTGGGCGCCGGGCCGATGCACGCCACCGAACCACTGGCCAAGGCGGCCTGACGCTCACCGGTGCGCGGCGACCCGGTCACGGTAGCCACGCACCGGCGTCGCGTCCTTGTACGGCTCCCGCCGCCGCTCGAGGTCCCGCACCGCACTCCGGTCACGTGGTCGCATCCGCCGTCTTGACCGACCCGGACGCCGAACCGATGCACGCGGCAGCCCGACGCTCGCCGGTGCGCGGCGACCCGGTCACGGTAGCCACGCACCGGCGTCGCGTCCTTGTACGGCTCCCGCCGCCGCTCGAAGTCCCGCACCGCACACCGGTCACGTGGTCGCATCCGCCGTCCTGACCGACCCGGACGCCGAACCGATGCACGCGGCAGCCCGACGCTCACTGGAGCGCGGCGACCCGGTCACGGTAGCCACGCACCGGCGTCGCGTCCTTGTACGGCTCCCGCCGCCGCTCGAAGTCCCGCACCGCACACCGGTCACGT
>NZ_JBEYXD010000004.1:0-17314 GCF_040644975.1 Streptomyces sp. NPDC046900 | reverse complement strand
GGACGCCGAACCGATGCACGCGGCAGCCCGACGCTCACTGGAGCGCGGCGACCCGGTCACGGTAGCCACGCACCGGCGTCGCGTCCTTGTACGGCTCCAGCCGCCGCTCGAAGTCCCGCACGTACTCGGTGGCCCGCACCGACCGCATCTCCGAGGCCTGCGCGGCCGCCTCGGCCCCCAGCAGGCAGGCCTGGTCCAGCTCGCCGAGGCCGAGCCGCGCCGAGGCGAGCACGACCCGGCAGAACAGGCGGCTGCGGGCGTAGCCGGGCGCCCGCAGCTGCAGCGAGCGCTCGGCGTGCTGGGCGGCGGCCCGGTACTGCTGCAGGTCCCGGTGGCAGTGCCCGAACTCGTCGGCGAGCTGCGCCTCGTCGAAGAACCGCGCCCAGTGCGGGGCTTCGTCGCCCGGGCGCACGGCCTCCAGCGCCCGCTCGGCCCGGACCAGCGACGCTGTGCACGCGCGCACCTCGCCGAGCACCCCGTGGCCACGCGCCTCGACGGCGTGCAGCAGCGCCTGGACGGCCGGCGGCGCGGTCGTCCCGACGCCCTGCTGGGCCACCCTGGCGAGCTGCACGGCCTCGCGTCCATGGCCGAGGTAGACGGCCTGCCGGCTCATCGTGATCAGCACATACGCCCCGTAGAGCCGGTCCCCGGCCGCCTGCGCGAGCCGCAGCGCCTGCACGAAGTAGCGCTGGGCGAGACCGTGCGCACCGATGTCGTACGACGTCCAGCCGGCGAGCCGGGTCAGATCGGCGGCCGCCGCGAAGAGGCGGCGGCCCGTCTGCTCGCCGTAGACGCCGCGGAGCATCGGCTCGGCCTCGTGCTCCAGGTAGCGCACGAGCGCCTGGCGGGCGTGACCACCGCCGTAGGCGTGGTCGAGGGCGCGGAACAGCTCGCCCACCGACCGCAGCGCGGCGATGTCGCCGCCGCTGACCTTCTGGCCGGGTCCGCGCTCGGACTGGCTGCGCTGCCGGGGCACCGCGGGGCGGCCCTGCGCCGGGATGCGGGGGACCGCCTCGCCGCGGCCCACCTTGTCGTCGGCCCGACCGATCAGCCAGTCCCGGCTCGGCACGACGAGTCCGGCCGGGGTGAACGCGATCTTGCGCAGCTCGGCATGGCTTCCCGAGTCCTTGCGCCACAGACCGCTGACGATGTCGATGGCCTCCTCGGGGGTGGCGGCGAACTCCAGGCCCGCGTACACCGGGGCGCAGGCGTCGAGTCCGAGGTCCTGCGCCGTGAGCCGGCGTCCGAGCCGCCGGGTGAACACCTCGGCGATGAGCGCGGGCGTCGTGCCGCGCGGCTGCTGCCCGCGCAGCCAGCGCGTCACGGATGTCTTGTCATATCTGAGATCGAGTCCGTGTTCGAGGCCCAGCTGGTCGACGCGACGGGCGAGCCCCGCGTTGGAGAACCCCGCTTCTGCGATGAGCGCGGCGAGCTGTCGGTTGGGGGTGCGCTGCGCGGGTCGTTCCGTCATCTGCGGTGCGGTCTCCTGCCTTTCGGACCTCGTCGGCACCACGGAAAGGGCATGGTGCCGTCCCCCGCGTCGCCGCCGTGCCCGGATCGCCTGTGAGCAGCCCATATGGCCTCGTGAACGGCGCGAATGTAGCGGAGAGTGAGCGGGCGATTGCAGCGTTCGGAGCCCATTCATCCGATCGTGTGAGGATTGGCGAGTCGAGCTGACGGGACGACCGAACGGCGTCAGCACACCGGCCGGACAGGGCGCAGTCGGCTGGACGTACAGTGGCGTGGGCGCGTTTCGTGCCTTACGAAGCTTCTAGGGAGGCGCTTGCCGTGAGTGAGTTGCGGTTCGTCCGTATGGGGTTCGGGGCCGAGGCCGTCGAGTACCAGGAGGCCTGGGACGAGCAGCGCCGGGTGCACGCCGCCCGTTTCGCCGACGAGATCCCTGACACCTGCCTGCTGCTCGAACACCCCCCGGTCTACACGGCGGGCCGGCGCACGGCGGACAACGAGCGGCCCCTGGACGGCACGCCGGTGATCGACGTGGACCGCGGCGGCAAGATCACCTGGCACGGTCCGGGCCAGCTGGTGGGCTACCCGATCCAGAAGCTGCCCCGCCCGGTCGACGTCGTGGCCCATGTACGCCGCCTGGAGGAGGCCTTGATCCGCACCTGCGCGGAGTTCGGCCTGCAGACCACCCGGATCGAGGGCCGCAGCGGTGTGTGGGTCCTCGGGGACCCGGTGGAACAGCGCCCCTCGCTCGGCGGCCTCTCCCTGGACTTCGACCCCCGGCTGCAGGACGAGGAGTTCGACCCCCGGCTGAACGGCCCCGAGTACGCGCCCTCCAACGCCGGCCAGCGCCGGGAGGACCGCAAGCTCGCCCAGATCGGCATCCGCGTCGCCAAGGGCGTCACGATGCACGGCTTCTCGATGAACGTGAACCCGGACACCACCTGGTTCGACCGCATCATTCCCTGCGGAATCAGGGACGCCGGCGTGACGTCCCTGGCGAGCGAGCTGGGGCGCGACGTGACGATCGCGGACGTGCTTCCGGTGGTGGAACGGCACCTCAAGGACGTTCTGGAGAACGCGGATCTGAAGCCGCGGGAGATCGAGAAGGCGTCCGCCTGACGCGGGAATGGACTCCGGAGCCGCGGGGTTGGCCTCACGGGTAGGGCTCAACAAACACGGGCGTACCCTGGTGTACGCCGAAGAATCGAAGCTACAGGGAGCCGATGTGTCCGCAGTCGCACCCGACGGACGCAAGATGCTGCGCCTGGAGGTCCGCAACAGCCAGACCCCCATCGAGCGCAAGCCCGAGTGGATCAAGACCCGGGCGAAAATGGGTCCCGAGTACACCAAGATGCAGAGCCTCGTGAAGAGCGAGGGCCTGCACACGGTCTGCCAGGAAGCCGGCTGCCCGAACATCTACGAGTGCTGGGAGGACCGCGAGGCGACCTTCCTCATCGGCGGCGACCAGTGCACCCGGCGCTGCGACTTCTGCCAGATCGACACCGGCAAGCCCGAGGCGCTCGACCGCGACGAGCCCCGCCGGGTCGGCGAGTCCGTGGTCACGATGGACCTGAACTACGCCACCATCACCGGGGTCGCCCGCGACGACCTCGAGGACGGCGGTGCCTGGCTGTACGCCGAGACCGTGCGCCAGATCCACCTGCAGACCGCCGGCCGCGAGAGCGGGCACACCAAGGTCGAGCTCCTCGCCCCCGACTTCAACGCGGTCCCCGAGCAGCTCGAAGAGGTCTTCTCCGCCCGGCCCGAGGTCTTCGCGCACAATGTCGAGACCGTCCCGCGGATCTTCAAGCGCATTCGCCCCGGCTTCCGCTACGAGCGCTCCCTCAAGGTCATCACCGCGGCCCGCGACTACGGCCTGGTCACGAAGTCGAACCTGATCCTCGGCATGGGAGAGACCCGTGAGGAGGTCGGCGAGGCGCTCAAGCAGCTGCACGACGCCGGCTGCGAGCTGGTCACCATCACGCAGTACCTGCGCCCCAGCGTCCGCCACCACCCCGTGGAGCGCTGGGTGAAGCCGCAGGAGTTCGTGGAGCTCAAGGAGGAGGCCGAGCAGATCGGCTTCTCGGGCGTCATGTCCGGCCCGCTGGTGCGTTCCTCGTACCGCGCCGGGCGGCTGTACCAGATGGCGGTGGAGAGGCGCGGCAGCTACGTCGCCTCGCAGGCGGTCTGATCCGGCTCCTGCATGTACATGGCACTGCGTGCCACTTCCCGCGTGTGAATCCGCGCACAAGCAACTACCCCCGGGTAGCGGTCGATCGACGCGGCCCCGACTGTCCCCGCAGCTAGCGGGCACGTCAGGGCCGCGTCAGGGTTTCGGGCCTCTGTATCAAGGTTTCATTGGTGTTTGACCGGTCGGTCACGCCCTGGTAACACCAATCAGTGACGCTTGCCTTACGCCACGCACAGCCCTTACCCCAAGCCGCCGATCCCAGGGAGACTCCAGCCATGCAGGCCGCGCCCGTTCGCGCCAACGCCATCCCGTCGTTCAGCACTGCACTGCGTGCCATCGAATCGCTTCTCATGAGCAGCGGTCAGCGGACCGCCCGCCAGAACGCCTGGACCTCCGTGCTGGAGGACCGGCGCCGGGCCAAGGACCGGGTCGAGGCGCAGCGCGTCCTCGACTCCGTGGTGCACGGCTCCTGATCGCCGCTCGCCCGCGCGGAGCGTCCCCACCGCTCCGGCACGGCACTGCCGTCGTCGCGGCTTCCCCGGCCACGTAGACTTCGTGGCATGGCGAGGAAGGAAACTGCAGCGGACGCTGCGAATGCCGGGCGACTGAAGCAGATCGCCCTGACCTACAAGATGACCCGCAAGGCCGACCCCAAGATCGGTCTTGTACTCGCGGCTGTCGGAATCGTCACCTTCGGTGTCTTCCTCGCGATCGGATTCTTGATCGGGCACCCTGTCTATCTCGGAATTCTCGGCCTCCTGCTCGCCTTCCTCGCGTCGGCGATCGTCTTCGGACGCCGGGCCGAGCGAGCCGCCTTCGGCCAGATGGAGGGCCAGCCCGGCGCCGCCGCGGCGGTCCTGGACAACATCGGCCGCGGCTGGACCACCACTCCGGCGGTCGCGATGAACCGCAGCCAGGACGTGGTGCACCGCGCGGTCGGCAAGGCCGGGATCGTCCTGGTCGCCGAGGGCAACCCGAACCGCGTCCGGAGCCTGCTGGCCGCGGAGAAGAAGAAGATGGCACGCATCGTCGCGGACGTTCCGGTGCGCGACGTGGTCGTCGGCAAGGGCGAGGGCCAGGTCGAGCTGAAGAAGCTCCGTACGACGATGCTGAAGTATCCGCGGGTGCTGACCGGTCCACAGGTGACCGCGACCAACGACCGGCTGCGGGCGCTGGGCGACCTGATGAGCAACATGCCGCTGCCGAAGGGACCGCTGCCGAAGGGCATGCGGATGCCGCGGGGCGGACCGAAGGGCCGCTGACCTCCACTGACCCACGATGGGCCGTCTCCCGAGAACCCCAGGTTCTCGGGAGACGGCCCATCGGCGTTCTCAGGGACGGCCAGTAGGCGATCGGAGCGAAGCGTCTTCGGTCGAACGGAGCGGCCGGGCCAGCGGGGGTCACAGACCCGCGGGTCCCGCCAGGGGCGGTCATCACCCATGGCCCCGCCGGGGGCCCAGGCTCAGAGCCGTACCTCGACCGTTCCGGCCAGCCGGTCGTGCAGACCGCGGCCGTCGCGGTCCCAGACCAGCGGCGGGATGGCGAGGAACAGCAGGACCGTGCGCAGCAGCGCGCGCAGCGGGTGGACGCGGCCGGTGCTCAGGGCGACGACCCGCAGCCCGAAGAGCCGCTTGCCGGGGGTGAACCCGAGGGTGCCCAGGGTGACGACGATCAGCGCGAAGAGAATGAGCGGGGCCCACACCTGGGCCGCTCGGTGATAGCTGTCCGTGATCAGACCGTATGCGATCAAGAGGCACAGGCCCCAGTCCACGGCGAGGGCACCCAGGCGCCGGCCCGGGCGGGCGATCGAGCCCGGCCCCTCCTGCGGCAGACCGAGCTGCTCACCCCGGTACCCGAAGTCCGCCCCGGCGTCTTCCATGGCCGCGCGGGGACCGGAGAGCCAGGATCCGATTGCTTGCCTGTTGTCCACGCGTCCACGGTACTGCCCGCGTTTCGGCGAGCAGTGAGGTGGGGTCCGAGAGCCTCGGGCTGGTTAACCTGGGAGAAACAATTGGGTCACGCCCGAGAAATGCCCCGTCCCTATGGTCGGCACCAGCGTGTGCCACCGCACTGGCCGCACGAACGAACTACCACCCCGGCGAGGACGGTCGGGAGTAGGAGGAGCTGGATGTTCCAGAACGCCGACGAGGCCAAGAAGTTCATCGCGGACGAGGACGTCAAGTTCATCGACGTCCGCTTCTGCGACCTGCCGGGCGTCATGCAGCACTTCACCGTGCCCGTCGAGGCGTTCGACCCGGACGACGAGCTCGCCTTCGACGGATCCTCGATCCGTGGTTTCCAGGCCATCCACGAGTCCGACATGGCGCTGCGCGCGGACCTGTCGACCTCCCGGATCGACCCCTTCCGCCGCGACAAGACGCTGAACATCAACTTCTTCATCCACGACCCGATCACGGGCGAGCAGTACTCCCGTGACCCGCGCAACGTGGCGAAGAAGGCCGAGGCCTACCTGGCCTCCACCGGGATCGCGGACACGGCGTACTTCGGCCCCGAGGCCGAGTTCTACGTCTTCGACAGCGTCCGCTTCGCCACCAGCGCGAACGAGTCCTTCTACCACATCGACTCCGAGGCCGGCGCCTGGAACACGGGTGCGCTCGAGGACAACCGCGGTTACAAGGTCCGCTACAAGGGCGGCTACTTCCCGGTCCCGCCGGTCGACCACTTCGCCGACCTGCGCGCCGAGATCAGCCTGGAGCTGGACAAGGCCGGCCTGAAGGTCGAGCGCCAGCACCACGAGGTGGGGACCGCCGGGCAGGCCGAGATCAACTACAAGTTCAACACGCTGCTCGCCGCCGCCGACGACCTCCAGCTCTTCAAGTACATCGTGAAGAACGTCGCCTGGCGCAACGGCAAGACCGCGACCTTCATGCCGAAGCCGATCTTCGGCGACAACGGCTCGGGCATGCACGTCCACCAGTCGCTGTGGAGCAACGGCGACCCGCTGTTCTACGACGAGGCCGGCTACGCGGGTCTCTCGGACACCGCCCGTTACTACATCGGCGGCATCCTCAGGCACGCTCCGTCGCTGCTGGCCTTCACCAACCCGACGGTGAACTCGTACCACCGCCTGGTCCCGGGCTTCGAGGCGCCGGTCAACCTGGTGTACTCGCAGCGCAACCGCTCCGCGGCGATGCGTATCCCGATCACGGGCTCGAACCCCAAGGCCAAGCGCGTCGAGTTCCGTGCCCCGGACTCCTCCGGCAACCCGTACCTGGCCTTCTCCGCCCTGCTGCTGGCGGGCCTGGACGGCATCAAGAACAAGATCGAGCCGGCCGAGCCGATCGACAAGGACCTGTACGAGCTGGCCCCCGAGGAGCACGCGGGCGTCCCGCAGGTCCCGACCTCGCTCCCGGCCGTCCTCGACTCCCTCGAGGCCGACCACGAGTTCCTCCTCCAGGGCGACGTCTTCACCGCCGACCTGATCGAGACGTGGATCGACTTCAAGCGCACGAACGAGATCGCCCCGCTGCAGCTGCGCCCGCACCCGCACGAGTTCGAGCTCTACTTCGACGTGTGATATCGCCCCAGGTCGAGCGGGTAGCCGCTCCCCTGGGCCGTCTGTGGGCCGTCGGCCGGCTCTCCCAGCACGGGAGAGCCGGCCTTCGGCTTTTTCGGCTCCCGGTCTTCAGAGGCCCACTCAGGCTGCGTCATCCCGCCGGTCTTCGTACGCCTGATCGATGGCCTTACGGGCTCGATCCTGACTGTTCGGCAACAGGTGCGTGTAGGTACGCGGCGTGAAGCCGGGGTCCGCGTGCCTCAGGTACTCGGCCAGGGCCTTCACGTTCTCCCCCGCGTCCAGCAGCACCGACGCGTAGTAGTGCCTCAGGGCGTGCATGCCGTGCTCGCGCGACTGCTTGAACCGCTCCCCCGACGACCGCTCGGGGATCACGCCTGCTGAGACCCAGCCAGCCCGCGTACCTGCGTAAGACCGGCCGGGCGCGCAGACGCCGCACACGGCCCGGGTGGCCCCGCCCGGGGCGCGGGGCCGGACCCTGGGGGCCACGCTCAGTCATGAACGCCGCACTGTCCGCGCCCGCACCACACCCCAACCCCAGCTCACGCCCCGCACAATCCACCAAGACGGCACCCCCGCCGGCCGCCGCAACGATCTGCGGGCGCCGTCGAACACGTGGCCGCGGACCATCGGGCAGGACGGCTCGACACCCCAGGCGTCCCCTCGCCAGGCAGTGGCTCTTCACCCTTCACGGGCACTCTTTGCCTGCCATGGGGTCGGTCGGGACCGGCTCATGGGCGGGACCGGGCGCACAATGGGTGGTGGGACGAGTGCCTTACCGACGGGTACTGCGGGGTGATGCAGAATGCAGAGCCGGTTCCGGAGCGATCGACGGCTGACCGTGCGGATGACGGTCACGCTGTTCCTGCTCGGATTGCTGTACGTGGCGTTCGTCGCCGCGTTGATCGTGCTGCTCAAGTCCTGGGTGCTGGTCGTCGTGATCGCGGCGCTGGTGCTCGGCGCACAGTACTGGTTCTCGGACCGGATCGCGCTGTACGCCATGCACGGGCGGATCGTGGAGCGTGAGGAGTATCCACAGCTGCACGGTGTGGTCGACCGGCTGTGCGCCGTGGCCGACATGCCCAAGCCACTCGTGGCGGTGTCCGGCATGGATATGCCCAACGCCTTCGCGACCGGACGCAACCCCGACCACGCCGTGCTGTGCGTGACCACCGGGCTGCTGCGGCGCCTGGAACCCGACGAGCTGGAGGGCGTGCTCGCGCACGAGCTGTCGCACGTGGCGCACAAGGACGTCGCCGTGATCACGGTGGCGTCGTTCCTGGGAGTGATCGCCGGGCTCGTGGCCCGGTTCGCCTTCTACTCCGAGCTCTTCGGCGGGCGCGGACGCAAGGACCAGAACACCATCGTCGTCTTCGGCGCCATCATGGGAATCTCGGTACTGGTGTACGCGATCAGCTTCCTGCTGATCCGGGCCCTGTCCCGGTACCGCGAGCTGGCCGCCGACCGCGCGGCCGCCTTCCTGACCGGCCGCCCTTCGGCGCTGGCCTCCGCGCTGACCAAGGTCACCGGGGACATCGCCCGTATCCCGACGAGGGATCTGCGGACGGCGCAGGCCTTCAACGCCTTCTACTTCACGCCCGCTTTCGGTGCCGAGCCGGGTCTCTCCCGTCTCTTCTCCACCCACCCGAGCCTCGAGCAGCGGCTGGAGCAGCTCAGCCGTATCTCGGCGGAGCTGGGCGAGGCGGCGACGCCGGGAAAGGCGGGCTGAGCGCACATGGGGCTCCTGGACATCCTGCTCGGCCGCACCAAACCGGTGGCGCCCGACCTCGACCGGCTCTTCGCCCTGCCGTCGGCGGCGATCACGCTCCAGGCGGCGGCCGGGTTCACCCCGACCGGAACCGGAGCGGTCTGCTTCGCCACCGTGGAGGGCGGCGCCTTCGCCGAGATCAACCGTGAGGTCCAGGCGCTTCTGGATTCGGACACCGACCGCAGCGGGCCGCCCGTGGAGCTCCAGCGGGACGACTACGGGTACTCCTGGCTGGTGTCGCGCCGCGACCCGGAGCAGCTGCCCGCCCTGGTCAACGATCTGCACGCGGTCAACAGCGCGATGGAGGTCAATGGATTCGGGCCGCAGCTGCTCTGCTCGGTGGCCGGCTTCCAGGACGAGCGGGGGCGGCAACTGGGCCTCGTCTATCTGTACAAACGCGGCACCTTCTACCCGTTCGCGCCGCTCGCCGGGCAGCGCGAGCGGCGCGACAACGCGCTGGAACTGCAGGTCAAGGCGGCGCTCGGCGACGATCTGCAGATCGAGCAGGACCTCGGCCGCTGGTTCCCCATCTGGGGCGCGCCCGGTCTGTGAACGGGCGCGCCGGATCGGTTACTTGGACTTGTCGCGTTCCTGACGGCGGTGCTCGAAGGGACGCTCGCGGCGGTAGCGGCGCTCCCACTTGGCGTGCAGGTCACGGCGCTCGCGGTACTCCTGGTAGCTGGCCGCTGCTCCCGGAGGGCCGCCCGGCGAGGACGCCGAGGAGCCGCGCCCGTACTGCGCGTACAGGAAGAGCAGAACGGCGGCCGCGAGCCACCAGGCGTGGTTTCCGAACCCCAGGATGACGAGGACGACGATTCCGGCGATGACGATGGTGCCCATGACGGGCCTCCGTGAGCGTGGGTGGTGAGAGGTGGTGCGGGGATACGGCGGGGCGCTGGGGGAGAGCGGCCGCCGTCGGTGCGTAGAGAGTAGCCCCGGGTCCACCGGGTGACGCCGGTCCGGCGGAAAGCGGTGGTGGGCGGCTCCGGAACGCATGTCCAGCATACGGACGCGGTCACCCCGAGTGCATCCCCTTTTCCTGCGGCCCGAGTTCGGCGAAACACGCAACGTGGCGCCCCGGCCGTGCATGAATGGGCCCATGATCGAGCTCTCCTCCTTCGACCACCGGCACGACGACGAACGACTCAGCGGTGTGTACGCCGGCAACGGCGGCCGCCCGGACGCGGCCACCGCCGTGCTGCTGCACGGAGCGGGCAACGGCAGCTCACAACGGCTGTTGCCGCTGCTGGAGGAGTTCGTGGCACGCGGCCGCCGCGGTCTGGCCTTCGACTTCTCCGGGCACGGCGAGAGCACGGGCCGGCTGGCCGAGTCGAGTCTGCGCAGACGCTTCGAGCAGGCGGTCGCCGTGATCGACGCCCGGACACCGGCGGACGGCCCGCTGGTCCTGGTCGGGTTCAGCATGAGCGGGCAGACGGTCGCGGACCTCGCGCGGCACTACGGGCGGCGGGTGGTGGCGATGGGCCTGTGCGCGCCCGCCGTCTACGCCCCGCAGGCCTGGCCGCTCCCGTTCGGTGACGGGACCGGACGCTTCACCGAGATCCTCCGTGCCCCGGGGAGTTGGCGCGAGGCTCCCGCGCTCCCGGTGCTGCGGGCGTACACCGGACGGGCGGTGCTGGCGGTGCCGGGCACCGACGACGTGATCCCGGTGGAGGTGACCGAGGCGGTGGCGGCGGCGCTCGCCACGAACTCCGCGTTCACCCGGCTCGAGCTGCCCGGCGCGAATCACCGGCTGGGGCTGTGGTTCCGCGAGCACGCCGGGGATCGCGGACGGTTCGTGGACGCCGTGCTGGCCGGCGCGGTCTAGGCGAGGGGCCGGGGGCGCGCGGGGCGGGGGCCCGGGCGCGGACGCGTGGGCCGGGGGCCCGAGCGTGGGGCGCGCGGGCCCGGGGGCCGCGTGCCGAGGCGCGGTGCGTGGGGGCCGGTCACCGGCATCAGTACCGCACCGCGCGGGCGACCGAGGTGGTGACCTCGCCAGGGAGTTGGCGGTTGCTGAGCGCGGTGGCGTTCTTCGAGCCGTGTACGGGCACGTCGTCGACCGTCACGACCACCGTGTCGAGCAGGTTGCCGTGGCTGTCCTTGAAGTTGACCTGCACCGCGTAGGTGCGGGCATCGGAGGTCGGGTTGGTGACGGAGACCGGCGCCGCCTTCCGTCCGTCGGACCCGGCGGAGACCGCGCCGAGCCTGACGTCGCCCTTGGCGTGCACACCGCCCTTGATCTGGTCCAGTTTGCGGCTCGCCTCGGCGCTCGCGGACGCCAGCACGGACGAGGCCTGCGACGACAGTGAGGAGGCCGCGGAGGCGGCTGCGGAGGCCTTCGACGCGGCCTGCGACGCGGTGCCCGAGGCGACGCCGCCGCCCGAGCAGCCGCAGAGCACGGCGGCAGCCGCCAGGACCACCGCGAAGCCCCGCACCGCGTCCCGTACTCCGTGTCGTGCCATCGCTGCTCCCGTCTTCGCGTGATGCCTTCAGTCAAGGCCGGTCGGTGCACCACCGCATGCGGGGCGCGGCACTTCGGGTGACGGGTCGCCGCGACGGGCCGGCTTCCGCAAGGATGGGCGCAATCCGTACGGGGCGGGTCGGTGGGAGGCGGAGTGGGCGGTCGGCAACGGCACATCGGAGTGGAGGAGCGGCGGGCCCGGCTCGCGCTCCGGCACCGACTGGCCGCCCAGGCGCGGGCCAAGACCCCCGAGGAGGTCGCCGGCTCGCTGGTCGCGCTGCACGGCACCGACCCCGCCACGGTGTACCTGGCGATCGGGGCGCGGCTCGCGGACGCGGGCGGGACCGTGCCGGAGGTCGAGCGGGCGCTGTACGAGGAACGGACGCTGGTGCGGATGCACGGTATGCGGCACACCGTGTTCGTGTTCCCGACCGGACTGGCGGCCGTGGTGCACGCGTCGACGGGACTGGCGATCGCGGCGAAGGCGCGAGCCGGGCTGGTCAAGGACATGGTCACCGGCAGCGACGGCCGGCTGACGGCACAGTGGCTCACGGAGGTCGAGGCGTCGGCGCTGGCCGCACTGGCCCGCCGCGGGCAGGCGACGGTCGGCGAACTCACCCGGGACGAGCCGCGGCTGAAGGAGCGGTTCACCTACGCCGCGGGCAAGAGCTACGAGAGCCTGCAGCCGGTGTCGTCCCGGCTGATGCGGGTGCTCGGTGTCGAGGGCCGGGTGGTGCGCGGGCGTCCGCTGGGTGCGTGGACGTCGTCGCAGTTCCGCTGGGCGGTCGCCCCGCCGCACCCCGAACTGCCGCCCGCCGAGGCCCAGAGCGAGCTGCTGCGCCACTGGCTGGCGGCCTGCGGCCCGGCCACCGAGGCGGACCTCAAGTGGTGGACCGGGTGGCGGGTCACGGATCTGCGCCGGGCACTGAGCGCGATCGGCGCGGTTGCGGTGACCGTCGACGGCGGGGCGACGGCGTATGTGACGGCCGTCGACGAGGAACCCGCCGCGGCCCCGGAGGAGCCCTGGGCAGCCCTGCTCCCCGGTCTCGACCCCACGACGATGGGATGGCAGGAGCGCGACTGGTACCTGTCCCCCGGTCTGCGCCCCGCGCTGTTCGACGGCAGCGGCAATGTGGGACCGACGGTGTGGTGGAACGGCCGTGTGGTCGGCGGCTGGGCGCAGCGACCCGGCGGGGAGGTGGTGTGGCGCCTCCTGGAGACGGAGGACCTCGGGCAGCAGGCCCGGGCGGCCGTCGAGGAGGAGGCGGCCCGGCTGTCCGCCTGGCTCGGGGACACCCGGGTGACACCGCGCTTCCGGACACCCCTGGAGAAAGAGCTGTCCGCCTAGCGGCACTTCTCGGCACGGCAGGGGCTTCCCGCACGGCGACCCGAGCGACCTCAGTGCGGCGACTTCGGGCGCCCATGACGAGCGGGCGCCCGAAGTCACGGCTCAGCGGCTGTACCGCATCAGCGCCCGCACCATGTGACAGGTGGTCTCCGACGGCGGATGCACCCCGATCCGTTCCGCGGTGCTCCGTATCGTCTCGTTGCGCGCCTGGTTCGGCATGTACACCCCGGAGTCGAGCAGGGCGATCGCGAGGCGCATCGCCTTGAGGCGCCGGTTGTGCGTGACGTACCACTCGCGCGGCCGTCCCGGAGGGAGCGGGCGCTTGTCCAACGGTGCGTAGGGCAGGTCCAGCGGGACCGGCCTGCGGGCGGTGGACTGGGTCGGCTTCGGCTTGGTTGCGGCAGCGGGCACGGGCATCCTCCTGTCGCGGTCTGGGAGTCGTGGTGAACTCCACCGACTCCCTCGAACACTGCTTCTATTCTACTGCCGCCCACTGACAAAAGCCGCTGGCCACATGGGCTTTGGGCAGGGTGCGGCATGGGTGACCAGAGGGGTTTCGGCTACCGTGCGTGCCATGGAGATCTGGATCAACCCGGCCTGTTCGAAGTGCCGCAGCGCCATCAGCCTGCTCGACGCCGAGGGTGCCGACTACACCGTGCGCCGCTATCTGGAGGACGTCCCCACCGAGGACGAGATCCGCGCCGTACTCGAGCGCCTCGGCCTCGAACCCTGGGACATCACCCGGACCCAGGAGGCGGAGGCCAAGGAGCTCGGCATGAAGGAATGGGCGAGGGACGCGGCACAGCGCGACCGCTGGGTGCGTGCCCTCGCCGAGCACCCCCGGCTCATCCAGCGGCCGATCATCACCGCCGACGACGACACGGCCGTCGTGGGCCGCACGGAGGAGGCGGTGCGGGACGCTCTGTCGCGCTGAGCCCAACTCCCCTGTGACCTACGTTACTTCCATGACTCCTGTGACTGCTGAGTAACAGCGTTCGGTATCCCGTACCTAGCGGCGTACCTATCGCATCCGGCCGTCGTGGAGGCGGCCGGGGACAGGAGGCGCGCATGTCGCGTAGGAGGACTCTCAGTCCCAAGAAGAAGATCGCACTGGCGGTCACCGCCGTCGCCGTGGCCGGCAGCGGGGCCTTCGCCCTCGCGGCCACCTCGAACGCGGCGAACGTGCAGAACGCGTCCAACTCGACGGTCTGCAAGGGGCTGGCCACCGCGCTCGGCAACAACGAGTCGTTCATCGCCGGACAGAAGGCCAACCCGGACGTCCAGTCGGCGGCGCGCATCGCCAACCGCGAGGCGGTCATCGCCCAGATCAAGGTCCAGCAGCAGGCGTCGGGCTGCCAGGTCGGCGAGTCCGTTCAGGCAGGCGGGGCGGCTCAGCCCGGCGGTGCCGCACAGGCCGGGGGGTCGGCTCAGGACCCCCAGGCCTCGCAGGGCGCCGGCGCCGCACCCGCGACGACGGCACCCGCCGGCAACGGGGGGAACGCCGGGAACGTATCCGGCCAGCAGGTCTGCAAGGGCTCGACCGTGACACTCTCCGGCGAGGCCGGCGCCCCCGCCGCGTCCAGCAACCAGTTCCCGGCCGGCACGAAGCTGAAGGTCACCAACCTGGACAACAACAAGTCCACGACGGTGACGGTCACTTCGGTCTCCGGCAGCTGCGTGCTGCTCAACAACGCGGCCTTCGAACAGGTCCGCGAGCCCGGCAAGTTCCTGATCCGCCGGGCCGTGATCGAGAAGGTGGGGTGACCTCAGCCGCCCAGGAACTCCAGGAGGCGGCGGTTCGTGGCCGCCGGGTTGGTGTACGGCAAGGCGTGATGAGAGACGTCCGGCAGGACCGCGGTCTCCACGTCCGGCAGCAACTCGGCGGCACGGGCGGCCACCTGGCGGGGATCATGGGTCCTGCTGCTCGCCGCCACGAGCAGCAGGACCCTTGTGCGCAGCGAGCGCAGCGCGGCGGCGCTCGGGCGCGGTCCCGTCACCGGTCTGGCCGCCGGAAAGCCGGCCGTCGTCTCCTGGAGCCGCAGCCACGCGGCGGCGTGCGGCACCCCGCCCGTCTCCCACTCGAGGAAGGCCCGGATCCGGCGCGGGGAGGGGCGCAGCAGCATGGGCAGGGCGTGCAGCAGGTACCCGGCCCGGAACCCGGCGAAGCACCCGGTCGGGTCCAGCAGGGCGAGCCGGGTGACGCGGTCCGGCGCGTGCAGCGCGTAGTGGAGGGCGATCCAGCCGCCGTACGAGTGCCCGGCCACGGCGGTGGCGCCGATGCCCAGCCCGTCGAGGACCGCGTCGAGCCAGGCGGTCAGATCGGCGACGGTGCGCACCGGCCGGCGCGGGTCCGGGACGCTGCGGCCGGGATCGCCGATCAGGTCGACCGCGTGGACACGGCAACTGCGGGAGAAGGCGGCCGCGTTGGCGTACCAGGACACGGCGGTCGCGCGGCCACCCGGCAGCAGGACGAGCGGTGGCGCGTCGGCGGGGCCGCTACTGGTCACCCGTGTGCGGCCGTAGGGAGTGGGGACGCTGCTCTGCCGGGTGTCGGCGGGCCACTCGGCGAGCACCTCGTCGTAGGCCGCGTGGAAGTCCGCCGGGCCAAGGGTCTCGTACACAGAGGAGTCCATGGGCACCTATTCTCTCGTTGAGCGAGATACTTGGCCAGCGAGATAACAGGACCTCTTCGGGAGCGGACGTGGCGGACCGTGCACACCAGGGACCCGAGATGGAGATCGTCCATCTCCTGCGCGCGGTCGCCGTCGAACTCGGCCTGCACAGCGCCCGGTTCGCCAGCCTCAACGGCATGCACCCGACCGACGTACGCGCCCTGATCGCCCTCATGGA
The DNA here is from genome assembly GCF_040644975.1 of Streptomyces sp. NPDC046900. NCBI lineage: Bacteria > Bacillati > Actinomycetota > Actinomycetes > Kitasatosporales > Streptomycetaceae > Streptomyces > Streptomyces sp. NPDC046900. The sequence continues at coordinate 1,697 of NZ_JBEYXD010000004.1, read as the reverse complement.
CGCGTCCCGCGCGGGCCAGGACATGACGGCGGGCCGCCTCGGTGCGCTCCTCGGGCTCAACTCCGCCGGCACCACGGCCCTGGTCGACCGGCTGGAACGGCTCGGGCATGTACGGCGGGTACGCGACGGTCGCGACCGGCGGCGCGTGCTCGTCGAGGTCGACGAGCGGGCGGTGGAGCTCGGCCAGGAGTTCTTCGGGCCGCTGATCGGGCAGGCGGTGGAGTTGCTGAAGGGGTACGACGAGCGGGAACTGGCGGCCGTGCGGGGCTTCCTGGACGGCGTCCGGAAGGCGGCCGCGGACCAGGGCCGCCCCACCGCCTCCGGCTGACGCCGAGCCCCTGGCACCGCCCCGGGAAGGGATGAACGGGCCACCCGGCCGTTCGGGTGCACACGCCCCGGGTAACACGGGGTTCACACATGGGCAACGGCCGGGAAATCGCCTGTTGACAAGCTGCCGGGCAGCAAGCGCGGCGCCCCGGTGCCGCGGCACCCGCAAGTGCGCCTAGACCCACCCCGAAGGATGAGGCCCGTGACCTTCAAGGCTGAGTACATCTGGATCGACGGCACCGAGCCGACGGCCAAGCTCCGTTCCAAGACGAAGATCCTGGGCGACGACGCCAAGGGTGCGGAGCTGCCGATCTGGGGCTTCGACGGGTCCTCCACGAACCAGGCCGAGGGCCACGCCTCGGACTGCGTGCTCAAGCCGGTCTTCTCCTGTCCCGACCCGATCCGCGGCGGCGACGACGTGCTGGTGCTGTGCGAAGTGCTCGACACGGACTTCACCCCGCACCCGTCCAACACGCGTGCCGCGCTGGCCGAGGTCGCCACGAAGTTCGCCGCGCAGGAGCCGATCTTCGGCATCGAGCAGGAGTACACCTTCTTCGACGGCACACGTCCGCTCGGCTTCCCCGAGGGCGGCTTCCCGGCCCCGCAGGGCGGCTACTACTGCGGTGTCGGCGCCGACGAGATCTTCGGCCGTGAGATCGTCGAGGCGCATCTGGAGAACTGCCTCAAGGCCGGCCTGGGCCTGTCCGGCATCAACGCCGAGGTCATGCCGGGCCAGTGGGAGTTCCAGGTCGGCCCGCTCGCCCCGCTCGAGGTCGCGGACCAGCTGTGGGTCGCCCGCTGGCTGCTGTACCGCACCGCCGAGGACTTCGGCGTCTCCGCCACCCTCGACCCGAAGCCGGTCAAGGGCGACTGGAACGGCGCCGGCGCGCACACCAACTTCTCGACCAAGGCGATGCGCGAGGGCTACGACGCGATCATCATCGCGTGCGAGGCGCTCGGCGAGGGTTCCAAGCCGATGGAGCACGTCAAGAACTACGGCGCCGGTATCGACGACCGCCTGACCGGCCTGCACGAGACCGCCCCGTGGAACGAGTACTCGTACGGCGTCTCCAACCGCGGCGCCTCGGTCCGCATCCCCTGGCAGGTGGAGAAGGACGGCAAGGGCTACATCGAGGACCGCCGCCCGAACGCCAACGTCGACCCGTACGTGGTGACCTGTCTGCTCGTCGACACCTGCTGTTCGGCGCTGGAGAAGGCCGGCCAGGTCTGACCGGCGCACCGCACGGCTCCCGAGGGGGCGCCCGCCGTTCGGCGCCGCCGCCGACCTGGAGGAGTCCTACCCCGTACGAGCCGGTCTCGAGGCCATCGCTGCGGAGCTCGCGGCGGAGCGGCTGGCACAGGACTGCTCG